>DASURA010000256.1:0-28248 GCA_036280295.1 Hyphomicrobiaceae bacterium
ACGGAGAACCTGCCCGAGGATTGGTACGTCACCCCAAACGTGCACCTGTGCACCATCAAGGACTTCTCCGAGCTGTGCCGCGGGGTGGGCGCCCGCGTCGAGCGATCGGTGGCCTTCAACTCGGCCGGACGCAAGCTCGGCACCTGGGTGCCGCTGACGGCGCACAACCTGCTGGGCGAGAAGGCAGTGTTCATGCTGACACGGAAGGGCATGGCGTGACGCGACCGGATCGCGTCCGCGTTCCCCTGGAAGTCTGACAACAGACAATGCTTCCAGTCTGCCATAGGCGAATGTTGCTAAACCGCATCACTCAATAATATTTCAAAAACGGTCACACTCGAAACAAATTGGGAACATATGCTCGATCGTAGGAGCCATCTGAGAGTCAGTTGACCCAAGGCGTGATGGTCATATCCTCGGCGGGAACTCACGCGAGAGCGCCAATGTCCCCACGTGACCCCATTGCAAGCCTCCAAGCAAGAGTGCCCTGGCGTGTCGCCGCAGCGCTCTTTAAGCACTGCGGCCTCCCCGTTGGGCTGGGAGCGAACGCTCGCTAAGTTGCCTGACATCAACGGCGACGTTCAAGATCGTCTCCTGGATGCACTGAGAAACCACATTCTTTGTGGAGATAAGAATGTTCGCGTATA
Source organism: Hyphomicrobiaceae bacterium (assembly GCA_036280295.1). Lineage (GTDB taxonomy): Bacteria > Pseudomonadota > Alphaproteobacteria > Rhizobiales > Hyphomicrobiaceae > AWTP1-13. The sequence continues at coordinate 648 of DASURA010000256.1, forward strand.
TCAATCCGAAGATCGAAGCCTGGATTTAATAGCAAGCGCAGCCGAAAAAGCCAGAGACGTCACTTCCGCGCTTACTCGCCGCTACCCCTACAGCCTTACTCAGGACGGCTTGGCAGATGTCGAGCCGAACCAGCCTGAGGTGGTAGCTACAGTTAATACAGATGGCGTCCTTTACGTTGTGTTTGCCTCCAACAAGGAAATATCGATTCGCCATGAAATCGACCGCGAGCTTGTTGCCAGAGCGTTAAAGGCGGGCAATGACGAGCTCGCTGAGACTCTTCGTCAGTCACACGAAATACTCGCGATCAGCATCGAGCGTAGGCATGCCTTCGACGTTGTCGCCGTCCATAAGAACTTTAATTTCATCGAAGTTCGAGTCGACACATTTGCGAATGAAGAACGATCACTCAGAGTGCACGAAATCAATGACGCTCATCATCGTATAATTCAAAAATTTACAGAGATCACGGATAGGCCGTATCTAAAGCGACAAATGAATCTTTATCCATCAATACGAAATCTCTTAAAAATAGATGATGGCAATGATGGCGCAAAAGTCCGAATCACAAAATTTGGTTACGTTGGATCGAGTGGTATAGCACGCGACGAACGCAAGCCGCATGGTGACGTAAGGAGTGACCCCACGCACCGAGCCGCGTACCAAGCAAACGGAGCTGATGACGAGTCAATTACGCCGTATGACCTCGAAGCACAATTTCCCGGGGTAACGATCATCGGACAGCCCGACATCGTCCTCGCCTTGCACGGCACGGAGGCAATTGGCCGTAGCGCTCATCCGGTCTTGGATGAACTAACTATATCTAAATGTATTTATGAGAGTGAATTTTCTAAGATTATGGGGGCGGTCTATGAGCGGATTGTATGACGTGATGCGAGAGAATTGGACATTCTTGATGCCAGGCGAGGGCTACCCTTCGGGCGTATCCCGCTGCGTCGAGCACTTTGTTCACCACTTCGACCCTGCGGAGCTGGCCGGCAGGCAATATACTTTTGCGCAAGTCGCGTCCATGTTGGGGAAGGAGGGAGTCGATGAAGACGTAGTCCTTGCATCTAATTATCTGGTTTCGTCCGGCATATTCGATGTTGTGTACTTATTTGTGGATGAAGATGGTGCCTTGAATGAGGTATTCCGGCCAGCGGAAATCATCGAAGCGCGGAAGCACAATTGCCTTCCCCATCCCCGCACGGGTGACTGCGTCCCAGAATTTGAAAGAAGGCTTATACCGGTTTTTGTTTTTACCTCGGCACATTAACTCAACCGCTGAGGCGTCGGACATGGGGCAACGTCCTTTCACGGTGCAAGATCTCTTGGCGCATCCGTCGGGGGAGTTGTTCTTGAGGCTGGGCGCTGTTCAAAGCGAAGAGTCGCTAGCGGAGTTTGCAGAACGCGAGCTTCATGACGCGATCCGGATCGTCGAAGAAAACCCACAGCACGCACAAGGATTCAATGAAGACCAAATTACCAATCTGCTTGTCGTTTCGCTAAGATCGAAATGCTTGCAAGTTGACCACGATTCTATGATGGGCGGACACGCAGATATCGTTATTCGTCACAGAAGACTTAAGTGGGTTGCAGAGGCAAAGATTTTTGATGGACGAGGCTTTCTCTGGCTGATGAAAGGTCTGCTTCAGCTAACAACTAGGTACATGCCTGCGCGGACATGTCGAGGAGCGCTAATTGTCTATACGTTTAGGTCGGACCCGCTGGAAATCATGCAGAAGTTGCAGCGTCGGCTGGTTGCGACCAAACGCGTAGTTGGCAGTAACTGGTGTTCGTATTGCCAGCTTTCATTTTATGTCGATCTCAAGCATCCGAGGTCGGGCTTACAGGCGAAGGTACGCCATACCGTGATGTGCCTGCACTATCGCCCAGAAGTTTGACTAACCCTCCGCAAGGGGGAGAGGGAACGCGCGGTATGACCGGGCCGGCCCCTTCCGTCGCCGGGACCGGCTTGCGCTTGCCCTTCGCCACGACGGTCTTCGGCACCGCGCCCATAAGCTCCTTCCGCGCCTCGACGATGATGACGCCGGCAAAGCCAGGCCATAGCCTGGCGCCCATGCGCTCGAAGAAGGTGGCCCAGCGCACCGCCCAGTAGCGGTTGAGCGGCGGCATGTAGAGGGCGGTCGTCCATTCGAGCGGCGTGAACAGCGCCTCCGCCAGCAGCTTCTCCAGCTGGCCGCGGCTGTAGGGCTGGCCGTGGCCGAACGGTGTCGTATCGAAGCGCGCCCACAAGCCGCGCCGGTTGGGCACAATCAGCAACAGCCGCCCCTCCGGCGCCAGCACGCGCCACATCTCGCGCAGCATCGGCCGGGTCGCTTCGGCCACCTCCAGGCAATGCACGCACAGCAGGAGATCGACCGAAGCGTCGGGCAGCGGCAGCATCACCTCGTCGACCAGCACCGAGAGCACGTTGCCCGACTGCGGCCACACCAGCGCGCCCTGGTGCGCCGGCATCAGCGCGGCCAGGTGCTCGGCGTCGTCGCGGAACATGCCGATGTAGGGCACGGCAAAGCCGAGGCCGATCAGGTCGCGGCCGCGGGCGCTGCGCCAGCGTGAGCGGATGCGCTGCGTCAGCAGGCGGCGCACGATGCCGCCCAGCGGCCGGGTGTAGAAATCGCGAAGTCCGACGACGTCGTGCTGCATGGACGATAGAGGAGACGTTCAGGGCCACCTTGAGGGTCGACGGAATTGAAGGAATCGGCGGCTCCAGTGTAGCCTGTGCGGCAGCCAGAAACCAAGCAGATGCAGGAGAGTAAAATCCATGGCGGCCCTCCAGATCCACCAGTTTCCCTGCCTGTCGGACAATTTCGGCGTGCTGATCCACGATCCTGAGGCGCTTCTCACCGCCGCAATCGATGCGCCCGAGGCCGACAAGGTGAGCGCCGCGCTGGCCGAGAAGGGCTGGCGACTGACGCATATTCTCACTACGCACCATCATCATGACCACGTCGGCGGCCATTCGCAGCTCAAGCGCGAAACCGGTTGCACGATTGTCGGTCCGCGCGGCGAGGCCGGCAAGATTCCCGGCATCGATGAGGCGGTTGGCGAGGGCGACAGCATCGCCTTCGGCTCGCACAAAGTCGAGGTTCTGGAAACGCCGGGGCACACCCTGGGACAGGTCAACTATGTCATCCCGAGTGCCAAGGTAGCGTTCTGCGGCGACACCCTTTTTGCCATGGGCTGCGGCCGGGTGATCGAGGGCACGCCCCAGATGATGTGGAGCTCGCTCAAGAAGCTGATGGCGCTGCCCAAAGATACCGCTGTCTATTGCGGCCACGAGTACACCCAGGCCAACGCGCGCTTCGCCCTCACCATCGAGCCCGACAACGCCGCCCTGGTTGGGCGTGCCAAGGAGGTGGATGCCCTGCGCGCCGCCGGCAAGGCGACGCTGCCCACCACGATCGGCCTGGAACTGGAGACCAACCCTTTCTTGCGCCCGCACGTGCCGGCGATCCAGAAGCGGCTCGGCATGGAGGGGCGGCCGGAGTGGGAGGTGTTCGCGGAGATACGGGAGCGGAAGAACAGGTTCTAGCCATTGCGAGCATCGTAGCCGCTTTCGACCCGCTGCGTCAGGCGATCTTGCTCCTTGCAGGCGACACGTCAGGGATGGACGGCGCACGCTTCTTCGACTGGCTGATCTCGACTGCGGACGAGAGGTATGCGCGGCACTTGGAGCGGATCGACGAAGGTTCCAGGAAGGAGAGATAGCGGACGATGGGGACATGACCGCAGCCGACATCATCCGTCTCCTCGATCTGAAGCCGCACCCGGAGGGTGGGCACTATCGCGAGACGTTCCGCGACGCGGCGGGGGCGGCATCGGGGCGGGCGCATTCCACCGCAATCTACTTCCTGCTGCAGGCCGGAGAGATCTCGCGCTGGCACCGAGTTGACGCGGCTGAGATCTGGCACTGGCACGGCGGGGCGCCGCTGCTGCTGAGCATTGCGGATGCAACCGGCCGGCGCGACGTCCCTCTTGGCATCGATCTGGTGGCCGGCGAGCGGCCGCAGGCGGTGGTGCCGGCGCGGAGTTGGCAGCAGGCGCAGAGCCTGGGCGCGTGGACGCTGGTGGGGTGCACCGTGTCGCCCGGCTTCGAGTTCGCCGGTTTCGAGATGGCACCAGCGGGATTCGAGCCGTAGAGCGCCCCTTCGCGGCGCATTCATGTTGACGCTACACGGGTTTGTCGTCCTACGCCTTGCAGCCCCTGCGCGACTCAGTTTTTGCATGTGTGGCAGGGCGGTGGCCCCGCGTGACGCCGGTGGCAGGTCGAGGGAAGCGGGAATGAAGCGGGATTCGGGCGGGCCTTGCCTCAGCGCGGTGTTTGTCGACTACGACAACATCTATCTGTCGCTGAAGCGCAAGAGCGAGGAGGCCGCCAAGCGCTTCGCCAAGGAGTCCATGCGCTGGCTGCGGGAAATCGAAGGCGGCAATCTCATCACCGCCACCAACGCCTCGTTCGGCTCCACGCCGCGCCGCATCGTCATGAACCGCTGCTACGGCAACCCGGTGCCGCGGCGCAACGCCCACGACAACTCCACGGACATGAGCTCGTTTCCGTTCGTGCGGCATCATTTCCTGCGCGCCGGGTTCGAGGTGATCGACTGCCCGCCACTCACCGCGCAGCTCAAGAACTCCGCCGATATCCGCATGGTGATGGATATCCGCGACCTGCTGCTGCATGACACCTACTTCGACGAGTTCATCATCATGTCCGGCGATGCCGACTTCACGCCGGTGCTGATCCGCCTGCGCGCCCATGCGCGGCGCACCGTCGTCTTCGCCAACGACTTCACTGCCGCGCCGTATACCGCCATCTGCGATGGCGAGGTGCGCGAGGCGGCGCTGATCGATCTGATCCTGGCCGGCGATCCGGGCGACGGCGCCCGTGAGCAGGCCGGCGGCGCACCCAAGTCGCGCATCGAGGATGTCCGCCGCGAGATCCTGTCCGAGGTGATCGCCGGCGTGCGCGCGTCCGCCACGCCGGTGCCGCTCGAGGCGCTGGCCGACCGCGCGCTGCGTGCGCTCGGCCACGAGCGCACCATTGCCACCGGATGGGCCGGCGCCGGCAGCTTCCGCGAGCTGCTGCGCCGCGAACTGCCGGATGAGATCAGGCTGACCGGCGAGCCGCCGTATCTGGTGTTCGACGCCAGGCGCCACCGCGGCGACCGGCTGATGTTCACAGAGACGGAGCCGGTGCGGCCTGCGGCCGAGGCCGCCCCTGCGCCGCCGCAGCCGGGCTCGACGCGGGCCGCTCTCAACGAGCACGACGCCATGCCTGCATCCGGCGCCGAGCTGGGCGCTGCGCGGGCGCGTGGCTATGCGGAGCCTGCGCCGGCGCCGCGACAGCCGGAGATGGACGGCCGCATGGACGGCATGCCCGGCCCTGTGCAGGCGGCTGCCCGCGCCGAGGCGACGGCCGAGCGCGCCGATGCGCCGACGGCCGCGCCGCGCCCCAACGCGGCGGCACCTTCGCCGGCAGGTGCGCCACGCGCCGAGGCGGCGATGCCGCAGCGGCTTGAGCCGCCGAGCCCGATCCAGCAGTCGATTGCGCGCATCCAGGAGGCCTGCCAGGCACCGCCGTTGGCCCCACAGGAGTATCGGGCGCTGTTCGAGATCATGGCCGGCGAGATCGACGAGCATGATCCGTTCGAAGGCGAGACGCTGAGCAACATCACCCGCCGCGCCCAGGAGCGGGGCATCGAGGTGAGCCGCGACGACGCGCGCTTCGTGCTGGAGGTGGTGAGCGAGGCGGATCCCTGGTTCGAGCAGGGCGTCTCTGCCGATCTGTTTGCGAGCCGGTTCCGCACCTTCGTGGTCGCCCGCTGCCGCGGCCAGGGCCTCAACCTCAATGCCGACGAGCTGGACCTGATCGACGCCTGGTTCCTCGGCACGGGCATGGCGCAACGTCTGGCGCTCAGAGGCGCTGCCCAGCGGGTTACCCCGGCCATTGCCGCGCCCGCCAGTGCCCACGATTCAGCGGCATCCATGGATGACCCGTTGCCCCGCGTGGTGCGGACCGGCGGCATGCGCGGCTAGACCGAAGTTCCCCCTACCGCCAGCCACAATCCCCTTATGCTTCAACGCGTTGATGTTGAAGTTGGACGGGCGGTACTGGCTACGCGGTGATGGCGGCGATCAGGTCGAGGGCCTGTTGCTGCTTGGCGTCGGGACGGGTGGTGAGGAAGAAGGCGGCCTCGCCGGGGCGGGCACTGCGGGGCTGCACCGTGTTGCGCACGATGGTCGCGAGATGCTCCAGGAGCTGGCGGAAGCTCATCGCCGGGGTGCCGTCGGGCAGCGTGCGCGTGTGCACCTTGTCGAGCGCCGCCGGCGAGCGCTCGGCCGGCGCCACGGGATCGGCCAGCCGCGCGGCCCCGATCTCGGCCTCATCCTTGAACGTCAGCGGCGCCCACGCCTCAATCATGTGCCACTCGACGTAGTAGGCGAGCATGCTGAGGAGGATGTGGGCGCGCACCCGCGTCTCCAGCCGGTGGCGGATCGGGCGCACCTGCAAATCGATGCCCTTCAGGGTACGGAAGGCGCGCTCCACCTCGGCCAGGCGCTTGTAGTTGAGCACCGTCTCGGCGTCGCTCATGGCGTCCGGCCCGGCACTGGTGCGGATGACGTAGAGGCCGTCGAGCGCAGCTTCTGCGGCCACGCTCCCCTCGTCGACCTTGAAGCCGAGCGCGGCATCGCCGATCTCGATCTTGAAGTGCTTGCGGACCTTGTATTTGTTGGCCACCTGCCCGGCCCTGAGGCCGATCCTGCCCGCTCCCTTGAGGCGGCCACCCGACACCATCGCCGCCACCCTCTCAAGCTCGCGGGTCGTCGCCGCGATCAGGTCGGCCCGCTTCGCGGCCCTGAGCCTGGCCAGCGCCGGATTGCGGCAGGCAATCAGGCGCTCACCAGGATAATCCGGATGCGTAAAGCTGATCAGGTTGCGCTCGTCGAACAGGTCGAGCTGGAGCTGGCCAGCCTCAGCCAGCTTGGCGATGGCGCCGCTCTTCAGCGCCGTGATCCAATCGACGCCGTCGAGGTGCCGCAGCGCATCGACCTGCACGTTGGAGATCATGCCGCGGTCGCCGACCATCACCAGCCGGTCGAGGCCGAACGCCTTCCTCGCCTTCTCGACTTGCGGCAGCAGTGTCTTGGGATCGCCGACGTTGCCCTCGAACACCGAGACCGACACCGGGCAGCCGCGATCGTCCGTCATGAGACCGTAGTTGACCTGCAGCGTGCCACGTTTGCCGTCACGGCTGTAGCCGAGCTTGGCGAGCGGGCAGGTGACGCCCTCGAAGTAGCTCGACGTGAGATCGAACAGCACAAGCCCGCCGGCCTTGAGGTGCCGCCTGGCAAGCCGCTTCTCGATCGCCTCCTGGCGCTCCAGCAGCCAGTCCATGGCCGCGTAGAGCGCGTCCTCGTCGGCATCGGCGAGGCCGAGCTCGTCGCCCAGCGTGGTGTTGGCCCACGCCCGCGTCATGCCGAGCTTGCTGGCCTCAGGTGCCAGGATGCGCCCCGCGACAAGCGCCGCGACCAGGGTGCGCTCGCGCGAGGCCTTCGGGTCGATCAGCTTGTCGAAGCCGAGCCGGCGCATGGCGCCGAGCACCGCCTCGACGTGGCCGTGCGCACGCGAGCGCACGACCTCCAGGCTATCCTCGACTGGCCCGAGCCTCTCCCCCTTCAGGACACGCCGGATCGTCTCGATCTGCTCGATCGGCAGCGACGACAGGTTGGCCAGCGTCCGCTTCTTGACGCGCCCGTCCTCGCGATAGCTCTCGCGCAGCAGATAGGCGGGCCGTGAGTTGCGGTTCGGGACCGTGTCGATGTGCATGACGCACATAAGCCATGATTTGCCCGGCTCGAGGCTGAGTCACGGCGTCGCATACATGGCTACATTGACGCCTGCTCGTCACCGCCTCGTCGTGCAAAAAGCCCATCTCCACCGTCACTTCCCGCACCGGAGGCCTTCATCTGCCGGGGAACTTCGGGCTAGGGTGATCGCCGAGACGTGCGCACCATCGCGCGGCAGTGTCTGGAAACCGGCAGCGCGATCAAGGGGCGAACCTTATCCGCCGTGGCCAAGCAGGTGACCCGAGGGGGCCATGGCGGATTTACGGTTCGTCGTCTGCCCTGCAGATCCCCGGTGACTACCTGGGAATCGGATCGGCGTAACAGCGACGCATGGCCTCGCAGCGGTGCGAGCCGGCGAAGTGCATGCCGTCACCCTTGGCCGGTGCGATGAAGTTGCACACCTCGTCGAGGCCCTCGGGCGTCAGCCAGCCCTGCCGCCGTCCACGCTGCACGGCGAAGCAGTCGGCCGTCTCCTCGTCCGGACCGCGATACTGGTGCGCACACTCATGGGCGTGAACCCACAGCTTCACGGCCGGGGCGACCTTGGCCAGCAGCTTGGGATTGAGGATGAGAAAGCCCGGATAGGCTGCGCCGTAGTCGTCGAGCTTCTCGTCGAGCACGGTCGGGCGTCGGCCACAGATGATCTTGCGTCCATCGATCTCAAGCTCACCATACGGAACGAACGTGGCGGTGCCACCGGAGCGCGCGATGTACTCCTCCGGCGACGGTCCGGCCTCAACGGGTGGGGCGAGTGATGCCAGCCCCAAAAGAACGAGCGCAGCCGCCCCTCGTCGTGCCTTGAACCGCAGCGAAAATCCGCCCACGTGGATTGCCCCCATGGCCTCGTCCAATAATGAAGCTCGACAACCATTGCCCGCATGCGGGAGGGTTTGCAACCCGCTGTGCCACGAAACTGGTTAGGGTTTTGCTAAAGTGTGGCCGCGATGCCCATTCTCCAACGGCGTGACGGCGAATGGCCCTCGCGTCGACTGGGTGCATTCGCCCGGCGCAGGCGTGTGCAGGCCGGCAAGATGGCGGCTTTCATCCTTCGGACGCCGGAGTGGCCGGGCGAGCGGTCGACGCCGTGCTCAGTCCGCCGCCGTCCGCTCGATATGCTCCATGTCGGCGTCCGAGAGCCCGAAGTGATGGCCGATCTCGTGCACCAGGACATGGGCGACGAGGTTTCCCAGCGTCTCCTCGTGCTCGGCCCAATAGTCCAGGATCGGCCGGCGATACAGATGGACGAGGTTGGGCAGGCCCGACGGGTCCATCACGCTCTTGCGGTCGATGCTGACGCCCTGGAACAGCCCGAGCAAATCGAAAGGGCTGTCTAGCCCCATCTCCTGCAGCACGGCGTCGCTCGGGAAGTCCTCCACCCGGATCACGACGTTGTCGCACAGCTCGCGGAATTGGCGTGGCAGCCGCCTCCAGGCGAGCGCGGCCAGCCCGTCCAGATCCGCAAGGCTCGGTGCCTGCCTGTTGCTCCAGTCGTTGCTGCCGGTCATCGCTACCAGTCATCGCCGCTTCTTGACGGGGCCAGGCGTCAGCGCAGACCCAACGCATCGGCAAGGCCTGCGGAGCTGGTGGCTGGGTCCGCCTTTCGCCTGGCCCAGCCTACCCGAGGCCGGGCCGCGCCTCAATTGGCCTCCGGCTCCACCACCGCCTTGACCCGGCGGACGCCAACCACGGCGCGCAGCGCCCGCCCGATCAGTTCGGCCGTGCGGGGCGCCACGCCGGCGAGGCGCAGGTCGACGACCAGCTCGGAGCCATCGCCCGATTCGCGTGAGGCGTGGACGCGCGTGGGCATGGCGCCGAGCTTCGCCACCGGCTCGATCAGGCGCGGCAGGAGGCCCGGGTCGGCGGGGGCGGAGATGAAGAAGTAGGCGCGGACAGTATCAGGCTCGGCGCAGGCCGCGCCGGCAACGGAGGCAACAGACGATGTCATGGGAGGCAGTCCCTGCACGTGAAACGCGAATATCGAACGGCGGCAGCCCGGCGCCCTTAGGCGGCCGGGGCCGTAATTCGCGCAATCACGATGCCAAGGCGTTGCTGCATGGGCGCGCACTCTAGCTGGGACGCGCCGGCGATTCAACCCGTCGATACGGGCCCGGAGGTGGCTCGTGATCCGACCCGTGCCGGTTCTCGAGGGCGTGCACGGCATGCGGTTTGACAGCCACGGCGCCCAGTGCGCCGACGGCGGCGAGGTTCCAGAGGATGGGAAGGCGGGGGTGAAGAGGGTGTGACCCCCAGGATCGGCGGACGGTCGCGACGCCCAGCGAAGATGCCTTGCTCGGCCCCGAGTTTTGGATCGAGGAGAAAGTCATCAGTACATTCTTTCTGAGCGATCGGCGGGTGCAGACCCCAAGGCGCAACCTTGCGAGGCGATTGAGCCCGTATCGCTGCAGGATTTCCCGTGCCGATCAATCTACCGCGCGAGCGGCGATTCATTGCGAACGGAGTATGGCGTCGAAAGGCCGTCGCCCTCAGGCACCAGGGGAGCGTAGGCACGCTGCCTGGGCTGTACAGACGGTGGCGCCCGGCGTCCATCCGCGGGCCATCCGGCCACAAGAGAAACTGACAGGTGATGGGCGACAAGACCGCTCAACGCCACCTCTCGCGCAGTCATTCGGCCGCGATCGGCGGCGCCTCCGGGGCAAGGCTCCCCTGATAGCGCACGATCAGCGCGCCGCTGACCGGCAGATGGATGCCGATGTCGAACTGGAACCTGCCGTCGACGGCGCACTCGCTGGCGCAGCTGCGCGGCAGCAGCAGCGATGGCAGCGGCACGCCGAGGAGCCAGCCACGCCGCACCCGCAACCGCATCACCCCATCCTTGACCGGCAGCGCCTGCTCGAACGTGAAGGCGCCAAATCGCTCACGGTAGCAATACCGCCGCGGTGACGGCAGCAGCCGGGACCGAAGGCGCCGGCCGTCGAAGCTGCGCTCCCACGCCTCCCCGTGCGGCAGGCACGTGAGGGTGAGGCGGAGGGGCACATCGTCCCCGGCCCTGGGAAAACCGAGCAGCCACGCCGCCAACCTGGCAATGGGGCTCCGGCCGCGCACGACCCTTGCCCGGCCGGTGAAGCTTTCCGTCCCCCGCACCGAGTGCAGCCGCTGCACGGCCGGCGGCAGGGCATCCCATCGGTCGGCCAGCGCGGCCTGGAAGAGTGTGGGCGCCGGCTCACGCTGCTGTGCGGGCAATGATGATCGCCTCGTCAAGGTTGAACCACACGGCGCCGGCATCGGTGCGCGGCTTGAGGAAGGCCTTGAGCGCGGCGCTGGCCTCGTCAAGCCGTGCGTGCAGGCGCGCCACGGTGTCGGCGCTGGCTTTCATGCGCGCCGCCCAAGGCGCGAGCTCCATGGCCTTCGGCAGGATCTCCCGGTGCAGCACGGCGAGCCCTGCGGCCGTCATGAGCTCCGTCCACTCGGCAAGGCTGAGGCAGCGGCCGTGGCTCGGGTCGCGCAGCTTCTCGAAGGCGTTGTAGGTGGCGGCGGCCGCAGCCAGATCGGCATCGGAGAAGCCGGGCGTGGAACTGGCATCGGGAGAGATGTTGTCGACCAGCGCGAAAGTCCCTCCGGGCCTCAGCACACGCCGCACCTCGTGGACAAAGCGGGCCGGGTCGGGGAAATGATGGGCGGCGATCCGGCAGGTGACGAGGTCGAAGCGCGCCGCCTCGAAGGGGAGCGCCTCGGCGTCCGCAACGGCCGTCTCCATGTTGTGGAGGCCCTTGGCGCTGGCCAGCTTCCGTGCCTCGCCCAGCATCTCGCGGGTGATATCGCTGGCGATGACGTGGGCGACGTGGGGGGCGAAGGCCGCCGCGGTGTGACCGGCGCCGGTGGCAATGTCAAGCACCTGCCAGTCCCGCTGCGGCCGAACCAACTCGACGAGGCGGCCAAGGCTTGCCCCCTTGGCGTGAACCGCCGACGTGGCATAGGCGCCCGCATGGGCGCCAAACTGCTGTTGCACAAGGGTTTTTGTCATGCGGATCTCAATGGCTTGATGGCGATTCAGGGACAGGGCGTTTGGCGGCGGGCGTTCGGTGGCAGGGGCGCTCGGTGAAGTGGCCTCGGTGACAGGGCTTCGGCGCAGGACGTTTGATGGCAGGGCCTGGTAACGACAGCACGTCGTGAGGACAAGGTCTTCACTGGTGTGCGCGTCCCTCGCCAGGGTCTGCCGCATTCGGCAGAACCGACACGGCGCCTGGCCTACGCACCACCAATGTCCCGCGACTTGGGGCCGAAGCCAGGAAAGATGCCGTTTAACGCCGCGCCTGCGGCAGCGAGTTATGATCGTCAAATCCCAGCACGGCTGCCCTCGTGCGGAGATTGCCTCGGCCGCACAGTCCGTGTCCCGCGCCGCAGCCAGGGCGAGTTGGGCTGCCGGCGGCCCCCGCGGCTGACGGCACGCAGCGGGCCGTCGCCGCCGGCTCGGCGGACACGTCTCGACGACACATCTCGACATGACGCCCTCGCCAGCCAGGGCCGGCACCAGCTTCAAAGCCGCGGCGAAGTACGTCACGGGCGTTGCGGCGCTGCCCCACCCACGGGCCTTCATTCACGGGCCTTCATTCATGGCCTTCATCGATTTGCGTGCGCGGGCATTCGAGCCGTAAAGATCGCCCTCCGCAGAGTCTTGCCCGCGAGCTCTCTTCTTTTTGGTGTCGCTCCCCCCTCAAGCGGTGAAGTTCTCACGCCATTCCGTCGCTCTCATAGCTATTCATAATCGCAGACCTAGCGATTTTGGTCAAACAAAAAATAGCCGTGTCGACGATTTTTGGATGTGAATATGCATGAAGTAGCGAAGTGCGTGTCGAAGATGGGGTCGCGTGGAGTTTGGTGAGCATCAACGGCTTTTTTGTTTGCCAAGCTCGTTTAGCATGCGATTATGTGTGGAATCCGCGGAGCAGGGTCAAGTCCTGGGAAGGGCTTGACCGAGGAGGGCTCGAAACAGATCAAGCGACCTGGGAGGCCTTCAACTTTCTTGGTCCGTCCATGGCGCGGGAACAAGGATGTGTGCGAGGCGGGGCACTTGGTACCCTTGTGGGACCGCCTGTTCGAGGTCGATCACTGCTGGACCGATCGCTGCGGGTGCGATCAATGCGGGGCGATATAACGTCAATAAAAGCGCGCAGGCGTGTCCGGAAAGCCAGCGGCCTGGGAGCGTGACCAGGTTGTGGCGAAACTTCGGCGCGAGGGCTCCGGTTCAGGGACTCTCCGGTTCGAGGGCTCCGGTTCAAGGGCTCCGGTTCAAGGGCTCCGGCTCAAGGGCTCCGGCTCAAGGGCTCGGGTTCGAGGGCTCCGGTTCGAGGGCTCCGGTTCGAGGGCTCCGGTTCAAGGACTCCAGCGCAAGCCGTGCGCCCAACTCGGGAGACGAGCGTAGCCTGCCATGAACAGCCGGCCATGACCAAGGACCGCCGATTCGAGATCTTCCTGGTGGCCGTGCCAGGTTTGGAGGAAGCGCTGTGCGCGGAGGTGCGCGGGAAGGGGTTCAACTCGCCCCGAGTGGCGCCGGGGGGCGTTACCATCAAGGGGGCGTGGCCGGAGGTCTGGCGCGCGAACCTTTGGATTCGCGGTGCCGGCCGGGTGTTGGCCGTGCTGGCCTCGTTCCGGGCGCGGCAGCTTGACGAGCTGAGACGCCAGGCGCGGGCGGTGCCCTGGCGCGATGTTCTGCGCCGCGACGTGCCGTTTCTGGTCGAGGCCACCTGCGCGCGGTCGCGCATCTATCACTCCGGTGCCGCGGCCGAGCGGGTGGCGTCTGCCATCGGCGAGGTGACCGGTGCGCCGTCGGCGCCCGATGCGCCAGTCCTCGTCAGGGTTCGCATCGAGAACGACCTGTGTACGCTGTCCGTCGATACCTCCGGCGCGCCGCTGCACAAGCGTGGCTACAAGGAGGCGGTGAGCAGGGCGCCAATGCGGGAGACCATGGCGGCGCTGCTGCTGCGGCAGTGCGGCTACGACGGCAATGAGCCGGTGCTCGATCCGATGTGCGGCTCGGGCACCTTCGTGATCGAGGCGGCCGAGATTGCCGCCCGGCTGAACCCCGGCCGGTTGCGGCGCTTCGCCTTTGAGCAGCTGGCGACCTTCGATCCGGCCGCCTGGCAGCGCATGCGCGAGGCGAGCGGCCAGCGCGTGCCGCCCGCGCGGTCTGCCGGCAGCGATCGCGATGCCGGCGCGGTTGCCATCGCCCGCGCCAACGCCGAGCGCGCCGGCGTTGGCGATTACACCGACTTCCGGCAGTGCTCGGTCAACCAAGTGGTGGCGCCCGCGGGGCTGCCGGGGCTCGTCATCGTCAATCCGCCGTATGGCGCGCGTCTCGGCGACAAGAGGCAGCTGCATGCACTTCATCGCGCGCTTGGCCAGACGCTGCTGGCCCGGTTCGCCGGCTGGCGCGTCGGGCTGGTAACGAGCGAGCCGGCGCTCGCACAGGCGACAGGGCTGCCGTTCCTGCCGCCCTCCGCACCGGTTTCGCACGGCGGGTTGCGGGTGACGTTGTTTCAGACTGCGGCTTTGCCGTGACGGGCGCCGCAGACGGCTGCTCATGCACCGGGCAGCGCCCGGCGTCGTGCGGGGGCTGGTCGCCCCGCTGCCCCGGCCTGCTGGGTGGAGTCGCGATCTTCCTGCGCCGCTGGTTGTTGAGATTGAGATCGGGAATGCGGAATGTCACATGCGGGTCGGGCTGCGGCGTTGCGTGGTGCTCCCTGCTCCTCCATTCCCTTCCCGATCTCCACCCTGATGCTACGCCCGAGCGCGGCACGCCAGCTTGGACAGCATGCGCACCAGGCCTGGGTCGCCCGCAGTTGCGGCGGACGCGTGCGCCACGGGTAGCCAACGGAGCGCCAGCCCCTCCGGGTTGGGCGGCAGCGGCAGAGCGTCGTCGAGCTCCAGCAGGAACCGCACGTCGAAATGCTCGTGCGCCGGCTCGCCTTTCCCTGCGTTAGGCGGGATCGGATGGATATCGATATCGAGGATGCCGCCGCGGAGCGTGAAGCGGTCTGGCGCGAAGCCGCTTTCCTCTGACGCCTCGCGCAAGGCCACCTCGGCAAGGTCGGTCTCGCCGTCTGCATGGCCGCCAAACTGCATCCAGCGGCCGATGAGCCTGTGCCGCATGAGGAGAACCTTGTCGTGCTGCCGGCTGGCCACCAGGCCCGAGCCCGTAAAGTGGCCTGGCGTGAAGGTGTCGCGCCAGAACGCACGCGGCGCGTTGGCCAGCAGCGCCAGCATGCGCACCTTGAAGCGGCGCTCGTCGGGGTCTGCGGGCGCGTAGACGGCGAGGAGGTCGTGAACTCGGGTCATGATGATGTCTGGGTGCAGTGCGGAGTGCCGGCGCGTGAGGTCGGCGCGCTTTCGGGCTCCCCGGCGTTTCAGGTGATCCTGGCGCTCAGTGTGGCGCCGCGCCATGCGTCTATCAAGCACGCGCCCAGCCGATTGCCGGCAGCTCGTGATCTGACGTTGGTATGTAGATCGTGAAGTGCCGTGTCGGAAGGTGCGGAGCACGATCGGCAGTTTGCCGCTGCTCCAAAGGAGGAAGACACGGCGTTCGTTCCCGACCGTGAAGAGGTGTGGCGCGACATCCTGTGTGCGGTCGAGGAGCGTGTTGTTGGCAACGACATTAGGTTGCCTGGAACGGCCGTCGGCTGCAGCCGCTTGTGGGGCGTCTGCGTCCGCACATCGTGCGAGCCAACGTCAAGGTGCGCGAGTATCCCGACGGCGAGATCGCCATCGATCTGGGTGGTGCCGCATCGGCTGACGTCGCAACAACACCGATGACGACAAGGTTCCGGCGATGGCAGTTGGCGTCCCCGGGCGTGGTGTAAAAGACGAGGGCGGGGCGTTGCACGGAGGAAGGCCCGCGGGCCGACCGGAGGGCAACGCCCTTGAAGCCTTTTCCCCAGGGTGTCCACAGCGGCGCCGGTAGAGGGGAGCTGTCATGGTCCGAATCGAGGTTGGCTCGGGTTGCGAACTTCCAAACGCAACCAAGAGAGCGGACCATGACGATCGACAGAATGACCCTGAAGGCGCTCATTGAGAAGGGCTCCGACGACGATCTCCTCAGGGAGATGATGGCCTACGTCGCCAACCGCATGATGGAGCTGGAGGTTGAGAGCCTGACCGGCGCTGCACACGGCGAGCGGTCGCCGGCACGCCTCACTCATCGCAACGGCTACCGCCAGCGCGCCTGGGGCACGCGCGTCGGTACGGTCGATCTGGAGATCCCCAAGCTCAGGAAAGGCAGCTACTTTCCGGCCTTCCTGGAGCCGCGGCGTGCCTCCGAGAAGGCACTGACGGCGGTGATCCAGGAGGCCTACGTATACGGCGTGTCGACGCGCTCGGTCGACGACCTGGTCAAGGCCATGGGCATGACGGGCATCTCCAAGAGCCAAGTGTCGCGGCTGTGCAGTGAAATCGACGAGCACGTCAGTGCGTTCCTGTCGCGCCCGATCGAGGGCAGCTGGCCCTACCTGTGGATCGACGCCACCTACGTGAAGGTGCGCGAGGCCGGGAGGATCGTCTCCGTTGCCGTGATAATCGCTGTCGCGGTCAACACCGACGGCCGGCGCGAGGTGCTGGGGATGGCGGTGGGCCCGTCGGAGGCGGAGCCGTTCTGGACCAAGTTCCTGCGCTCGCTGACGCGGCGCGGCTTGAGGGGCGTGAAGCTCGTGATCTCGGACGCGCACGAGGGCCTCAAGGCGGCGGCCGCCAAGGTGCTCAGCGCCACTTGGCAGCGCTGCCGCGTGCACTTCATGAGGAACGCGCTGGCGCACGTCGGGGCCAAGCAACGCCAGATGGTGGCCGCCGCCATCCGCACCGCCTTCACCCAGGAGACGCAAAAGGCGGCCAGCGCGGAATGGCGCGCCGTGCCGAGCCGGCTGAGAGCCCGCTTCCCCAAGCTTGCCGATCTCATGGACGAGGCCGAGGACGACGTGCTCGCGCACATGAGCTTCCCCAAGGAGCACTGGACGCAGATCCACTCCACCAACCCGCTGGAGCGCCTCAACGGCGAGATCAAGCGGCGCACCGACGTGGTGGCGATCTTCCCCAACGAGGCCGCCATCGTGCGCCTAGTCGGCGCGCTGCTGCTCGAGCAGAACGACGAATGGGCTGTGCAGCGCCGCTACATGAGCCTGGAAACGCTCGAGGGTCTGAGCGATGATCCCAAGGCCAAGCCCAGGCGCATCGCCGCGGCCTGAGCCACGGCCCGGGCCCACCAACGAGCTCAGGCCATAACTGGCGCTCTTACACCACCGCTTGGGGCACGATCTTCCGGCAGCGATGAGGATGGCATCGTGCTCGAAGGCGTAAAGTGATGGCCTGGAGCCATCGGCGCGCGAGGAGAGAGCATCGCAGCGGCCACCCTTGACCCCTTCTGCGCGCGCTGCCGAAGAGCTCTTATGCCGGAAAGGCGCAAAGGGCACGTCGAAAGGCCGTGCCCTTAAGCACCCGGGACTGCGCGAGCGAGCAACCTGAGCCATTACGGAGCCCACGGCGACCCAGCTTCCACCCAGCCCATCCGTCCACAAAGAAGCTCACAGTTGACGAGCTACAGAAGCACGACAACTTCACGCGCCAGCAATAGTACCCGCCCCGTCGACGCGGAGCATCGCTTCGCGATGTCGGCCTTGCCCCAAGGCCGTCAGACGGCCGCGAGCACGGCGACAACCCTGAGCGGCCGGGCTGAGAAGGTCACCATTCCAGCCCCCCCCCAGGCAAACCGCAAACCGCACGGAAACCGACCCATAAGCCATCATGCATGGCGGCCGCATCGATTGTATCGATGCGTGGATAAACCTGCGGCGAGGTGCCGGGCGAGCAGATGCGCGCATGGTTTCCCCGTGCCCTCCGCATCGCCGGTGCCGAGGCCACGGACGCCTCGCTGTGGCACTGCCGCAGCGCTTGGCTGGGCAACGGACGCAGTTATCTCGTCATCCCGCCTCGCTTCATGTCGCTTCGCGCGTGGGATCTCTGCCAGCGCGTTGGTTGATGCAAGCATCAGACCAGGAGGTCGTCATCGTCGGCGCCGTTGCCGGCCGTACCGATGATGCGGTCGATCTCGAACGACAGGTCGCTGCGCGCCTTCTGCACCGAGTTGATCAGCTTCTTGCGCGCGTCCCACAGGCGGCGGTGCGCCTCCTGCTCCTTCGTTTCGAGCTCCAGCATCTTGCCGGCCTGCGTCTCCACCTGGGCGATCAGCTGCTTGCAGTGCTCCGAGGTGATGAAGGTGTAGAGCTCCTCGGTCTTGCTGCCGCGCTCCTCGTTGGAGACGCGCAGCTCGTGCAGGCGGACCAGCTGGTCGCGCAGGATCTCGACAATGGCCGAGACGCGCGCCGGGTTGGCGACGATCACCCCATCCTGCAGATGGATCTCGCGCTTGTCCCTGGGGAACTTGTTGCTGGACAGGATGGCGTGATCGGCCCCTTGCGCCAGCTTGTCTGCGTTGAGCTTGACAGCGAAGTTGTTCTGCCAGGCGTCGCGGTTCTTGGCGTCGTAGATGATCTTGCCGCAGGTGCGGCCGTTGTGGATCACCTCGTGGATCACATCGGCGCCGTTGACGCCCTTGGGCACGCGCTGGATGCGGTCCGTTTCGAACGCGGACCGCAGCTGCTCGAAGAGGTCGATCTCGGAGCCCTCGCCCAGCTCGTGTGCGGTCTTGCCTTCCAGCTTGCGCTGCAGGTCGGCCAGGTCTGCCGTGAGCTTCAGCACCTTGGACTTCTCGGCGAGGATCGCCTTCTCGTTCTCGCGCTGCAGATCCTCCTTCTGGCGAAGGAGACCCTCCTGCATCTCGGCAATCCGCGCCGCGACGGCAGACTCTTGGCCGGCCTTCAAGGCTGCGACCTCGCCGGCTGCCGCCGCCCGCGCCTGCTCGGCCGCGGCCAGCCGCGCCTGCGTCTCGGCCAGCGCGGCCATGGCGGCCGCCTCGGCCTGCGCCTTGGCCTCGCTGCGCGCCGCCGCCATCGCCTGCTCGGCCGTAGCCGCCAGCTCGGCGCGCGCGCGCTCGGCCTCGGCAAGCCGGGCCTGAACGTCGGCCATGCGCGCCGTCGCGGCGGCTTCCGCCTGCATCCTCGCCTCAGTGCGGGCGGCGGCAACGGCCTGCTCGGCCGCAGCAGCCACGCCGGCGCGCGCCTGCTCGGCCTGCGCGAGACGCGCCTGGACGTCGGCGAGCGCGGCCATGGCGGCGGCCTCCGCCTGCGCCTTGGCCTCGCTGCGCGCTGCGGTGATCGCGTGCTCGGCCGCAGCCGCCTGCTCGGCGCGCGCGCGCTCGGCTTGGCCGAGCCGCGCCTGGATGTCGGCGAGGCTGGCCGCGGCAGCGGCTTCCGCCTGTGCCCGCGCCTCGGCGACCGCCTGCCTGGTGGCCGTCTCCATCTCGGCGCGAACCTGCGCGACTGCATCTTCGTGCTGTTCGCGTAGCCGGCTGTCGATCCGTCGCGCGATATCCTGGGCGATCGGCTGCTCGCACAACGGGCAGACATCGCCCGGCGAATGGATATGTGCGGTGAATGCCTTGGGCTGGATTGTCATGCGCCCCTCCTTGCAACGGTCATGGCATGTGTAAGCTGAGTCGCTCGCCGGTACTTGGGCAGGTGTATGCTTCCCCCCGCTCTTCCCACCGGCGCTCACGGGAGGGCGGCAGGCCCCGTCCTGCACGCAGGTTCAGGCGGCTTGCGCGTTGCCGTCGGCCGGCGGCAGGGACGGGCCAGTCGAGCCCGGATCCGGCCGCAGGAGGCGCGCCTGCGCCTCGATCGGCCGCAGCAGCGGAAGCTCGGTTCCGGTGCCCTCCACCTCCAGCTCATTGAAGCGGCGCGCCTGCGGCATCACCGAATGCTCAAGGCTGCCGACCAGCTGGTTGTAGTGCTGCACCGAACGGTCCAGAGCATCGCCGCAGCGGGTGACATAATCTGTCATCTTGGCCATGCGCCGATACAGCTCTCGGCCGAGGGCATGCACGGCTTGTGCGTTCTCGGCCACCTTCTCCTGGCGCCAGCCGAATGCGACGGCTTTGGCAAGCGCGATCAGCGTCGCCGGCGTGACGATGACGACGCCCTGGGCCGCAGCATCCTCGAACAGATCGGGGTCGCGCTCGACCGCAGCGGCGTAGAAGTTGTCACCCGGCACGAACATGACCACGAAATCCGGCGTCAGCATCAGCCCCTGATAGGACTTGCCGGCCAGGCCCTTCGCATGGGCGCGCAGCTGGGCGGCGTGCTGGTCGAGCAGGCGCTCGCGCTCGCTCGCCTCGGTGGCATCAACCGCATCCAGGAAGGCCGACAGCGACGTTTTGGCGTCGACGATGATGCTGCGGTTGCCCGGCAGCCGGATGATGACGTCGGGCCGTACCAAGCCGTCGTCGCGGGCGAAGCTTGGCTCGATCGCGAAGTCGCAATAGGCGCTGAGACCCGACAGCTCCAGCACGTTGCGCAGCGTCTGCTCGCCCCATCGCCCGCGCGTCTTGGGCGCGGCCCTCAGCGCGTTGACGAGCCGCGCGGTCTCATCGCGCGCCGCGTTCTGCGCCGCCACGACGCCGCGGATCTCGGCGGTCAAGGAGCCGTAGGCGTGCGCGCGCGCCCGCTCCAGCTCCTCCACATGCTGCTTATAGCTCTGCAGCGTCTCGTGCAGCGGCCGCACCAGGGTCTCGACCGCCTTGTGGCGGGCCTCCAGGTCGGCGGTGGCATGCAGCTTGTGCTTCTCGAACACCGCGTTGGCAAGCTCGACAAAGCTGCCCTGATTGGCGCGCAAAGCATCGACGGCGATGGTTCTCAAGTCTTTCTCGATCTCGCCGCGCACCTGCGTGAGCAGGGCGATCTTCTCGGCATGGGCGTCGCCCAACGCCTGCAGTTGCGCCTCCAGCGCCGCCCTGTCCGCGATCGCCGTTGCCAGCTGCGCCCGCGCCTGCTGCACCTCGACCTGCAGGGCGGCCGCTCTGCGCGCCTCGGTTTCGAACGCCGTGCGCGCCAGCTGCTCGGCTTGAAAGCGCTCGCGCCAGCCCTCGGCGTCGCTGCGGGCGGATGCCAGCTCGTCTGAGCGCGCCTTCGTGTCGGCTTGCGCCACCGCCAGATCGGCGCGCAAATGGCGGAGCACGAGACGGCTCAATACGATATGAGTGAGTATCCAGCCCGCCACTGCCCCGGCCGCACCTCCAGCCACGAAGGCAACGAGCGTTTCCATGACCCCGGCATCAATGGTCCATGCATTCATGGCTCGATCCAGACGACTGACTATCCCTCTTCGGTTCAAGCTAAGTTCTATTTTTGTTCTTTGCAAGGCAAAAGCTGCGTCGACCGCGATTGGCGGTTCCGCACGCGGCTGCAGGCACCGCGTTGCAAGGTGAGGAGAAGATGACTGCGGACGTTGAAACCATTGTCGTCGGCGCCGGCGCCGTCGGGCTGGCGGTTGCGCGGGCGCTGGCAATCGCCGGCCACGAGGTGATGGTGCTGGAGCAGCATGCGCTGATCGGATCGGAGACATCCTCGCGCAACAGCGAGGTGATCCATGCCGGGCTCTACTATCCGCCGGGCAGCCTGCGGGCGAAGCTGTGCGTGGGCGGCAAGGAGCTGCTCTATCGCTTCTGCGCCGAGAATGATATCGGCCACGCGCGCTGCGGCAAGCTCCTGGTGGCCACGCACGAGAGCCAGCTGCCCAAGCTGGCCGCCATCAGGGAGACCGCGGCGAGGAACGGCGTCACCGACCTTGTGCCCGTCGATGCCGTTGAAGCGCGCGCGCTGGAGCCGGGGCTCGCCTGCGTCGCGGCGCTGATCTCGCCGTCCACGGGCATCCTCGACAGCCACGGCTACATGCTGGCGCTGCAGGGCCATATCGAGGCCGGCGGCGGCTCGGTGGTGCTGCGGTGCCCGGTCGAGCGCATCGAGCGCACCGGTGCCTTGCTCTACCGCCTCATCACCGGCGGCGAGGCACCGGGCGCGATCACCTGCCGAAGGCTGGTGCTTTCCGCCGGATTGCACGCTTCCAAGCTCGGGCGGACGCTGAGCTATGGTGCGGGCTATGCGGTGCCGGAGACGTACTATGCCAAGGGGCAGTATTACGCGCTCTCCGGCCCGTCGCCGTTCAAGCGCCACATCTATCCGATGCCCGACGGCGCGTGGCTCGGCCTGCACGCCACGGTGGACATCGGCGGGCGCTGCAAGTTCGGACCCGATATCGAGTGGATGCCGGAGATCGACTACAGCTTCGAGCCGGCCAAGCTTGCGAAGTTCCTCGACTTCATCCGCAGCTACTACCCGGACCTCGACGCCAGTCGTCTGCATCCGGACTACACCGGCATCCGCCCCAAGCTCTACCGCGAGGGCGAGCCGGTGCCCGACTTCGCCATCCACGGACCTGAGACGCACGGCTTGCCAGGGATGGTGGCGCTCTACGGCATCGAGAGCCCGGGGCTGACATCGTCGCTGGCCATCGGAGAGATGGTGGCGGGGATGCTGGTGGACGATGCTGGGTCGAGCTGAGCGCAGGCCGTATTGCCGCCCCACGAAGGCTCAATGGTCGGCGCCATGAAGGTTAAGCACTCACATGGCCACCCGCCCGTTGTTGCCGATGCCAGCGTTGCGAAGGTGCTGCGTGCGGTGTCGTCGAAGAACCTTCGCGCCAGTGTCGAAGCCCTGGCGTTCCCGCGCCACTATGTACGCGAGCGGGGCGCAAGCCGCAGGGCGAGAGACCTGCTGATGGAGCACGCGCGGGGCCTGGGCTATGCCCCGTCCTTGCACGGCAGGTTTGATAGCGTGGTGATGACGAGCCACCCGGCTGCAGCCGGGCCGCACATTCTGCTCGGTGCGCACTATGATTCCGTCCCCGGCACCCCCGGCGCCGACGATAATGCCAGCGCAGTTGCGGTCTGCCTTGAGTGCGCCCGCCTGATCCGGAAGCACAGCCTGGGTCCGGCGATGATCGTCCTCTTCAATCGCGAGGAGGATGGCCTCTTGGGCAGCAGCGAGTTCGTGGCCGATATCACCGCTCAGTCCGAGTGGTGCATTCGGGAAGCCCACATCCTGGAGATGGTGGGCTACCGCGATCATGCTCCTGGGTCGCAAGCCATGCCTCCGGGCCTGCCTATCCTCGGCGCGCGGGACGTCGGCGACTTTCTGGCGCTGCTGGCGAACCGAAATTCCAATGGCATTGCCGAGGAGTTGTTGACGCTCGCAGCTCGCGACATCCGCGATGTGCCAGTTGCCGCTTTGAAGGTCTATCTTGGGCTCGAAAAGGCTTTTCCGCACCTCAACCGCAGCGACCACGCACCGTTCTGGGAAGCCGGCATCCCTTGCATCATGTGGACGGACACGTCGGAATTCCGCAATCCGCACTACCACCGCGCCTCCGATACGCCGGACACGTTGGATTACAAATTCATGGCTGCGGTCGCGAGACTGGTGCTCGCGAGGGTGGTGGCCGTTGCAGCCAGGACGGCAGGCGACGAATGATGGGCGGTAATGGCAGCGCTTATGTCATATCCAGCGGCACCGCCCGCTGCGGCGGCGGGAAGGCGGCATCAAGAGCCTTGAGGTCGTCGGCGTCGAGCTGCACGTCGAGCGCCTTCAGGTTGGCGCGCACGTGCTCAGGAGCCACCGCCTTGGGGATGGTGACGATGCCGGGATGGCGCAGCACCCAGGCAAGCGCGACGGCGCCGGGATCGACGCCGTGCTTGTCGGCAACCTTTTTGAGAGCAGGCTTCCTGAGCAGCGGCCCCTGGCCGAGCGGAGAGTAGGCCATCACAACGATTTGGGCCTTCTGGCAGGTGTCGAGCAGCTGCCACTCGATGCCGCGCGAGCCGAGGTGGTAGAGCACCTGGTTCGCCGCGCAGTTGCCGCCACTCGGCACGGCGGCCAGCTCGGCCATATCGGCGGTATCAAGGTTGCTGACGCCCCAGTTGCGGATCTTGCCGTCGGCCTTGAGCCGCTCGAACGCCGCTACCGTCTCTGCGAGTGGCACCGAGCCGCGCCAGTGCAGCAGATAAAGGTCGAGGCGGTCGGTCTTGAGCCGCTTCAGGCTGCGCTCGCAGGCGGCGATGGTGCCGGCGCGCGAGGCATTGTGCGGATAGACCTTGCTGACGATGAAGAGGCCGTCTCGCCGGCCTGCTCCAGAGCCGGCGATCGCTTCCGCCACCTCCTCCTCGGCAACGCCGTCGCCGTACATCTCGGCGGTGTCGATCAGCGTGAGCCCGAGCTCCAGGCCGAGGCGGATCGCCGCCACCTCTGTCGCCCGCTCCGAGGCGCGCTCGCCCATGCGCCAGGTGCCGAGGCCGAGCACGGGGACCTTGTCGCCGGAGTTCAGCGTGACGGTTTGCATCACCAAGCCTCTTCTTCGTCTATTGGCGAGCCCTTGTAGACCCCGAAACCTGAACCCTGAAACCTATAACCTGTGATCTCATTTGCCCCACTCTTGTCCCAGACTTGGCATCGGATGCCGGGTTTGGTCGACTGGCGCCGGCGCCAGTCTCAGATGAAGGCAGAACCCATGCTCCTCCGCGTTGCCAAGCCGCGGGCCGCGCGCCTGCTCCCCCTCGCTGCCGCCATGGCTGTCCTGGCGGCCGGCGTTGGCGTCGCGCCGGGGATGGCGCGGGCGCTGGAGGAGGGCAAAGGCGAGGAGGCCGCGATCCAGGATTGCGACAAGCGCCTGTGTGCGATCCTGCTGAGCAGGAGCCCGGTGGGCCCGGACCTCAAATGCGCGCTCACCAAGACCTGGGCGAGATCGAAGATCAAGGAGGCTGACAGCCAGCAGCTGAGCTGGGGCTTCGGCGATGCGCGCTGCTCGGTGGAGATCAATCTGAGCCGCGCGACCCTCGTGGCGGCCATGACGAAGGAGCACATGACCTTCCGTTCACCGCGCCTCACCGCGGCCTGCGTGGTGGAGGAGAACGGCAAGCCGGAGAAGGTGACTGCGGTGGTGGCCCCCAAGATCGAGTTCCGCAACGGCAAGGTCCACAAGATCTGGGTACGCCTGAAAAAGGTCGATGGGCCTGCAAGCATCACCCTTACCGTCAAGACCGCCGCCCAGCTCGCCGATACCTTCGGTATCTTCCACCGCCAGATGCGCAAGAACGCCAATCGCTACATCACGCGCCACTGCGCCAAGATACTGGATGTGGCCGCCAAGCCGGCCAAGGGGAAGGACATCAAGGAAAAGACGCCGGCAAAATAGGCCGGATCTGGCAACCTCATGTCCCCGTGCGCTGCCAGCGCTGGCGCAAGCGTGCGCCAACGTCGATAGCGATGGGGGGTGAAGGCGGCGCAACTTCGGCGCGGCCAGCACTGGACCAGAATCCGGTCTCGAAGCCCCCAAGGATGCTGCCCGGAATGAAGCGGGTGCGGGCGGCGTAGACATGCCGGTCGCCGCGCTTGGGCTGCTGGTGCGTGTAGAAGCGCTGCGGCAGCACCAGCATCAGCCGGTCCCTGGCGCGGGTCATGGCGACGTAGAGCAGGCGGCGCTCCTCCTCGATCTCCTCGGCGCTGCCAGTCGCCATGTCCGAGGGGATGCAGCCATCGACGGCGTTGAGCACATAGACGGCCTTCCACTCCTGCCCCTTGGCCGAGTGGATGGTGGAGAGGATCAGGTAGTCCTCGTCGCGGCTCGGAACGCCCGCCTCGTCGCTGGTCGCCTCTGGCGGATCGAGCGCAAGATCGGCGAGGAATCGCGCCCGCGACGGGTAGCCCATGGCGATGCGCCCGAGCTGGTCAAGATCTCCGGCGCGCACGACGGCGTCGTCGTAGCGGCTCTCCAGGTGCGGCTGGTACCATTGCCGCACCAGGTCGATCTCCGCCGGCCACTCGCAGCGCCCGGCATCGGCCTTGTCATCGAGGCGCTGGAGCAGGAGCACCAGCTCCCGCCACGCCGGCACCGTCTTCGCCGGCGGCCGGAAGGTTGCGAGCGCATCCACCGGATGGCGCCCGGCCATCGCATCGAGCGCCTTGCCGGCAGTGGACGCGCCGATGCCGTCGATCAGCTGTAGCACGCGAAAGCCGGTGACGCGATCGGCCGGGTTCTCGGCCCAGCGCAGGACGGCGAGCATGTCCTTCACGTGCGCCGCCTCGATGAACTTGAGGCCGCCATACTTGACGAACGGGATCTTGCGGCGGGTCAGCTCGATCTCCAGCATGGCGCTGTGATGCGCGGTGCGGAACAGGACCGCCTGCTCCTTGAGCGCCACGCCGGCCTCGCGCCGCTCCAGGATGCTGGCAGCGACCAAGCTGACCTGCGCCACGTCGTCGAGCACGGTCATCAACGCCGGCTTGTGTCCCGCGTTGCGCTCCGAGCGCAGGGTCTTGGTGAAGCGCTCGCGCGCGAGGCCGATCACGGCATTGGCGGCGTCCAGGATCTGCGGTGTCGAGCGGTAATTCTGCTCCAGCGTCACCACCGCGGCCGGCGGCGCGAACTGCTGCGGAAAGTCGAGGATGTTGCGCACCGTGGCGGCGCGGAAACCGTAGATGGCCTGGGCGTCGTCGCCGACGACGGTGAGGCCGGCGCCATCGGGCTTGAGGCCGCGCAGGATCGACGCCTGCAGGGCATTCGTATCCTGGTACTCGTCAACCAGCACATGGTCGAACAGTGCGCCGATGTCGGCGGCCAGCGCCGGCACCTGCATCAGCTCGGCCCAATAGAGAAGGAGGTCGTCATAGTCGAGCACGTGCTGGCGCTGCTTCGCCGCCACGTAACCCTCGAACAGGGCGCGCAGCTCCTCCTCCCATTGGGCGCACCACGGGAATTGCCTGCCCAGCACGACGTCAAGCGGCTCGGCGGCGTTGACGGCGCGCGAATAGATGCCAAGGCAGGTGGCCTTGAGCGGGAACCGCTCGGCTTTTTCCGACAGCCCCAGGTCATGGCGCACCAGGCTGATGAGATCGGCCGAATCCTCGCGGTCGTGGATGGTGAAGCCGGGATCGAGGCCGATGGCGTGCGCGTAGAGGCGCAGCAGCCGCGCCCCGACTGCGTGAAAAGTGCCGGACCAGCCGATCGCGCTCCCCGTCAGCGTGCCGCCCAGCGCCTGCCCGACAATGCGCTCCACGCGCCGCTCCATCTCGGCGGCGGCGCGGCGCGAAAAGGTGAGCAGCAGCATGCGGGCGGGATTGGCGCCGTTGACGATCAGATGGGCGACGCGGTGCGCCAGCGTGTTGGTCTTGCCCGAGCCGGCACCGGCGATGATCAGCAACGGCCCGGCGACGTTGGCGCTCCCGGTGCCGGGAACGCCGTGCTCCACGGCGCATCGCTGCTCGGCGTTGAGACCGTCAAGATAATCCGCCACTGCCGCCGTCCCGGATGAAAGGTTCGCGGCATTCTGATCATGATTCGTTCGTCTGGGCCAACCGGGCGTCCGGCCGCGGCGATCCTGTGTCAGAACGGGATCGCTCCGAGCAGGAGACCCGCGAAGTCGAGGATGAAGCCGTTCTTAATGAGAACGT
The DNA here is from genome assembly GCA_036280295.1 of Hyphomicrobiaceae bacterium. Classification (GTDB taxonomy): domain Bacteria; phylum Pseudomonadota; class Alphaproteobacteria; order Rhizobiales; family Hyphomicrobiaceae; genus AWTP1-13. Next base: position 27,912 of record DASURA010000256.1, read on the forward strand.
AGAGCGTCACCTCGGTGACGACGAACAGGATCGCGGTTGCCCAGGCGGGGATCGACGCGGTGACCAGGAAGCCCGTCATCATCGCCATCAGGTCGCCGACCGAATTGATGATCGTATCGCCGGTGTAGTCCGACGCGGAGCCATCCTGGTAGCGGTTGATGATGAAGGGCGTGTTCTCGAAGATCTCCCAGCCGGCCTCGATCATCACGGCGAGCACCAGCCGCTTGGCCACCGACAGCCGCCCCCGGTCGATCAGCCAGATCAGCAGGTAGTAGAACGGCGCATGCAGCATGTGGGTGAAGGTGTAGATGTCGAACAGATGCTGCGAATCCGGGGG
>DASURA010000257.1:0-13605 GCA_036280295.1 Hyphomicrobiaceae bacterium
GCGGATGGCCTTGATGGTCTCGCTCCGCTCCAGATTGAGCAGGATCTCGGAGATGCCGAACAGGCCGATGGCGAGCGCCGTGAAGGACAACCCGTCGGCCAGGCCGAGGTTGCCGAACGTGAAGCGCGGCACGCCGGTAAGCTTGTCGAGGCCGATGGTGCCGAACGCAAGACCCAGCACGATCATGGCGCTGGTCTTGACGCGTGAGCCGCCGGAGATGAAGGCGACGACGCACAAGGCCATGATCATCAGCACCACCTCGACCTGCGGGCCGATGGCAAGCATCACCCGCGACAGCGGCGGAGTCACCAGCATCAGGCCCAGAACCGAGAACGTGCCGCCAATGAAGCTGCCGACGGCCGCGATCATCAGCGCCGGGCCGGCGCGGCCCCGCCGCGCCATCTCATAGCCGTCAATACAGGTAACCACCGACGCCGCCTCGCCCGGAATGCGCACCAGGATCGAGGTCGTCGAGCCGCCGTACATGGCGCCGTAGAAGATGCCGGTCAGCATGATGATGCCGGTGGCCGGATCGAGCCCAAATGTGAGGGGCAGCAGGAGCACCATGCCGGCGAGCGGGCCGAGGCCCGGCAGAACGCCGACGATCGTTCCCCAAAAGCAGCCGATGAAGCAGTACGCCAGGCCCTTCCAGGTCAGCGCAACGGCGAATCCATGCATCAACTGGTCGAAGGAGGACATGCTGCGGGGGCCTTACTGCTGATTGACGTAGGGGAGGGCGTGCAGACTGATGGAGAGCCCATCCCAGAACTCGCCAACCGGCAGCCTGACGCCGAGCGCTTCCCCAAAGAACAGCCAAACCGCAAGCATTCCGAGGACGGCACCGAGCAGGACCCGCCACCAGGCGGCGCGGGCCACGAGCAGCAGAAGAGACGCCGCAAACCCTCCAAGAACCACGTAGGAGTCTGCTTGCTCGAAGCTGATCGCAACTCCCATGAGAGCCGCCACGGTGATGAGCACGTCGCGGTGCGCAAAGTAGATGACATCGCCCCCTTTCGCATGCCGCCACACCTGGAAGAGGATGGCCAGTGCGCACAGAGACAGGGCGATACCCAACGCGAATGGGAAGAAGGCGGGCCCTGGCAGCCCCATGTCTCCGAACGGCAATTCCAGCGAAAACCAGGCAAAGAACAGGCCGGTCGCCAACAACACCGCGCCTGCGATCAGCTCGCTGAGCCGGGCCGAGACAGGGCGCGCCCACGCGCCCTGCTCGTCTTCCTCGGACATGCCACGATCCGTCACGTGATCGCACTCCTGAAGCGAGATCCCTGCCGTCCGGGCAGTCGGTCGTGTTGCTGTGCTACTTCTTGGCCGTCTTATCGGCGGCCTTGATCTCCTTGATGACCTTCGCGATGAGCGCGTCATCCGCGGCGATCGTCTTGGTGAAGGCGTCGGACGGCTGATAGGCGGGCGTGAAGCCGATCTTCTTGCCGGCCTCCTTGAAGGCCTCCGACTCGGTCGCCACCTTGACGGCGTCCTGCAGCTTGGCAATCACCTCCTTGGGCGTGCCCTTCGGGGCCGAGATGCCGCGCCACAGCGGCATGTCGATGTTGTAGCCGAGGTCCTTGGCCGACTTCACGTCCGGAAACACGGGGTCAGGAATGTTGCTCAGCAGAGCCAGCACGCGCAGGTCTCCGCTCTTCACGTGCGGAACGACAGCCTGCGGGAACTGCACCGCGACCTCGATGCGGCCGGCAAGCAGGTCGGAGGTGGCCTGACCGCCGGTGCGGTGGACAGGGATTACCTTGGCGCCGATCGAGCTGAACAGCGCCACGCTGGCGATGTGCGTCTGGCTGCCCTGGCCTGAGTTGCCCACGCGCACCTTGCCCGGGTTGGCCTTGGCATAGTCCATCAGCTCCTTCAGCGACTTCCAGGGTGAATCCGCCTTCACGGCAAGGGCCGGATTCTCGACCGTGACCCGAGCAATGTGCTCGAAGCCCTTGTAGTCGAAGGGCAGCTGGCCGGAGTGGAAGGTGGTCGAGATCGAGTTCGAGCTCCAGACGATGGAGTAGCCATCGGGCTTCTGCTGCGAGAGATAGATGTAGCCCTTGGCGCCGCCGGCGCCCGGCTTGTCGGCAATCACGACCGGTGCGCCAAGCGCCTTCTCCATGCCCTTCGCCAGCTCGCGCGCCGTGGTGGTCGAAGCGCTCGCGGCGCCGAACAGCGTCACCAGCTCAATGGTTTTTCCAGCAGGGAAAGTGGTGTCAGCGAAGCTGGGCGCCGCCATCAATGCCAGGGCGGCCGTCGCCAAGGCTACGCGTCGGATCGAAGTTTGCATGCTACTCCTCCGTCTTTAGTGCCATCCGCAATGTTGCTTCCCGCGCCTATTCGCGAAGTCCCCGGAGCCTTCAGCCCCCCGGCACCCCCCGGGACTTGGATTATACGGCGCCCCCCGACGGCACGCCGCATAACGCTTGAAACCGGTCATGGACGACACCCTGGCCGGAATCAAGGCGTACGCAATTCCGAATGCTTTTATTCGGCAGCTTCGCGTTGCACGGCAACTCCGCGTGCCTTCACGACCACTTTGATTGCGTCCTCCACCCGATCCTTCGCATAGCGCAACGCAGTGGGAAGATCATCCAATGCGAAAGTATGCGTATGGATTTTGGCAGCGTCGAAACGCTTTTGCCGCATGAATGCCTCGGCCCGGTGCGTGGCGCTCTTGCCCTCGCCTCGAATACCGTAGAGGTAAATGTTATTGCGCACGATATGAGCAATGTCGACCGGAACCGGCTCGTGGGGGAATGCCGCCAGGCAGATTTTTCCGCCCCGATTGACCATGCGGGCGGCCTCGTTCAGCGCATTCGGCGCGCCCGAGCACTCAAGCACATAGTCCACCCCCTTGCCGCCATTGAGCCGACGCACGGCCTCGACCGGATCTTCCCGGCGCACGTTAACGACGTGGTCGGCGCCAAGCTCAAGCCCGGTCTGCAACCGATTGTCGCGGGTGCCTGTCAGGATGACAGGCTGGGCCCCCAGTGCCTTGGCGACGCCGACGCCCAGCAGCCCGATGGGTCCAGGACCGACAACGACGACGCTCTCGCCGGCCACCAGCCCGCCCAGCTCTGTAAGGCCATACATGGCCGTGCCGGCGGTGACGACCAACGTTGCCTCCTCGTCGGACATGGCGTCCACAATCGGGATCAGCGTGTTGATGTGGTTGACCTGATACTCGCAGAAGCCGCCGTCGGTGGTGAAGCCGTTGGCACGGTGGCCCTTATCGACGGCGCCGTAGTTGAGCCCGTAGTTGTGGCACGAGGTATACATGCCCTCGCGGCAGCGCTTACACTGTCCGCAGCCGGCGTGGATCTCGACCGTTACGCGCTGGCCAATGGCGTACTCGTCCACGCCGGGGCCGAGCGACACCACGGTGCCCATGTACTCGTGGCCCGGCGTGAAGCCCTTGTTGAACGGCAGCCCGCCCTGGATCATGGCGGGCGGACCGTTGGCGATCACATCGAGGTCGGTGGCGCAGATGGCGACAGCATCGATGCGCACAAGCACCTCGGCCTTGCCGGGCACCGGTACGGGCTTCTCGGTGAGAACCAGATCGCCGGGGCCGTTCAGCACCCAGGCCTTCATGGTTGAGGGAACGGCAAAGCCGTTGCCGTTCGCGGCCGCAGCCGGATGCATCGCGCCAATCCTTCCTGGTTATGAACGTCCCGCCCCCTCCCCAGGGGCGGTCTGCGAGGCTTGCTCGCCGAACTCTGCCGAAAGTGCCCGCGCTGCAGCCATCACGCTGTCGCGCATGCGGCTCAGGTGTGCCTCGCTGGCGCGCAGCGTGGGGGCTGCCACGCTGATGGCTCCGACCACGGCACCCTGGTGATTGCGGATGGCGGCGCCGACGCCGGTGACGCCCGGCTGGTGCTCCTCGCGATCCAGGGCGTGGCTATGGCGGCGCACGAGGCGTAACTCCTCGACCAGAGCCTCGACGCCGGTGATGGTATTGGCGGTGAACCGGGGCATGCCCCGCGTGGCGACGATGCGTCGGATCTCGTGCTCTGGCAGCCAGGCCAGCATCGCCTTTCCGACGGCCGTGGCATGCGCGGCGTCGACCGCACCAACCGCCCCGGTATCGACGCGCACGGCGTGCCGGCCCTCGCGCTTGAGCAAGGTGACCACCGTGTCTCCCTGCAGCACCGCGAGGTGCACGGTCTCGCCGGTCTCGTCGCTGATGCGCTCGATGTGCGGATGGGCGAGGCGCGGCAGGTCGACCTGCTTGAGGAACGACTGCGCCAGGTGCAGGCCGCGGGCGCCGAGCGCATAGCGGCGGCCCGGAGCGCGGGCGACATAGCCCCACTTCACCAGCGTCGCCAGCAGATGATGCCCGGTGGAGACGTTGAGGTGGGTACGCTCGGCAAGCTCGGTAAGCTGCAGACTGCCGCCCGATCCGGCGAGCACATCGATCAGCGCCAAAGCGCGATCGACCGATTGCACGCTGTCGCGCCGCCTTTTGCCATCGTCCGCGGTGCCGTCTCCGGCACGATGCAGAGAGGCGCGGGGCGCCTCGCTGCCATTGCCAAGTGTCCCTTCGGGAGACGCAGGAGCTTGTGACAACTCACTCATGACCACCGTGCCGATCAGGTAAGTGCGGATTAAGACCTGCGTCCTTGAGCGTCAACGACTTTTGCAGGGACGAATGTCGATTTCATATGATGAAAATAAACCTGAAGGTGTCCGCACCTAGATCCCCCTTTTCTCCTGGCGCCATATCGCCATAGGCGCGTCGTCTCGCATCGGATGGCGCCGCCTGACATTCACGGGGCAAACGACCGGCACCCCGGAATGGAGAGGAGATCTGAAGGACATGAGCGGCAGATCGGGTGAAAGCGATGATCTACAGTGCTCTGGTCACAGTGGCTCGTTTGCCTCAGGTCGGCTACGTTTCACCATGCAGCCGCGCTGACCTACGCTGTGCCCAAGCCCTGGCAGCCGACTGCACCTGCGCCGCCATTAAGCCTTGAGGGAGTCCGATGCCATGACCCAGCCGATTCAGCATCCGACGGCTGGAGGACTGACGGGAATCGATCTCCTCAACCAGCCGCTTCTCAACAAGGGCACCGCCTTCACCGAGACCGAGCGCGACGCCTTCCAGCTGCACGGCCTGCTGCCGCCGCATGTCGGCACGCTCGAAGAGCAGGTCAGCCGCCGCCTCAAGGCGCTGCGTCGGTTCGCCACCGACTTCGAGCGGTACGCCTTCCTGCGCGAGCTGCAGGACACCAACGAGGTGCTGTTCTACGCCCTGCTGGTGCGCCATCTGGAGGAGCTGCTGCCGCTGGTCTATACGCCCACCGTGGGCGAGGGCTGCCAGCGCTTCAGCGAGATCTGGCGCAAGCCGCGCGGGCTGTTCCTGAGCTATCCGAACCGGCACCGCATCCGCGACATTCTGGCCAATCCCAGGCTCGATCCGGTGCGCGTGATCGTCGTGTCGGATGGCGAGCGCATCCTGGGGCTCGGCGACCAGGGCGCCGGCGGCATCGGCATCCCGATCGGCAAGCTTGCCCTCTATACCGCCTGTGCCGGCATCCATCCGGCGCATACGCTGCCGATCCTGCTCGATGTCGGCACCGACAATGCGGCGCTTCTGGCCGAGCCGGTGTATGTCGGCTGGCGCCACAAGCGCGTCCGCGGACCGGAGTACGATGCCTTCGTAGACGACTTCATTGCCGCGGTGCGCGAGCGCTGGCCCGACGTGCTGTTGCAGTGGGAGGACTTTGCCGGCGCCAACGCCTCCCGCCTGCTCAGGCGCACCCGCGACTGCCTCTGCACCTTCAACGACGACATCCAGGGCACGGCGGCGATGGCGGCCGGCACGCTGATGGCGGCCATCACCGTCACCGGCGTCCCGCTTACAGAGCAGCGCATCGCCGTGCTGGGCGGCGGCTCGGCCGGCTGCGGCATCGCCTCGCTGCTGCTGGCGGCCATGCGCGAGGCGGGATTGAGCGAGGCTGAGGCCCGGCGCCACTTCTTCCTGATCGACAAGGATGGCCTGATCGTCAACGGCATGGCGGCCACGGAGGCACAGGCGCCGTTCGTAATGTCGCGCGCGGCCGTCTCCGATTGGAGCCTGGCGAGCCCGCCAGCGATCGGGCTCCTCGATGTGGTCCGCAACGCCAGGCCGACGGCTCTGATCGGCACTTCCGGCCAGCACGGTGCCTTCTCGGAGGCGGCGATCCGCGCCATGGCTGCGGCGGTGGAGCGGCCGGTGATCTTCCCGCTGTCGAACCCGATCTCGCGCTGCGAGGCGACACCGCAGGACCTGATCGCCTGGACCGACGGCCGCGCCCTGATCGGCACGGGCAGCCCGTTTCCGCCTGTGCGCTGGGGCAACCGCACCATCCCCGTCGACCAGACCAACAACTCCTACATCTTTCCGGGCGTCGGCCTTGGCGTGCTGGCCGCGGGGGCGCGCAACATCTCCGATGCCATGTTCATGGCCGCCGCCAAGGCGCTGGCGAAGATGTCTCCGGCCGCCGGCGCCACCAGGGACCCGGATGCGCGCCTGTTGCCGCCGGTCACCGAGCTGCGCGGCGTCGCCGCCGCAGTTGCCCATGCCGTGGTGCGCCAGGCCCAGGCGGACGGTCTCGCTCCGGCGACCGACGACGCCGCCATCGCCCGGCGCATCGCCGCCCTGATGTGGATGCCAGCGTATACGAGCTATCTGCCGGATGCGGTTTGAGGGGCATTACGGCGTCGGGCTCCCGATGCGGCCATCCCTCTCCACGGCTTCGCGACGTGCTGGCCTCAAGACCAGCCCAACCGCGGCTGAAAAGCTCGCCCGGGCCGGATTCGTTACCAGCGCTGGGCATCGCAACTGGACGAGCCACGGCGCCGACGTTAGGCTCCCGCCAGTTGCCTGACTGACAGCGGCATGTGCCCACCGACCCGCGGGCAGGCGGGGACTTGTTTGTTGCGTGCGCGCCGAAGCGCGCGGCTGTGGTGGCGGGCATCATCGTAAACGCGGGCCGTCCAGCCGCCCGCATCATCGGGCACGCTTAGGCGGGGCCGCAGGCGGTCCGCGTGGAAACCGCGCACTGACGGCAGTTGGGCCGCAGGCGCGCGTGGGAGACAGGGTGCATGCGCGCAGAGGCGAGCTCGGCAGTCGCAGTATCTGCATTCACAATGTGGGCCTCCAGGCGGGCCTTGAGGCTGGCGTCGATGAAGCTCTTGTCGATCGTCACGGCGGCGGCCATCGCCGTGTCTCCGGCAATCTCCGGCCCGGCGCTGCTGTTCGACCCCACCAACGGCAGGGTCCTCTATGCCGAGGACCAGGATGACCAGTGGTTCCCGGCGTCGCTCACCAAGATCATGACTGCCTATCTGGTGTTCGAGGCGATCAGGGACGGCAAGTTGAAGCTCGACGACGACATTGTCGTTTCCGAGCTCGCACATAGCCAGCCGCCGAGCCGTCTCGGTCTGCCGGTCGGCAGCAAGCTCACCGTTGAGACGACGCTGCAGGCGCTGATCGTCAAGTCGGCGAACGACGCAGCGGTGATGCTGGGCGAGGCGGTGGCCGGCTCGCAGGACGCATTCGCCGTGCGCATGAATGCCACCGCCAAGCGGCTTGGCATGACGCGCACCAACTTCGTCAATCCCAATGGCCTGCCCGCAGCGGAGCAGGTGACGACCGCCCGCGACCTCGCCCGGCTGGTGACCGCCGTCGTGCACGATTTCCCGAGCTACGAGCATTGGTGGTCGCTGGAGGAGATACACGTCGGCAAGCGCGTCATCCGCAATCACAATCCGCTGCTCAATTCCTACGAGGGCGCCGACGGCATGAAGACCGGCTTCATCTGCGACGCCGGATATAATCTGGTCGCAAGCGCCCACCGCAACGGCCAGAAGCTCGTGGCTGTGGTGCTGGGCGAGACCACGGGCAAGGCACGCAGCACCCGCGCCGCGAACCTGCTGGAGCACGGTTTCCAGACCGTGGCGTGGAAGGCGATGCTGGGCACGGAGAGCCTCGACACCTTGCCGCAGGCAGCCAATCCGCGTGGCGCCGTCAGCATCCGCCGCGCGGTCATCTCGTGGGTCTGCGGCAACGGCAAGCCCCGCGTTGTCAGGTCCAAGGGCAAGCGGCGAGCCAAAGCCACCAAGACCAAGGCCGCCTCCAAGGCGAAGGCGAGGACCAGGGCCAGGACGGCGACCAGGAAGCCGGCTTCCAGGTCCGATTAGCTCCACGTACCTGCCGAGGCGGGAAAAATGCCGGCGTCCGCCACCGCGCGCGACGCGCTGTCGCGCGCCCGCCGGTGGGCGGAACCAACAGCAACAGCCGGTGGTTGCCCGTTCTCCGCCACAACGGAGAAGGCAATGGCTCGTCAAAATCGTCTCCCTGTCGCCGTCGCCGTGGTGCTGACAATGGCGGCAGCAGTATCGATCGCCGATGAGCACATGTCGTCGCTTGCGGCAGCGGAGCGTATGTTCGCAAGCTTCGATTCCGGAGCCCGCATGGTCGACGGCAAGCCCGGTGAAACTACCCTTTCCGCCAAGCGCGGCCATGCCGGCAAGGCACGCAACGCCGACGACGCGGCTGCGGGAGGTGGCGGCCGGGCCAAACACCCCTCGGGCGTTGGATCGCGTGCCCTCCTGGGGAACGACGACGCCCCCGGCCAGCCCTAGTCTAGGACGCTGCCTGCCAGTCCGCGTGGCGGGCGATGATGCCTTGCACGATCGCCTCCTTGAGGGCCGCGGCATCGGCCTTGTCGCCGCGCAGGCGCTTGGGCAGGCTGATCTGCTGCGCCCTGGCGAGCGCCTGCAGGTGCTCGCTCTCCTTGATGTCGCGCAGCCGCTCCGCCAGGCCGCGCTCGCCGGAGGTGCGATACACCTTCATCAGGCTGAAGGCGTTCGGATCGAACTGCGGCTTGCGGTAGCGATCGAGCACGGTGCGGTCGGTCTTGATCACGTCGATGGCGCTGCTGAGGTGCCTGGCGACCTGTGTCGCCAGCTCCTCGTCAAGATCCGAGACCTCCTGCAGCAGACGGCGGATGAACTCGTCCTTGCGAGGGCCGGAGACCTGCGACCGGCTCGGCTCCGCTGCCTTGTAGGGTGCTGCTCGTTTGTCGGGCATTGTCATCCTCGATTACGTGCGGGACGCCGCCTGGCGTGCGTCGCCATTGGCGCCAGGCAGCGGCGCTGGAGCGCCCGGCTGACTGGCCTCCAGCCATCCGATGAAATCGCCGTACAGCTGTTTCACCTGCGGCTCCGCCTTGCCGTACTTCTCGCGCAGGCTAACCGGATCCTGGTGCCAATAGAAGGCATCGGCGATGTCAGTCTGCCGCTTGATCTCGGTTTTCAGCCGCGGATGGACGCCTTCGTAATCGTCGAGCATGCGCTTCTCCGCCGCGGTACCGCCGAACAGGTTCACGACCGAGACGTAGCGGCGGTTTGCGTGCGGGATACTCTCAAGGCGCCGGTTGGTGCGGCCGCGCCTCCCCGTGCGCTCCACCTTGTCTGCCATCCGGTCCAGGGCGAACTGGGAGATATAGTCCGGCCGGAAGGGAACGACGACCCGATGGCCGAGAAAAACGGCGGCGTTCACCAGGGGGGAGATGCCGGGCGGGCAGTCCATCAGAATGTATTCGTAGGCCTCGTCGAGATCGCTCAGCAGGTTCCGCACGTAGAAGTTCATCGCGTTGAAGGGGTCGGCAAGGTGCGTGTCTATGATCGCCTCTTGGATGTCCTCGTCCAGCTCGATGGCGGAAGGCATCAGATCGACATTGGTGGACGCCCCTCCCGCGCTTACGTCGCCGACATTCTCGAGGATAAACTCTCTGGGCCTCACGGCCCGGCCGCGCATGAGACGCCCCATGTAGTCGGAAAGCGTGCTGCTATCCTCCACTGCCTTGCGCCAGCGTGCGCTGCCGATCAGGGCGAACGACGAGTTGCATTGCGGATCGAGGTCGATGACGAGCACCCGCTTCTTGCCGATCACGGCAAGGGCGTGCGCGAGCATCATCGTGATGGTGGACTTGCCGACTCCACCCTGACGGTTTCCGACGCAGACGCGCACGGCCATCGTCCATCTCCTTGCGGTTGTTTTGGTCTTTGACGCAAGATTCGCACTCCTCTTCGCACGGCAGTGCGGCTCTTTTCAGTCATGAGTCGCTGGCTGCGGACAGCTTTTTTCGGCCACCGCACCCCTGGATCACGCGTCTGCAGAGTCCGCATGCGCCCTGCGACCGGACGTGTCACCGCATTGCCGCAGCGAGTGCACCTTTCGTCCCGCTTCCATCCCTGAAGGCATCCGGGTGACAATTACTGTCATGCCAACACCTAATGCCGTGATTGTTGTTCAAGGAGGGATAGACCGGGAAGGCGATGTCTTACTCAAAGGCGCGGGATTTGATGACGCTGGCCATCATGGCAGCAGGACGCTACATCGGGGTGACGCTCGACGACGTGATGGTACGCTTCAGGATTTCAAGGCGTACGGCACAACGCATGACGCACGCATTGGAGGAGGTGTTTCCTGACACGGCCCCCTACTGGGACGACGAGGGCCGCAAACGCTGGCGGCTGCCTTCGGGACAGCTGCGCGATCTCATGTCCCTCTCGGCCGAGGAGCTGGCGGCGCTGGACCTCGCGATCGCGACCCTGGTCCGAGCGGGTCTCAGCATTGAGGCAGAGGATCTGCGCGGGCTGCGTGGCAAGATCCGGGCACTGGTGCCGCACGAGCAGATGCTTCGCATCGAGCCCGATCTTGAGGCGCTGATGGAGGCGCAAGGCCTGGCCGCCCGGCCTGGCCCACGCCAGCGCGTAAACCGCCAGATCATCGCGGCGATTGCGGAGGCCATCAAGGCCTGCCACCTGCTCGAGGTGGAGTATCGGGCACGCGGCGAGACCGAGCTGCGTGTGCGGCGGCTCGTGCCCTATGGGTTGTTGACCGGCCTGCGCCGGTATCTCGTCGCGCGTTCCGCCCGCGATCCATTGGGGCCGACGCGGCTCTACATCCTCGACAGCATCGGCTCGGCGCGCGTGACCGATGAGGCGTTCGAGCGCGATCCTGCATTCAGGCTGGACGAGTTTGCCAGGCGCGCGTTCGGCGTGTTCCAGAACGAGGAGGAGTTGGGCGAGGTGGTCTGGCGCTTCTCGGCGACGGCGGCAGAGCGCGCCCGGCAATTCCAGTTCCACCCGTCCCAGCAGGTCGAGGAGCAACCTGACGGCTCGCTCGTCGTAAGCTTCTGCGCGGCCGGCCACCTGGAGATGTGCTGGCATCTCTATGTCTGGGGCGACCAGGTCGAGGTGCTGGAGCCGGAGCGGCTGCGCAATATGGTTCACGCCTGGCGGCGCTCGGATTTCCCGTCGCTGCCGTGACTGCAGTATCGGGGTCAGGCCCCGCGCCGCAGAGCTGGCTTCTACCGCCTCGTGGAGGCAGGGGCCGAGCCCGATGCGGATCGCTTATCGTCCGCTGGCGCGCAGTTGACCTGTGTCAAGGGCCGCCCATGCATGCGCCATGCGGCTCCTCAAAAAGCGACAGGCGCCCGTTCGCCGTTTGAGCGAGGGCGCCTGGAAAGGCTTACGTCGGAGCGCAGTCCGCCTCAGAACTGGATGCGCGCGCCGGCCTGAATGAGCCAGATATCGTTGAGACCGCCGGGTATCTGGTTGTCGGGTCCCAAGCTCATCGTCGCATCCGCCTCATACTGCCGGTAGGCGACGTAAAAATCCATGGCTGCGGCGTCGATGCGCTGCACGGCGCCGGCCCCCCACCAGGTAACGCTGCTGTCAAACACCACCGAGCCTGGCGCGAACCCGCCAGTGTCGGTCGGTCCAAGTGCCGGGTAGGCATCGCCTGACAAGAGGCCCACGGTGCCGTCGTCGAGCCGGCCCCATTCGCCGTAGAAGGTAGTATTGCCCCACCCGGTCCAGTTCTTCTGGATGCCGGCATCGACCCACCACAGCGGGATGTCCGGCCGGTTGACCTGGGTGCCGGCCCAATTCTCCCTGGCGTTGAGGCCCTCGAAAGTGTAATTCACGTAGGCACCGCTCACGAACAGGCCGGTCGCCAGGTGCAGGACGCTGGCGGAGGTGAGCCACTGGTGCCGGTCGGTATCCCTCCGCTCGTCGGTAGCCAGGAGCGGGAAGGGGATATCGGGCTCACGGTCGCTGAACTGGCGATAGCCGACACCGGCGGCCACGCGGAAGCCGTAGAGCTCGCCAGAGTAGCGCAGCGCCGCATCGTAGAAGTCATCCTCGCCGAATGAGCCGCTGAGGATGAAGCCCCAGAATGTCGGCGTATCGTAGCGTATGGCGTCGCGCCGGCTCGGACCGTGCTCCCAGCAGTCGGCACTGTAGGGTCCGGCCCCGGACGGCCCGCCGCACTGGGTGGACCAGCTCGCGCCGGCCGGCGGGACGACTGAGCCGGCCGCGGGCGTCCCCACGCTGAGCCTGCCCAGGCCATTGCGCATCAGGAACCCGCCCTGGAACTCGCCGGGCTCGCTGTCGACTACGACGCCGGTGTTGCTGAGATCGATCGTGGAGATGCCGTTGGTTGCGGTGGCAAGCCGGCCAACTGTCACGCGGCCCCAAGACTTGCTCTCAAGCCACCAGGCAGCCTGCCTGATGCCGATCACGCTATCGCCGGCGCCGCCGATTCCATCGCCGAATATCGCGCCGCCAAGAATGCCGCCCGAGCCGGAGAAGCCATCGTCGTCGATCTGGCTGACCTGGTTCGAGCGGGCGCCAAAGCGCATATCCAGCTCCATGATGAAGCCCGCTCTGTACTCTGGGGTGATCTTGGCATCACCCGTAAAGCGGAAGCGCGACGTATTGAGGCCGTTGTCGACCGAGTACACGTCTTGTTGCTCGCCATCGTTCCAGTACATCATCTGGCGCGCGACCTGGCCGCTGAGCGTCAACGAAACTCGCCGGTTGCCCTTGCGCACTGTGGTGGCCTCGAGCTCGGCGATGCGTTCTTCAAGATCGGCGCAGCAGCTTCCGCCGAGGTCCGCGCCCCAGGCAGGGGCAGTCGTACTCCCGATGCCGGCTGCGACGGCACAGGCGAGCACAAGCCCGCCCCAAGCCGCGCCGATAGGATTGTCTTTGGCCATTGAACCCTCTCCGTTGGCGCGCACCTCCACACCGCGGTTACACAAGCGTTGCGTCTCTGCACGCATTAGTTGTGGAGTCGTTGGCCTTCTAGGCCGTGATTCGCCGCCGGCGCTCCACCGCCTTCATGCAGCATTCAGTGGCCAAACAGCGAGGCGTGACTATCCGGACACGCTCTTTCGTTGGACATCGAATATCGGTTGTTTGGTCCGTGCGGTGATCGAGAAGTCCGCACCATCGTGGGCGTGTCCCTTCCGATTGCCGGACGTGGACAGCCGTCGAGGAGAGACAGTCGTCAGTGCCGCCTCGGCGTGGCGGCTCGCGATGACGGCAGCGCGTTGATCGCGATTCCGGCGAGGACGGCGATCGAGCCCACGGCCAGTCCCACCGTAGCTGGCACTCCCAGCAGCGTGACAGAGAGCAGGATGCCGGTGACGGGAACGCCCAGCATGGCCGTCGTCATGGTGGCGGGAGAGAGCCAGGTGCTGGCGCCGTTGACGGCGATGAAGCAAAACGCGGTGGCGACGGGGCCGACGTAGA
>DASURA010000258.1:0-12849 GCA_036280295.1 Hyphomicrobiaceae bacterium
CCTCGCGGAGGGCCTTGCAGGCCTGGGTCCCGGAATAGTCGAACTCGCACGCCTGGCCGATGACGATCGGGCCTGCGCCGATGATGAGGATGGATTTGAGGTCAGTACGCTTGGGCATAAGGGGGCTTCTTATTGCAGCAACGCGCCAAAGGCCATAGGGCACGTCGAACCGGTGGGGGAGTTAGGGGTCAGCCCCATCGCCAAGACATCGGTCAATTCTGCAGCCGGTTAGCGAGGAGTGACAGAGGCCGGGGCCCTCACCGGATCTTGGGTCGGCTCTACGGCCGCGGTGGCGTGGGGGCAGCCCCCTTCTTGAAACTCTCGCAGGGGTGGCCCCGCTTGGCACGGGGGGTGAAAATTACGAGGTCGGCGGCCGGCTTGCCCTCCGGATCGCGCGGCAGGTACGCCGCCGGGTCGGTCTTGCCATCCTCCACCTCGGCCAGAACAACGCTCATGACGCGTGCGTGCGGCTTGCGCTGCCGGATGTGCCAGGGCACGCCACGATCGGCACGGACGTGGCCATTGCCGGCGATCAGGATGGCGGAACCGTGGCGCTGCTCGGCGGCAAGCAGGGCATCGGCCATGCTGGCGTCGCGGTACCGCTGCGCCGCGGCCATGCGGGGAATCGCCCGCGGCGGCAAGGCGCCGCAGTGGCTGGCGGCCAATTGCGCGCTCAGGGCCTCGGCAAGCGGCGCCGGGAGCGGGACGTCGAGCCGCAGGCGGGCACGCTCGCCTGGGCCGACCGCAGAGGTGTCGCCACGCGCAAGCGCCCGCACCCGGCCGCGCGCCGGCTCACCCGGATAGATCGGCAGCCCGGCCCCGAGCACGGCGTCAAACAGCGGTCTGTAGATTGCGGCCGGCGGCCAGCCGGACTTCTCCCATTCCAACGCCTGCAACAATGCATCGGCCGTCACGCCGGACTTCGCGTGACCCAGCTTCGGCTGGAGCCGCTCCAGGACAGGCCGCTGATCGCCGCGAACCTGCTCGAACACCACCGCCCCCAATGCGCCGGGCACGGGCTGGTTGCGGATGATCCAGGCGCGGATGCGATGGTGCATCGGATTGTCGTGCACCTCGCCCAGCAGGAAGATGTCTACCCCCGGCGGGCGCATGAGCCCGTGCGCATCAGGCGCGATGAGGCGATAGAGCCGGCCCTCCTCGTTCTCGTCGAGGTGGACTTGACCCTCGTAGGCGATGGCCTCTCTGTGGCTGTGCGTCAGCATCGGCCCTTGCCGCGGCCAGTAGAAGCTGCCGGCCAGCGGGTGCTGCTTGCGCGCCTCCGCCGCCCACTCGCCCCAGGTCTCGGCCGTCGCCGAGATCGCACTCAGGAAACAGAGCCAGAGGATCATCGCGCGTACCGCAGCAGACGTCATGGAGCCTCCGCTCACGGGTCGCGGGCAGCCACGCCGCGCCGGAGCCCAACGCGCCGAACGTGGAGAGTCCGGCGCAACCTCACCGGCCGCGCGACGCATCCGAGCCGGCCCACACGATCTCCGTCGGCGTCCACATCGTCCTGCGCCGGTTGATCCGCTGCTCGGACGTCTCGCCGTCGTAGACCTTCGGCTCAGCCACGCGCGCAGTGAACTCGCGGATGGCAAGTCCACGGACGTTCAGCACGGACCATATGTTCTCGCCGTCCTCCAGGATCACGCCGGCGTAGGTGCCGCAGCGGCTGCAGATCAGGCTTGTTCCGGTGCGGGTCTCGAACCGGTACCAGGACAGCGCGGCGCCATCGAGCTCAAACAGGGCGTGTCCTGCCGGGTCGCTCACGGTCTTGGCGCCGTGACGGACGCAGAAGCTGCATTGGCAGGCGCGCACCTGCAGTTCGTCGACTGGCCTGGAGGCATAGAGCGTCGCGCGGATGGCGCCGCAGTGGCAGGAGCCGGTCAGTGTGGCGGCGGGCTCGGTCACGGGGCATTTCCCTGGCACTGCCGGCAGCCGCTCAGGGGCTGCGCAGCCGGCGGACGATCAGGCGTCCATATCGAGTTTAGCGGAAAGCTCAGGCTGATGAACGGCGGTGCCACGACTGTAGCATCATCACGAAATGACTCAAGCAGCCTCCACCTGCCGTCTTTCAACTCGAACGCCTCCAGCGTCCTCAGCGCGGGATCAACGAGCCAGAGATTGCGAACGCCGGCCTTCGAATAGACGATCTTCTTCTCTCCCCGATCACGGACCGCGGTCTCGGGCGAAAGCACCTCGCAGACCCATTCAGGGGCGAGATCAATCCATTTCTCGTCGAGAAGCGGCGCAATGCGTCCCAAGCGCCAAGCAGCCACGTCGGGCACCACTACATGAGGGCCAATATGAACCTCGACCCGTGGCAGGCACAGCCATGGCCGAGGATCTCGTCCATCGGGAAATTCCACTGGCTTGATAGCAAACAGCAGACGCTGCAAAACCACGTTATGACGCCGATCGCCCCTCCGGTGCGTCACCAGCCGACCGAAGATGATCTCCGCAATCACAAGATCGGACGCCGCCACCACGTCGGCATACCTCGCACCGCGTCTCGCAGGCTGAGCCATGGTGAGCCTCGAGGGCTACGGGTCATCACGGGGGCTTGCCCGCAATCCAGCCAACAGCGAGTTCCAAAGGCCGTGGCTCACTGGATCCCGCTGACAAGCACTGGGATGACACGGTACCGCGCGCTACTTGTAGCACACCGCCTTCATGGCAGCGACCACCTGGGCGGCGCTGGGCAGGGCCAGCTTCTCCAGGTTGGCGGCGTAGGGCATCGGCACGTCGGCGCCGCTGACCTTGGCTGGCGGGGCATCCAGGTAATCGAACGCCTGCATGGCCACCTGGGCACAGATCTCGGATCCCACGGAGCACACCGGCCACGCCTCCTCCACCGTGACCAGACGGTTGGTCTTCCTGACCGACGCGATCACGGTTTCCAGGTCGAGCGGACGCAGCGTGCGCAGGTCGATCACCTCGGCGTCGATGCCCTCTGCCGCCAGCTGCTCGGCCGCGTCGAGGGCGTACACCATGCCCCGCGCGAACGAGACGACGGTCACGTCCTTGCCAGACCGGACGATGCGGGCCTTGCCGATGGGGACGATCCAATCGTCGACCTTCGGTACCGGGCCGGAGGCGCCGTAAAGCACCTCGTTCTCGAGCACCAGCACCGGGTTGGGATCACGGATGGCGGATTTCAACAGGCCCTTGGCGTCGGCGGCATTGGACGGCGCCACCACCTTGAGGCCGGGCACGTGCGCATACCACGCCGAGTAGCACTGGCTGTGCTGGGCGGCAACGCGGGCGGCGGCGCCGTTGGGGCCGCGGAACACGATCGGGCAGTTCACCTGACCGCCCGACATGTAGTGGGTCTTGGCGGCCGAGTTGACGATCTGGTCGATCGCCTGCATGGCGAAGTTCCATGTCATGAACTCGACGATCGGCTTCAGGCCCGCGAACGCCGCGCCGACGCCGATGCCGGCGAAGCCCTGCTCGGTGATCGGCGTATCGATCACCCGCTCAGCCCCGAACTCGTCGAGCAGGCCCTGGCTGATCTTGTAGGCGCCCTGGTACTGAGCCACCTCCTCGCCCATCAAAAACACGTCCTTGTCGCGCCGCATCTCCTCGGCCAAGGCATCGCGCAGCGCCTCGCGCATGGTCTGGGTGACAGTCTCGGTGCCGGCGGCAATTTCGGGCTCCGCGGGCGGGACATGGACCACCGGCGCGGCGGGCGCCGCGCGGGCCCCCTCCCCCCTTGTGGGGGAGGGCTGGGGTGGGGGGGATTGCAGGACAGTCGAGGTCGGGGTTCCCCCCACCCCCAGCCCCTCCCCACGAGGGGGAGGGGAGCCGGTCGTACTCGTGACGGGCGAAGCCCCCCCATCCAGCAGCGCAATCGGCGTGTTGACCTTCACGCCCTCGGTGCCCTCGGGCACCAGCAGCTTGGACACCTTGCCCTCGTCGACCGCCTCCACCTCCATGGTGGCCTTGTCGGTCTCGATCTCGGCGATGACGTCGCCCGGCTTGACGCTCTGGCCCTCGGCGATCAGCCACTTGGCAAGCTTGCCCTCCTCCATGGTGGGCGACAGCGCGGGCATCAGGATCTCGGTGGACATTTCCTCGCACGTCTTTCGATTGCGCGAATGGCGAATGGTGAGTGGCGAATGGTTTTCATGCTACCATTCGCCATTGGCCATTCGCCATTCGCGGTTGCCTCTCACGCCGGAACCAGCACGTCGGTCCAAAGCTCGCTCTCGTCCGGCTCCGGATCGTTCTGCGCGAACTCGGCGGCGCCGTTGATGATGCTCCGCACCTCGGCGTCGATCGCCTTCAGCTCATTCTCCGAGGTGCCTTCCGTCAGCATGCGCTTGCGCACCTGCTCGATCGGGTCATGCTCGTCGCGCATCTTCTGCACCTCCTCGCGGGTGCGGTACTTGGCGGGATCCGACATCGAGTGGCCGCGGTAGCGGTAGGTGAGCATCTCCATGATGTAGGGGCCTTGACCCTCGCGCACCCAGGCGACGACCCGCTCGCCGGCGGCCTTCACCGCGCGCACATCCATGCCGTCGACCTGCTCGCCGGGGATGTCGAACGAGCGGCCGCGCTGGGAGAAATCGGTCGTCGCCGCGGAGCGCTCGATCGAGGTGCCCATGGCGTACTTGTTGTTCTCGATGACAAACACCACAGGCAGCTTCCACAGCTTCGCCATGTTGAAGCTCTCGTACACCTGCCCCTGGTTGGCGGCGCCGTCGCCGAAGTAGGTGAGGCACACCGCGCCATTGTTGCGGTAGCGGTTGGCGAAGGCGATGCCGGCTCCCAGCGGCACATTGGCGCCGACGATGCCGTGGCCGCCGTAGAAATTCTTCTCCTTGGAGAACATGTGCATGGAGCCGCCCTTGCCCTTGGAGTAGCCCCCACGGCGTCCCGTAAGCTCCGCCATCACGCCCTTGGGATCCATGCCGCAGGCCAGCATGTGGCCGTGGTCGCGGTAGGTGGTGATGACCTGGTCGCCCGGCTTGATCGACATCTGCATGCCGACCACCACCGCCTCCTGGCCGATGTAGAGGTGGCAGAAGCCGCCGATCATGCCCATGCCGTACAGCTGGCCCGCCTTCTCCTCGAAGCGGCGGATCAACAGCATCTCGCGATAGGCCGAAAGCTCCTGCTCGCGGGTGAGCGGCGGAACCAAGTGCTGGCCGTTGGGACGTGACATAGGTGCGGCGAACCCCGTGGAGGTGGCGTAGGACAAGGTAAACGTCATAGAGCAAAACCGTACAAGAAACCCTACGCCGTGGCCAGACGCGCGGATGCACGGGTGACCTTCAGCTGAGGCTACCGCTGACTGGGCAGAATCACCACCCGGTCACCCGGCCTGACAAGGCCCAGACGATCGATGGCCAGTTCCTCGACAAGATCAGGATCGCCGGCCTCGAGCAGGCGGACGTCGTGCGCCAAGCGCGCACGCGCGGCTTCAAGGCTGGCGATCCGCTTCTCCAGAACGCCGACACGCTGGATCAGCTCGGATCGTGCCTCGTAGCCGCGCCTGCCGCTGGTGGCGTGATAGGCGAAGTAGGCAATGGCCAGCAGACAGCTAAGCGAAACCAGACCTTGCCGCCGCCCCTTGCGCCGATCGTACATGCGCGTTCACGCGAAACCTTGGAGTGTGCATGCCCCAGACGCGTGGAAGACTAACGGATAGCGGTTAAGCCTGGGTAAAGACCGAAGGGGGCTTAAGCCTTGTGGCCGATCTTGCCCTTGGGCGGGCAGGACCATTTTTGCACCCGCCACTGGGGATGGTCAGAGATCCATTTCGCGATCTCGAGCTGGCCCTGGCGAGCGCAATGATGGGGGAACTGCAACGACGCGCCGCGCCCGGGCTCGACGTGGATCTCGATGTCCTTGCAGGTGACAGGCGAAGCGATGAGACAGGTGGATAGAATGATGGTCTCTAGCACTGGCGTACTTCTTGCGCTGCAGCGTGATGGCGGATTACCTCTCAGCCTGCGCCGATAAGCTCCAGACACGCCGCAAGTTTCTTACCCCGCTGCAAGGCAGCATAACGGAAGCTCGATGGTCGAAAATTGGGCTATAGTGTCCCACGATTTTAAGTTGCATCTCACATGTGTTGGGCGGCTGCCGGTTGTCGCCCTGGCGGGGACCCCCCGGCCGTGATAGGTGCGAGCGTCAGGGATCGGTTGTCTCAACCCCTGTGGCTCCGCACATGCTCCGCATCGGCTTCACCTCCGGCTCGTTCGACCCCGTGACCAACGGCCACCTCGATGTGATCGTGCGCGCCGCGCGCATGGTCGACACGCTGGTGGTGGGCATCGGCGTGCACCCGGGCAAGACGCCGCTGTTCTCCACTGACGAGAAGATCGAGATGCTCAAGGCCGAGACCGGACCGGTTGGCACGGCGGCAGGCTGCAAGATCGAGATCGTCACCTTCGCCAATCTCACGGTCGATGCCGCCAAGGACGCCGGGGCAACGCTGATCTTTCGCGGCCTCCGCGACGGCACCGACTTCGACTATGAGATGCAGATGGCAGGCATGAACGGCACCATGGCCCCCGGCATTGACACCGTCTTTCTTCCCGCCAGCCCGCAGGTGCGCCACATCACCGGCACGCTGGTGCGGCAAATCGCGCTGATGGGCGGCGATGTCTCACATTTCGTGCCGCCGGCCGTGGCCGAACGGCTGCGGCGCAAGGCCGCGACGCTAGTGACCTGATCGCGAAATTCGTCCCAGCGTGCCGCGAGGTTGGAACGAATTTCGCGATTCTGAAGGACACGAGCCACACCATGACTGCGCTTCAGATCGAGAAGTCCGCTTCGCGCCTAGCCCAAACCGATGAAGTGGATTTCTCGATCATCGCACTAGCCACAGGCCTGCAAAAGCGAGGGTTCGAGGCGGCGATTGCACAGGTGCCGCAGAAAGGCCATAAGCGGGCGTGTCTTCGCGCCGCCGCGGCTGGACTTCGGAAGGCCGGCCATCCGTCGGCCCTTCAGCCGGCCCGGCAAGCAATTTCCACCAACAGCCGTTGGAGCCCTCAGTGTCCCGCTTCGTATTCGGCCTCGTGCTGGCCTTCTCTGTGCTCGCCGCCGCAGTCACTGCCAGGGCACAGGCGGCCCCTGATCCCCAGAACACCCTCGTCATCGAGTTAAAGACCGGCAAGGTGCTCATCAAGCTGCGGCCCGATCTCGCACCCAAGCACGTCGAGCGTATCAAGACGCTGGCTAAACAGGGCTTCTACAACGGCATCAAGTTCCATCGTGTGATCGATGGCTTCATGGCCCAGACGGGCGACCCGACCGGCACAGGCATGGGCGGCTCCAAGCTCCCTGACCTGCCGGCCGAGTTCTCGCCCTACGTCTACAAGCGTGGCACTGTCGGCGCGGCTCGCAGCTCCGATCCCAACAGCGCCAACAGCCAGTTCTTCATCTGCTTCGGCAACGGCTGCCGCAGCCTCACCGGCCAGTACACGGTGTGGGGCGAGGTGACCGAGGGCATGGAGCACGTCGACAAGATCGCCAAGGGCGAACCGCCGCGGAACCCCGATGCGATGCTCAAGGTGTATCTGCTTGCGGATGCGCCGAAGTGAAGTGGGAGTCAGAAATCGGAAATCAGAAAGACAGAAGCGTGACGGTTGTATCTCACTGATTTCTGACTTCGGATTTCCGATTTCCCAATTCCCCCTCAAGAACGGAGCCCCCCCTATGGCCACCCCCGAGAACACCATCATCATGGAGACGACCCAGGGTAAGGTCGTCATCGAGCTGCGTCCCGATCTCGCCCCGCAGCACGTTGAACGCATCAAGCAGCTGGCCCGCGACAAGTTCTACGACGGCATCGTGTTCCATCGCGTGATTGACGGCTTCATGGCCCAAGGCGGCTGCCCAAGGGGCATCGGCACCGGCGGCTCCGACTACCCGAACCTGCCGGCCGAGTTCAACGCCGAACCGCACGTGCGCGGGGTGTGCTCGATGGCGCGCTCTTCCAACCCCAACAGCGCCAACAGCCAGTTCTTCATCTGCTTTGACGACGCCCGCTTCCTCGACAAGCAATACACGGTGTGGGGCAAGGTGATCGAGGGCATGCAGAACGTCGACAAGTTCAAGCGCGGCGAGCCGGTCCAAAACCCCGACAAGATCATCTCGATGCGCGTGGCCGCCGACGTGCAGTAGCCACGGCGTGATCTGCGGCGAGGACGCATCGGCGGCACCATCGATGGCATCCGCGCGATGCGTCCTCCAGTTGGCAAACCCGGCCTGGGGGAGTGTGGGAGCCGGCTCTGCTGTGGGAGGATCGACGATGCGGCCGGCCTTGCCAAGCGGCTGGCCTCCCAACGATTGGGAACCCCCACGCCGTACCCGTGACCGCGGCTTCGCGACATTGGCGCTCGGCCGGCAAGCCTGCTAGGGAAGCCGTCATGTCTACTCCATCTGCAATCCCCATTGTTGCCTCCATCGCCGAACTCGCCGCCACCGCCGACGCATGGATCGTCGACATCTGGGGCGTCATGCACAACGGCGCCCGGGCCTATGCCGCAGCCGCGGATGCCGCCCGTGCCTTCCGCGCCGCGGGCGGCACAGTGGTGCTGCTCTCCAACGCTCCGCGCCCGTTCGTCAACGTCGTCCCGCACATGGCCTCGCTCGGCGTGCCGGCCGATGCCTACGACGCCGGCGTCACCTCCGGTGACGTGGCGCGCGACATGCTCGCGGCCTGGCAGAGCCGTCGACTCCTGCACATCGGCCCGGAACGCGACCTATCGCTGCTCGACGGACTCGATATCGTCCGCGCCGGAGCCGAGGCAGCCGAGGTGGTGCTGAACACCGGCCTCTATGACGACGAGACCGAGACGCCAGCCGACTACGCCGACATGCTCGCCGCCCTGGCGGTGCGCGGCGTGCCGATGATCTGCGCCAACCCCGACATCCTGGTGGAGCGCGGCGACAAGCTCATCTATTGCGCCGGCGCGCTGGCGGAGAACTATGCGGCCAAGGGCGGCCCGGTCGCCTATGCCGGCAAGCCGCACCTGCCGGTCTACGAGCGCACGCTCGCCGAGATCGCCCGCCTGCGCAGGCGCCCGATTTCCAAGGACAGAGTGCTGTGCATCGGCGACGGCCTGGAGACCGACCTCGCGGGCGCCCACGCTGCCGGCCTGCGCTCGGTTTTTGTGGCGAGCCCCATCTTCGCGCCGCAGGGACTTGGTGCAGGGGTGCTCACCGAGCTGTTCGCGGACCGACCGTTCAAGCCGGTGGCGGCCATGACAGGATTGGCGTGGTAGGGCGTTGGGTCAGACCCGAAGGGACTGACCCCGGTCCACCTACACCGTCAGCACCACCTTGCCAATGTGCTGGCTCGTCTCCAGACGGCGGTGGGCGTCCGCGGCTTGGGCGAGCGGATAGGTTGAATCGAGCACCACCTTGATCTTGCCGGCGGCGAGCAGCGGCCACACTTTCTCCTCCAGGGCGCGGGCAAACCCCGCCTTCACCTCGCGCGGCCGCGGCCGCAGCGTCGAGCCCGTGAGGGTGACGCGCTTCACCATCAGGCGGGCGAGGTTGATCTTGGCCTCGGCCCCGCCGAGCGTGGCGATCTGCACGATGCGGCCGTCCTCGGCTGCCAGGACAATGTTCTTCTCCGTGTAGTCGCCGCCAACCATGTCGAGGATCACATTGACGCCCTTGCCGCCGGTCGCCTCCTTGGCGGCGGCGACGAAGTCCTCAGTCTTGTAGTTGACAGCGCGATCGGCGCCGAGATCGAGGCACGCCCGGCACTTCTCGGCCGAGCCTGCCGTGGCGATGACGCGGCTGCCGAGCGCCTTGGCCAGCTGAATCGCCGTGGTGCCGATGCCGCTGGAGCCGCCATGCACAAGGAGCCACTCGCCGCGGGCGAGCCGGCCGCGGTCGAACACGTTGTTCCACACTGTAAAGAATGTCTCCGGCAGCGCCGCCGCGTGCACCAGATCGAACCCGGCCGGGATCGGCAGGGCCGAGGTCTCATCCGCCAGGCAGTATTCCGCATAGCCGCCGCCGTTCACCAGAGCGCAGACCTGGTCGCCGGGCTTCCAGCGCGACGTCCCGGCGCCCGACGCCACCACCTCGCCGGCGATCTCCAGGCCCGGCAGCAGCGAGTGCCCCGGCGGCGGCGGGTAGGTGCCCTGGCGCTGGGCGACATCGGGCCGGTTGACGCCGGCCGCCGCCACCTTGACCAGCACCTGGCCTTCGCCGGGCATTGGCGTCGGCACCTGGGTGAGCTTGAGGACGTCCGGGGCGCCGGGGGAGGTAATGGCGACAGCGCTCATGGTATCGGGCAGGCTGGGCATTGCAGGCTCCTTGGCAATTCGGCTGGCACCGCCAGCCGGCAGGGAAAATGACCTCGGAAGGTGGCCGGAGACAAGGAAAACCTGGAGCGCCCATGCCAGCCAGCCGGGCTCGCAGCGGCGCTCCCTGCAGCGCCCGGCCCCTGTGGCTCGAGCCCGGCCCCTTGCGAGCCGCCGGCAGATCGATCAGAATTCCGGCATGGATTGGGATGACGACAAGCCACGGCCTGCCAAGCCTGCCGCCCCCGTGACGGTGGGCGAGCCGCTCTCCAACCTGTCGATCGCCGAGCTGGAGGCGCGGATCGCCGCGCTGACACAGGAGATCGACCGCGTCCGCCAGGAGCTGAGCACCAAGCGAGCGCACGAGGCCGCCGCGGCCTCGCTGTTCAAGAGCTGACACAGGGCAAGCCCCCTTCGCGCCGACGGCTGAGCACGTGTGAACCAGCTGCCCGAGGGTCTGACCTCGTTCCGAACATCGGCTTACCGATTATTAAGTATTCCGCGGCACAGTCAGCGCATCCAGTCCTCTGGATTCGAGTGGTCCCGTCCACTCAGTTTGACGCCTCCCTGTCAACTTGAGAGCCGCCATCGGGCGGCTCCTTTTTTCTTTGTGCGCCATTATCCCCCTCTCCTCGGCGCCATGCTCGAATGCCAGCCACTTTGCCTCAGCCCACAACCCCGCTACGGGAGCACCCTGGCATGGATAGCACCGACAATCTCGGCCTGCCCTTCATCGTCGCCGCGCAGGCGCAGAAGCACGTGTCGCACAACGAATCGCTGCGCACCCTCGACGTTCTTCTGCAGCTCGCCGTCCTCGACAAGGACCAGATGGCACCACCCGCGACGCCCGCGCCCGGCGACCGCTATATCGTCCCCGAGGGCGCCAGTGACGCCTGGTCGGGGCAGGCCGGCAACGTCGCCGCCTGGCAGGATGGCGCCTGGGCCTTCCATCTCCCGCGCGAGGGATGGCTCGCCTGGATCGCCGACGAGCAGCGGCTTTATTGCCGGCGCGGCGGCGCCTGGTCGCCCCTCGTCAATGCCTTCGAGAGCAGTTCCAGCCTCGTCGACGGTGCCGGCAACGAGATCCTCGCCTTTGAGCCCGCCGCCGACGCCGCCAATCATCTCGCCGTCGCCAGTGCCGCCACCGGCTCCGCCCCTGCGCTCACCGCCGCCGGCGAGGACCCCGACATCGACCTCCACCTCATCCCCAAGGGCACGGGTGTGGTACGGAGTGAGGGGAGGGTGGAATTCAGCAGCCCGATTTACCCACCGCTACGCGCCGAGCGCACAACCACAGCAACGAATACCCCTTCCGCAGCCATGCAACTCCTCGTGACTTCATCCTCAACTGTGAGCGATGGCTTCGCCGTCAACTATGATTTTGCCATCAGAGACAATAGCGCAGTCATAAACAACATCGGTTCAATTCAATTTTCGCGCTCTGGCAATGATAATTCGGGCTGCTTCCGCATCCTACCTGCCAACACAGGCGCACAAACGGCGCAGTTTGAATTATCTCCAACCGGATCTCCCTACTTCCCAGGCTGCGCAACAACGGCGGCCGCAGCCAATGCTGTACTAAACAGCGGCTCCCTTCCGGCAAACGAAATACTCAGATCCACCTCCTCAGCTCAATACAAAGATTTCGTAGAAGATATATCCGAAAGGTATGCAGATAACATCTTAAACCTTAGACCCGTTTGGTATCGGTCAAAATGTCGAACCGACAACCCTTCCTGGTCTTGGTATGGTCTAGTCGCTGAAGAAGTTGCTGCTATTGAACCTAGATTGGTTTCATGGGGTTACCCGAGCGACGCACATGAAATTGTAGAAAGAGAGATTGATGGAAAGATTGTTACTGAGCGCATATTGAAGCCTGAAGCGGAACTGGCGCCCGATGGAGTTTCCTATGAAAGACTAAGTGTCCTACTACTCAACATAGTAAAGCGCCACGAGGCGCGCATTCAAGCTATAGAGGAACAGTCAACAACAGGCTCTACTCGCGCTTAGTAAAAAGATAGGTCGGGCTAGTTACGCAAAACTCCTGAGGAAGAGCGCCACCAATGTCTGGCAGAAGTTTAAGCGTGTATTCGGACTTTGTGAGTGCTGCGCGCTCCACCTGGTACCCTGGAAGCAACCCAACTACTTCATCCACGAATGGATCGTAGAGTTCCGCCAGTATTATTCTTGGGGGTGCACATTCGAGCGTTCGACGTGCACCCCTTATTGCATTTGCCTCCATGCCCTCAATGTCCAATTTCCACACGGTAGCGACTTTATTTGCTTCCACCACGTCAATTGTCGTTGTTCTCACTCTTTGAGCACGACCAGAGAAGATGTTTGGAAACAGTTCAGTCATTGTCGTTGACATTGTGTGCCCTTGATTGTGTGCTTCTGATAGCAAGAGATCAGCCATGCCTTCAGCAATATCCAGAGCTAATGGCCATACACTGATGCGGTTCCTGTACCTATCACTTAGGGAACCCAATCTACTGGCGAGAACTTGCTCTGGCTCAACACAGATAACATGCGCTGCACCACAGGCAAGCGCATCAGCGGCAGCGACACCAAC
>DASURA010000259.1:0-7922 GCA_036280295.1 Hyphomicrobiaceae bacterium
GCCGTGCTTACGTATGCGCTTCTCGCTTGTCATCCTCGACCTGGACGGCACGCTGGCGGACAGTCTGCCCTGGTTCCGGAGGCAGGTGAACGACGTGGCCGACACGTTCGGCTTTCGTCGCGTGGCCGAGGAGGAGGAGGCTGACCTGCGCAACATCAACGCGCGGGAGCTCCTTCAGCACCTGCAGATACCACGCTGGAAGCTGCCACTGATCGCCCGCCACATGCGGCGGCTGAAGTCGGAGCATCTGGCGGAGATTCCCCTGTTCCCCGGCGCGGCAGAGATGCTGCAGGAGCTGAAGGCGGGCGGCCTGCGACTGGCGCTCGTCACCTCCGACTCGTTGGACAATGCGCGAAAGCTGCTCGGCGAGGAGTGCGTAAGCCTGATGTCGGACCTCTCCTGCGGCGCCTCGCTGTTTGGCAAGGCGCGCAGGTTCCGCCGCGTGTTGCGGCGCGCCGGCGTGCCGCCCGAGCGCGCCATCGCCATCGGCGACGAGGTGCGCGACATCGAGGCAGCGCGCGCCGTCGGCATCGCCTGCGGCGCCGTTACATGGGGATATGCCGCGCCGCAGTCGCTGCGCGCGATGCAGCCGGATCTGCTGCTGGAGCGCATGGGCGACATCGCTGTCAGCCTGCTTTCCTCCGGCCGAAATTGACACGTGAGGAAGGTGGCGGGCCTAGGCGGTGCCGATTATTGCGGTCCCGGCGGCCGCGGCTGCAAGCGTCAGCGCGATGAGCGCCGACCATAGCCCGAAGCCCAGATGCAGCTTCCTGAGGCGGCCCGCGGTATCCTTCAGCTGGCTGGCGGCGTTGGCGATGAAGCCGGGCGGTGGGTTCTCCAGGCTCGCAATCCGCACCCGGAGCCGCTCGATCTCGCCCAGCGCGCCGTCGAGCGACCGCTGCAGGCTGTCGGACTTGCCCTGCAGGCCGATGACCTGCTGCTCGACCTTCCGCTGCAGCGTGCCCAACTGCTGGTTGACCGCTTGCGGCAGGCCGCAAAGCTGGTCGACCTTCTGCTGCAGGGCGCCGAGCTGATCCACCTTCTCCTGCAGGGCAGCGATCTTGCAGCCTTGGGTGCTGAGGCTCTCAGGCATGTTGCCGAGGGCATTGCGAAGCTGCGCGAGCTCGTCGCCCAGCCGCGCCAGCTTGCCGTGCATGTCCTGCACCTGCCGATCCAGCCGGTTCTGCTCATTGATGCGCTGGCCGAGGGCCGCCTCGATGCTCTGCAGCCGCGCTTCCAGCACACGCACCAGCGCTTCGCGCTTCGCCGCCTCGGTTTCGCCACGCGCCAGCATGCGCGCAGCGGTGAGACCCTTGATGGAAATGACGACATCCTCGTGCGGCTCGTCCTCCCCGGTGCCCGGCCCTTGCGCAGGGGATTCTCCAACTGTCATGACGCACACCCTTTTCTCTCAGGGCGAGGAAAGCCGAGGGCGCAGCAAAAAAAGGGTGCAGTGGGAAAATGCCGGGCCCGCACATCGGGCCGCCCCTTCCCATGCTCCTCCCGGCTGCGCGTCATTCCCAGCCCGCACCGCCCGATCCGCAACACTGACCGGTGCGCCCGGCTCTCGCCCAGCAAAGCTGGAGCCTGGCACGTCGCATATACAAAGGCACCTTGAGCGTTACAACAGGCTTGTGCTCAAGCGCGGCGCCCGCGGACCCGACGCGTGGCACGTCGCCCGCGCCGCAGCCTGGAGGGGTGGTTGCTTGGCATGTGGTGGGGGCCGTGCGAGCAGGGGACTCTCGTTTCGCCCGCCGCGCCGGGCTGGACCTGGCCGACGATGACGGCATTTGGCTCGTCACCTTCATCGACTGTGATCTCGGATATATCGACTTGGAGCAACGTACCCTGCAAACCATCGACAACCCGTTCGGGCCACGGGTGTCACCTATGTCTTAGGTACGTTCTGTCACCCATGTGTCCGGGTCGGACCGTCGGACACTGGTGCCGCAGGAGGGATTTGAACCCCCGACCCACGCATTACGAATGCGTTGCTCTACCCCTGAGCTACTGCGGCAGGCCTTCACTGTGGGGCGCCGGTGGTGCGGCGCGCACACTCCCTACACCAAGGCCGCGCTGGGCTGCAACCGTCTTGCGTCCGTGACCGTGCGTGATACCAGGCCACCGGAGCGGTTATCTGCCGAGCGTTTCGCCGGGCGAGCGAGCATAACCGGCTCGCCCGGCGGGTGCCTGGCGCGCTCTCGACGGCGGCCCATGGCGGCCCCATGGCGGCATGAGGGTTGTCCCACGTCAGGCCGGCGCTCCCTGGCCACGCGCGCCGGCGCGCCAGAGTCTTGGCGCACCGTAGCTTTGGAAGACTGTGGGCGCCGCATTGCGTGCATCGCGGCAAGGCCTATAGTTGGAAGGCGGAGTCTTCGCGGGGGTGAAAATGCCGGCTGTCTGGATTCGCTGTGCGGTCCTGGCCCTCGCCGCGGTGGCTGGGGCCTGCGGCGGCACCTCTCGTGTTGGCGACGAGATCACCGCCACCGCTCTCACGCAAAGCCGCAAGGGCGTTGCCCTCATCAAGCTCGGCGCCGCCGATCCGCTGTGCTCGGTGCTGCAAGCGGGCATCGGCGTTCGCGACGGCGAGGGCTATCGCATTGTTCAGACCGCGCGCATCGAGCGCAACGCCAGCGAGACCGCGGTTGCGGAGCTGGAGCTGGGCAGCGGCGAGTATCATGTCATCAGCTACAGCTGCACCCGGCCAGGCAAGGCATCCCGTCTTGCCGAGTCGCTCGGCAACGGCCGCTTCCGGAAGAGCTACGCCTCGTTCAGGCTGGCGGCCGGCGAGGTTGTCAATGTCGGCTATCTGCAACTCGTGCCGGTCGCCGCCACCCAGGTGAGCGCCGGTACCAGCCTGGTGGCCGTGCATCTGGCGGTGACCGATTGGCCGCTCGCCGAGCTGGAGCGCTTCCAGCGCCAGCGCCCGCATCTCTATGCGCAGATGCACACCAGGCTGATGACCGTGCGCAAGCCGCCGCAACCGTCGGTGAGCGAGGTCTTGAGTCGGGTGCGGGCCAAGTGCGCCGAGATGAAGCGCCTGCAGATGCAGGGCAAGCTGCAGAACGTGCCTGCGCTGTGCAACGCGCCAGCCGGGCCAAAGGCGCCGCGCCCGCCGCCGGCAAGCAACGGCAAGAAGACGATCGGGGCTTGAGCAGACGCGGCAGCGCATGCTGGTTTGGTGCTCGCGGAAATGGGAGCCGGAAACGGAGGCGTGTTGAAAACCTGCGCCTGAACGGGTAAACGAGGCCCAGCAGCGGCCGGCTTAGCTCAGCGGTAGAGCAGCGGTTTTGTAAACCGAAGGTCGGGGGTTCAATCCCCTCAGCCGGCACCATAAAATCAAGCACTTAGCTAAATTCTGTTACGCACAAAAGGAGTTATGGAACCGGCAGCGTAACACCACAGCGCCCCTGGTACGGCGACCGACACGCCTGTTGCTCTGGTGGCGGGTCCTGGCGCCCGATCGCGCAACTGATCTTTCGACAATCGCGTCAACTAAGAAACTAACGGGGACTCGGTGTGTCGGAATGCGATCTAGGTACGGCAGCAGGGCCTTGAAAAGTTGAAGAAGCTCATCGTCACGGCCGACGACTTCGGCGCCGCGGTGCCTATCAACGAAGCGGTCGAGCATGGTCATCGGAGCGGCGTCCTCTCGGCAGCGAGCCTGATGGTTGGCGCCCCAGCGGTGAAGGACGCGGTGGAGCGAGCACGCCGCTTGCCCTCACTCGGCGTTGGACTGCACCTCACCCTGGTTGACGGGCGCCCGGTCCTTCCGCGGCACCAGATTCCAGATCTCGTTGGACTCGATGGGCGATTTTCATGCGACCCCGTCCGTTTCGGCATTGCGCTTTTCTTCTCGCCCGAGATTCAGCGGCAGGCGGAGGCGGAGATACAGGCGCAGTTTGAGCGCTTTCGTGCGACCGGTCTCCTGTTGGACCACGTCAACGGCCACCAGCACTTTCACATGCACCCCGTCGTCACACGCGCCATTGCGCGCATTGCACCGGCTTTCGGGTCACCTCCCGTACGGATTCCGCGGGAGACGTTCCGCCGCTCGTGGCGGGCCGCGGCCGAGCGGCCCCTGCACCGACTTGGGAGCTCGTTGTTCTATGCGGCCCAAACGCACCGGATGCGGCGCCACCTTGAAGCAAGCGGCCTGCCGCTGAACGACCATGTCTTTGGGGTGAACGACAGCGGCGCGATGGTGGAGCAACGCCTGCTCGCGTTTCTTGATCACCTGCCCGAGGGCGTCACCGAGCTTTACTGCCACCCCGCGACCCGTCGTTGGGTGGGGCCGGACAACCTTCCGGCACACTATCGCCCAGAGGATGAGCTAGCCGCCCTCGTCAGCGCTGAAGTCTTCGCCAAGCTGGACTCAATTCGAATACAGCCGGTCTCTTTCCGAAAAGCCTTCTCGTGATGCGGTCGTCGCGGGCTCGCCTGTTCTGCTGATCCGGATTGCTGCGAACGGCCCTCAGCGCGCCCTCAACCGACATCCGTGAGCTGCACGCCTGATTTCAGAGGCCAATCACGGTTTGAGATCGGACGCGCGCTTTGTGCGTCCGAGGGCCGTAAGAACGGTTTCCGCGATGCTCGATCCGGCTAGGCCAGCCTTTTCATACATTTTCTGCGGCGTGTCATGATCGATAAACACATCTGGAAGCCTCATCGTACGCACGATGCGGCCGCTGTCGAGGAGTCCGTCGCCGACAAGCTGCTCCAGCACATGACTGCCGAACCCGCCGATCGAGCCCTCCTCCACCGTGACAAGCACCTTGTGGTCTCGGACGAGCCGCCTGATCAAGTCGATATCGAGCGGCTTCATGAAACGTGCGTCCGCGACCGTTGCCGAGACGCCGACCATGCCAAGCAGGTCCGCGGCCGTCATGCACTCGGCCAGCCGTGTACCCAGCGATAGCAGAGCCGCAGTTGAACCTTCGCGAACAATGCGACCGCGGCCGATATCGAGGATCTGACCTTCGTCCGGAACCGGCACGCCGGTACCCTCGCCACGGGGATAGCGGACCGCGGACGGGCCGTCATCGATCGCGGCAGCCGTCGCCACCATATGGCGGAGCTCAGCCTCGTCCGCCGCCGCCATGATGACGAAGCCCGGCAAACAGCCGAGATAGGCGAGATCGAAACTGCCGGCGTGCGTCGCACCGTCAGCGCCAACCAGTCCCGCACGGTCGATCGCGAAGCGCACCGGCAGCTTCTGGATTGCAACATCGTGAACGACCTGATCGTAGGCGCGTTGCAGGAAGGTGGAGTAGATGCTCGCAAACGGCCTCATGCCCTCGGCCGCGAGCCCTGCCGCGAATGTCACCGCGTGCTGCTCGGCGATGCCGACATCGAAGGTGCGATCCGGGAACTTCTTGCCGAACAGATCCAGGCCCGTGCCGTCCGGCATGGCGGCAGTGATCGCAACGATTTTCTCGTCCTTGCTGGCTTCAGCGATCAGGCTTTGCGCGAACACGCGCGTGTAGGTCGGGGCGTTGGCTCTCGCTTTGACCTGCGCGCCTGTGGCAACGTTGAATGTTGTAACACCGTGATACTTGTCGTGCGCCGCCTCGGCTGCCGGATAACCCTTCCCCTTCTGTGTCACGACATGAACGAGGATCGGCCCGTGCTCCGCATCGCGCGCGCCTCTGAGGGCAGGCAAGAGGTAGTCGAAATCGTGTCCGTGGACCGGACCGATATAGTCGAAACCGAGCTCTTCGAACCAATTTTCGCCCCACCAAAGGTGCCCCTCTAATGCCTTGAAGTGCGCGGCCGGAGGCTCCCGCCCATCGGCCGAGCACTTCGCGAGCCCCTTGCCAACGTACTGCAAAGCCAGCGCGGAGCTGCTTGAGGTTACCCGTGAGAGATACGCCGATAGCGCCCCAGTTGCGGGAGCGATCGACATCTCATTGTCGTTCAGGATCACGATGAGGCGCACGTCGCGTGCGCCGGCATTATTGATCGCCTCGAATGCCATTCCCGCGCTCATCGCACCGTCGCCGATGACGGCAACGACATTGTTGCGCC
This sequence comes from Hyphomicrobiaceae bacterium, assembly GCA_036280295.1. Lineage (GTDB taxonomy): Bacteria > Pseudomonadota > Alphaproteobacteria > Rhizobiales > Hyphomicrobiaceae > AWTP1-13. The sequence goes on from DASURA010000259.1 coordinate 6,028, forward strand.
GGCCCTGCAGGTCGCGTGCTGTCGCCATACCCAGCCCGGCCGAGACCGAGGTGGAAGAATGCGCAGCGCCGAATGCATCGTACTCACTCTCCACCCGCCGCGTAAAACCGGAGAGTCCGCCGCCCTGGCGCAGGGTGCGGATCCGGTCGCGGCGCCCGGTTATGATCTTGTGCGGATAGGACTGATGACTCACGTCCCAGATAAGACGATCCCGGGGCGTATCGAACAGGTAGTGCAGCGCCACGGTGAGCTCGATGACACCGAGGCCCGCACCGAGATGCCCGCCGGTGACGGACACCGCATCGATCGTTTCCTGGCGTAGCTCGGCCGCGAGCTGCGGAAGGCTCGTCTCGGGCAGTCTGCGCAGGTCGTGGGGCGTCACTACCTGGTCGAGCAGAGGCGTCCTTGACGCCGGCGGCTGACTGTCGGCGATATGCGTGCCGATGCGGCCGAGGCGCAACGCCATAGTGGTATGCGGCGCAGTGACGGCCATGTTCACTCCCGTCCGATGAATCATCCCTCGATCGTAGCAATATGACAGGAGCCCGGCCAAGAAAGATCCGGCAGCTGCTCATTTTTGTGGATTCCGACTTTTTTATTGTGCCGCTCGTGTATCGACCATTCCTTTCTTTTTGAATCATTGGGGCAGTGGTAGAGCACATTGAGAAAGACGGCGTTTCGAAATGCGTGCCTCCACTACTGCCATATGAACTGACGAATAACTGATAACCAACTAAGGAGCGCGAGAATGCCGCTATCGAGCAGATCAACGTGCCGGCGATTTGCCGCAGTCCTAGCGCTGGCAGCTCTTGCAGCATTGGCGTTCACGCGCGCATCCGCTCAGGGAGCCGATTCCCCCACCGCACATATCGACGGGCTTCATCGCGCCTTGATCCAGGTTATGAAGCAGGGCAAGCAACTCGGATTGAAAGGCCGCTATGACAAGCTGGCGCCTGTGCTATTCAAGGCCTACGATGTGCCCCTGATGGCACGAATTGCAGTTGGCGCGAGCTGGGACAGCATGCCCCCATCACAGCAAGCGCGGGTTGTCGACGCCTTCTCGCGCATGATGGTCGCAACCTACGCCAGCCGATTCGACGAATTCTCCGGCGAGCGGTTTGAAATCCTGCAAACGCTGGAGCAGCCGCCGGCCAGCAAGATCATCAAGACTCGCGTGACGCAATCCAACGGGAAGGCCGTCTCGCTCAGCTACCTCGTGCGACTTGTGGGCGCTGAATGGAAAGTGGTCGACGTGTTCCTCAACGGCACCATCAGCGAGCTCGCGAGCCGCCGGGCCGAGTTCACGGCGATCCTGAAATCGGGTGGGCCTGACGCTCTGATCGTCTCCCTGCGCCAGCAGGGGGACAAGCTTCTGGCCGGCGGCTAAGACTTTCGGTCTGGCGTCGGTACCGAGATAAAGAGCGCGTCCCGGCAGCGGTTGGCGGGAGCCGAGACAAGCGCACGGCGTAAGGACCGGAAGCGGCGCTGGTGCAGCATACGAACAGCGCCGTGACCCTACTTGCTCGTCGGGTCCCACTCGATCACCACCGTCCAGCCGGAGATTGACAGTTCGGTGGTCTCGGCCTCCTTCGAACCGCCCGCTGGTGCTGGTGGTGGAGCCGGAAGGACCGCTCCTGTCTCAGATGACGTCGAAGCCGGAGGCTTCGGGGCAGGAGGGTCCAAGGCAGGAGATTCCAGCGCAGGAGACTCCAGCGCAGGAGACTCCAGGGCCGGCGACGACAGCGCCGGTGAGACGAGCGGTGCATCCCCGCTGCGATCCTCGAAGCCCGGCAGCGCCGACAGCAGGCTCTCCTTCAGAGCATCGCGCAATTCCGCCTGCCGCTTCTGCTCCACCACGCTACGCATCATCGCATAGAAGTCGAGTGAACTCCGCT
>DASURA010000260.1:0-9702 GCA_036280295.1 Hyphomicrobiaceae bacterium
CGGCTAGGTTGTCCCTAACGTGTTACTTCAGTCACTTTCTTGGGAACACAGGATCGACGGAAGGCCAAGGGAAATATGGCGCACCGGGGAAGATTCGAACTCCCGACCCCCAGATTCGTAGTCTGGTGCTCTATCCAGCTGAGCTACCGGTGCATTGAGGCTTCCGGCCGCGGGTTGGCCCCGGCGGCCTTGGCGGCTCTCGCGCTGCTGACGGCCAAGCGCGGAGCGCGGGTGATGTAGCCCGTGTGGGCGCGGAGCGCAAGCATTCCCTGCAATCCTTCCTGCGCTCGCCCGCGTCGCTGCCCACGCGTTCAATTTGCGACGGGCACTCGCCAAGCGCGCCACAAGGCCAGGGTGCGGCCAACGCGGCCGGCGCTTGCCTCCGGCCTCGGCTGCGCCTACGCAGGCAGGAAATCGGACGGGAATGAACGTGCGGCCACAACGTAAAGTGCAGCAGGGCGGCAGGGGCGACGGACGTCGATCGACGCCGCCAGGCTTGGCTGCGAGGAGTCTGGCGCATGCGCTGATCGGCGGCGTGCTCATCGATCGCCGCCCGCTCGATCAGCTCCTTGCCGAGTCCGCGGCAAGGCCCGATGTCGCTGCCATCGAGCCACGCGACCGGGCCTTTGCGCGGCTGCTGGCCGCGACCGTGTTGCGGCGCCTGGGCGAGCTGGAGCGCGTGCTCGACACCTTTCTGCAGAAGGCGCTGCCCAAAGCCGGCCGGCGGGTGTGGCCGATCCTGCTCGCCGGCGCCGCCCAGCTGCTGTTTCTCAAGACCTCGGCGCACGCCGCCGTTGACCTGGCCGTCGAGGCCACCCGGCGCGAGCCGCATTGCGACCGTTTCGCCAGCCTGACCAACGCCCTTCTGCGCCGAGTGGCGCGCGAGGGCGCGGCCGTCCTGGCAGGGCAGGACGGCGTGCGGCTCAACGTTCCGGAGTGGCTGTGGCAGCGCTGGCAGAAGGCCTACGGCGCCGAGGCCGCGCGGCGCATCGCCGAGGCCAGCCTGAAGGAGCCGGCGCTCGATATCTCATTGAAGTCGCAAGCGGATGCCGCCGCCTGGGCACAGCGGCTCGGCGGCAGCCTGCTGCCGACCGGCTCCATTCGCCTCGCCGGCCATCACGGCCGTGTCGAGGATCTGCCGGGCTATGCTGACGGCGCCTGGTGGGTGCAGGGCGCGGCGGCGGCGCTGGTGGTGCGTGCGGCCGGCGACGTGGCGGGCCTCAACGTGGCCGACCTGTGCGCGGCGCCGGGCGGCAAGACGGCCGGCCTTGCCGCAGCCGGCGCTGAGGTTACGGCCGTCGACGATTCGCCCCAGCGGCTGGAGCGCATGCGTCAGAACCTGCAGCGGCTGCAGCTGGCCGCCACGGTGGTCGCGGCCGATGCAGCCAGATGGGCGCCGGGGCAGACTTTTGACGTCGTCGTTCTCGACGCCCCCTGCACGGGCACGGGAACGATCAGCCGCCATCCCGACATCCTGCGTCTCAAGGGCCCCGCCGACGTGCGGCGCATGGCGGAGGTGCAGGCGACGATGCTGCGCCATGCCGCCAGCCTGGTGCGGCCGGGCGGCACGCTCGTCTACAGCACGTGCTCGCTGGAGCCCGAGGAGGGCCGGGCGCAGATCGACAACCTGCTGACGCAGATGAGGCAAGAGCGCCAGGAGCCGAGCCGTGAGCCTGGACCAGAGCTGCAGCACGTTCCCATCGACCCAGGCGATATCGGCGCCGATCCGGCGTGGATCAGCAGCGGTGACGTGCGTACCGTGCCGACGCACCTCGAGGTTGACGACGCCTGCGGTCTCGATGGCTTCTACATCGCGCGATTGCGGCGGACCCGATAGCGTCTCCACAGGTTGCGCACAAGCTTGCCGGCCGTGGTCTTGGCAGGGCCTGCCGACGCAGTTTAAGCGGCGGATATGCATCTCACCAGACCGCCTCGGCGCAGTGCGGAACGACGCCGGTCCTCCGGCCCCCACGCGCCTCCCGGATCACTCGATCGCCTCGTAGAGGCACGCGACAAGCTGCGGCTGGCGCTGGTTGCCGCCGACGGCATACGACGCACCGCCCTGGCCCGCGTGCGCCGCTCGCGTCTGGTGCGCTGGCGGCATCGGGCGCCGGTCGCCCACGAGCTGCTGCTGGCGCCGCCGGACCTGCGCCCGGTCGATCCGTGCTTCGCTGACGAGGTGGCCTCTGGCAGCATGGGTCTGGCCGGCCTCACCGTATCGCTGGGCGAGGCCTCGCCATTTGCCATCACGCCGCCGAGCCCAGGATGGGCCAGCGAGCTGCACGGCTTCGGCTGGCTGCGCCATTTCGCTGTCACCCGCACGCTGGAGAACGAGGCGCTGGCGCGCCGCCTCGTCCAGGAGTGGCGCGCCCTGCCGCGCCGCCATCACGCCGCGGCCTGGGCGCCCGAGGCGGTGGGCCGGCGCGTGCTCTCCTGGCTCGCGCATGCCGGCCTGCTGCTCAACGGCGCCGGCCGGCGCGAGCACGCGGGCCTGCTCCGCAGCCTGGAGGATCAGACCGGCGTTCTCGCCGCCACATGGCGTGACGCCGCGGAGGGCTACCCGCGGCTGCTGACCCTGATCGCCCTGGTGCAGTCGTGCCTGTGCATCGGCGGCCACGAGCGCCGGCTCGACGCGGCGCAGAAGGCCCTGGTGGCCGAGCTCACCCGGCAGATCCTGGATGACGGCGGACACCTGAGCCGCAATCCGGCGACGCTGGTGACGGCGCTGCTCGACCTGCTGCCGCTGCCGCAATGCTTCGGCGCCCGCGGCCTCACCCCCGACCCGGCGCTCGCCAGCGCCATCGACCGCATGACGCGGATGCTGCGCCGGCTGCGCCTCGGCGATGGCCAGCTGGCCCGCTTCAACGGCATGGGAGCAACGGAGCGCGATGCGCTGGCCGTGGTGCTGGCCTATCACCGCGGCCCGGACAGCGAGCCGCCGGCGGTTTCCGCATCGGGCTATGTGCGCCTTCAGCGCGGCACCACCGCCGTCGTCGTCGACGCCGGCGCGCCGCCGCCCCTGGTGCTCTCCGGGCAGGCCTGCGCCGGCTGCCTGTCATTCGAGCTCAGCGCCGGCACGCAGATGCTGCTCGCGAACGGCGGCGTGCCTGTGGCGGCACACGAGCGGGCGATGGCCGCCGCCCGCGGCACGGCGAGCCACAACACGCTCGTGCTCGGCGGCAAATCCTCCGCGACGCTCGTGCGCAGCGCCAGCCTGCGGCGCCGCATCGGCTCCGCGCCGATCCGCCAGCCCGACCGCGTGAGCTGTGTGCTCGAGGAGAGCGACGGCGCTGTCAGACTGAGAGCGTCGCATGACGGCTATGCCAGCCGTTTCGGCCTCATTCATGCGCGCGTGCTGCTGCTCAGCGCCGACGGCCTCAGCCTCGACGGCGAGGACATCCTGGAGGGGAGCAAAGGCGAGATCCGCTTGCCGCACGACCTGCCGGTGGCGGTGCATTTCCACCTGATGCCATTGGCCGGGGCGCGCTACGGCGCCACCCAGCACACGGCCGAGCTCATGCTGCCAAGCGGCGCCTGCTGGCGGCTCACGGTGACCGGGGCCACGCTTACGATCGAGGCCGGCACCTACTTCGCCGACGTGCTGGGCCCAACCAACGCGCAGCAGATCGTGCTGCGCACCGTGTGCCAAGGCGCGACGCGGATACGGTGGCGGCTGGAGCAGGTGTGAGCCGGGCCTCGGGCTGTGGCGCCTCACACCGTCGGCAGTCCCCCGCCTGTCGCGCGGTCGATTTCCATGCTAACCGGCGTGCTCGGACAGGACGCCCAGGGGCGACCAGGAGCAGCCCTGGGCCAAATTGACGAGGCCGATTGCCATGACCGACATACCGATCCGGCGCGCCCTGATCTCGGTCTCCGACAAGGCGGGAGTGGTGGAGCTTGCCGAGGCGCTCAGCGCGGGTGGCGTGGAGCTGCTCTCGACCGGCGGCACTGCCGAGGCTCTCAAGGCCGCTGGCCTGACCGTAAAAGACGTGGCCGCGCACACCGGTTTTCCCGAGATGATGGATGGCCGGCTCAAGACGCTCCATCCCAGGGTGCACGGCGGCCTGCTCGCCATCCGCGGCGACGCAGAGCACGACGCCGCGGCGGCTGCGCACGGCATCGCGCCCATCGACCTGCTGGTGGTCAACCTCTATCCTTTCGAGGCGACGGTGGCGAAAGGTGCGCCGTTCGCCGACTGCATCGAGAACATCGACATCGGCGGACCGGCGATGATCCGCGCCGCCGCCAAGAACCATGCCGGGGTGACAGTCGTGGTGGACCCGGCGGACTACGGCGCAGTGCTGGATGCCATGCGTGAGCACGGCGGCGGCACCACCCTCGATCTGCGCAGGCGGCTTGCCGCCAAGGCGTACGCCCGCACCGCCGCCTACGACGCGGCGATCAGCGGCTGGTTTGCCGACACGCTGGGCGAGACCGCGCCGGCGTGGCGCGCCTTCGGCGGCCGGCTCGGCCAGCCCCTGCGCTACGGCGAGAACCCGCATCAGCAGGCGGCCGTGTACCTCTCGGGTGCCGGGCGGCCAGGCGTGGCGACGGCGGCGCAGCACCAGGGCAAGGAGCTGTCCTACAACAACCTCAACGACACCGACGCCGCCTTCGAGCTGGTGGCGGAATTCGACCCCAGGGTGTCGCCGGCGGTGGCGATCATCAAGCATGCCAACCCGTGCGGCGTGGCGCTGGGAGCGACGCTGGCCGAGGCCTACCGCAAGGCGCTGCGCTGTGACCCGGTCAGTGCCTTCGGCGGCATCATCGCCCTCAACGGCACCATCGACGCCGACACGGCGCGCGAGATCACGGGGATCTTCACCGAGGTGGTGATTGCCCCCGATGCCACAGCCGAGGCCAAGGCGATCTTTGCCGGCAAGAAGAACCTGCGCTTGTTGACAACCGGCGGCCTGCCGGACCCGCGCGCCGACGGCCTCACCTTCCGCTCGATCGCCGGCGGCCTTCTGGTGCAGTCGCGCGACAATGCCGTGGTCGACGACATGCCGCTGCGGCTGGTGACGAAGCGCGCCCCTTCCCCGCGCGAGATTGCCGACATGCGGTTTGCCTTCACGGTGGCCAAGCACGTGAAGTCGAATGCCATCGTCTATGCCAAGGACGGCGCCACTGTCGGCATCGGCGCCGGGCAGATGAGCCGGGTCGACTCGGCCCGCATAGCAGCCCTCAAGTCGGCCGAGGCTGCAAAGACAGCCGGCGAGGCCGAGCCGCTGGCCAAAGGCTCGGTGGTCGCCTCGGACGCCTTCTTTCCATTCGCCGACGGCCTCCTCGCCGCCGCCGAGGCCGGGGCGACCGCAGTGATCCAGCCGGGCGGCTCGATGCGCGACGACGAGGTCATCAAGGCTGCCGACGCAAACGGCCTCGCCATGATGCTCACCGGCACGCGGCATTTCCGGCACTGATGCCGCGCCGGCAGTGTCCCGATCGCGAAATTCGTCACCGCGTGCGGCAAGGGTTGGAACGAATTTCGCGATCTGAAGGACACTGGCCAAAATATTGATTGCTCGTGCGATTCAGATCGAGAAGTCCGCTTCACAACTTGGCCGCAGCGATGCAGCGGACTTCTCGATCATCGCACGAGGGCAGGTGTTGACGTGTCCACGCGGAAGGGGCAAGGACGTGGCCCATGGCCGATCCCCGCATCAGCAAGTCGTTCCCGGTGTCCTGGGACCAGTTCCATCGCGACGCGCGGGCGCTGGCCTGGCGGCTGGCAGACAAGGGGCCATTCGAAGCAATCGTCTGCATCACCCGCGGCGGCCTGGTGCCGGCGGCGATTGTGGCACGCGAGCTCAACCTGCGCCTCATCGAGACGCTGTGCATCGCCAGCTACGACGAGACGGTGCAGGGGGCGCTGACGGTGCTGAAGCCGGTCTCTCCCGCCATCGCCGCCATCGGCGATGGTGCCGGCAAGGGCGTGCTGATGGTGGATGACCTCACCGACACCGGCAACACGGCGCGGATGGTGCGGCAGATGCTGCCCAATGCGCATTTCGCCACCGTCTACGCCAAGCCGGCCGGCGCGCATCTCTGCGATACGTTCATCACCGAGGTGTCGCAGGACACCTGGATCTACCTGCCCTGGGATCTCGACCTGCAATACGCCCAGCCAATCGCGCGCCGCACGCCGGGCGAGGCAGAGGGGTGAGTGTGCACCATCGCCGGTCGCCGCCTTTCGGCCATCGCGATGATGGAACCTGAGCCCGGATCGGCAGCATTGAGAGCGGGTGACAGTGAGCGAGCACAATATCGTACAAGCGACACGGGAGCTGCAGGGTCTGGCGCTGCAGAAATTCGAGCACCCGGACTGGACGGCCGGTGGCGAACCACGAGCCTCGGTGGCGCCGACCCGGCTTGAGACGCTGTGGATCAACACCGGCACGCTGTGCAACATCACCTGCCGCCACTGCTACATCGAATCGAGCCCGAGCAACGACGGGCTCGCCTACATCACCCGCGCCGAGGCGGTCGCCTATTACGACGAGATCGCGGCCGGCAACTGGCGCACGCGCGAGATCGGCCTCACCGGCGGCGAGCCGTTCATGAACCCCGAGATCCTTGGCCTGATCGAGGACGCGCTGGCGCGCGGCTTCGACGTCCTTGTGCTGACCAATGCCATGCAGCCGATGCAGCGGCCACGGATCGAAGCGGGATTGATCGATCTCAACAAGCGCTTCGCGGGCCGCCTGACCCTGCGCGTCAGCCTCGATCATCATGCGCCCGACCTGCACGAGACCGAACGCGGCGAGGGTTCCTGGGCCAAGGCTATCGCCGGGCTGGATTGGCTGGCCGCCAACGGCTTCAAGCTTGCGATAGCCGCCCGCACCTGCTGGCACGAGAGCGAGAAGGACGCCCGCGCCGGCTATGCCCGCCTGATCGCCGGGCACGGATGGCCGATCGACTCGACCAATCCCGCCCAGGTGGTGATGTTGCCGGAGATGGATGGCCGTCGCGACGTGCCGGAGATCACCACCCGCTGCTGGGGCATCCTCGACAAGCGGCCCGACGCCATGATGTGCGCCACCAGCCGCATGGTGGTAAAGCGCAAGGGCGCGGCGCGCACCACCGTCGTGCCATGTACGCTGCTTCCCTACGATCCGCGATTCGACATGGGCGCCACCCTCGCCGAGGCCGCCGGCGTTGACGGCGGCATGTTCCAGGACGGCGCCGTCAAGCTGTGCCACCCGCACTGCTCGACGTTCTGCGTGCTGGGCGGCGGCAGCTGCTCGTAGGCATGGGACGTATAGGGTTAGGCGTAGAGCGGATTAGCGAAGCGTAATCCGCCGCTCTCGCCGGGCTATCGGCGGATTACGGGCTTCCTCCGCCCTTGCGCTTCATCATCCTGCGAGTGCCCCTTCCACTCCGGCCGCGCCTCGGTGGCGGCGGCGTATTTGAGCAGGATCCTGCTGAGGCGCTCGGGGGCGTAGGGCCTGCTGAGCAGCGCCATGCCGCGGTCGAATATCTCCGAGTAGCGACGGATCCTGTCGCCCTCGAGCTCGAAGCGGCCGATGCCGTCGAAGACGACACAGGTGCCGATGGCCTCGGGGTGCGTGGAGTCGTAGCTGAAGCGGTAGCTGGCGTAGCCGAGGTTGCCGGAACGGACAGGATCAAAAAAGTGCCAGAATCAACAGCCTCGGCTGCCGACGACGAGCAGCAAAAAATTGCAAGGGCGCGGCCAGGAACCCCGACCGCGCCCTGCGATAGTCTGCGACGCTGGCGATCAGGCCAGCTCGAGGTTCGCCGCCTGCTTGCCGCGGCCCTTGCGGTCGTCCTCGACCATGAAGGTGACCCGGTCGCCCTCGTTCAGCCCACGCAGGCCGGACCGCTCGACGGCGGTGACATGGACGAATACGTCCTTCGAGCCATCCTCGGGGGTGATGAAGCCGAAGCCCTTCGTGGCGTTGAAGAACTTCACAGTTCCAGTGATTCGCATTTCGCAGATGTACTTTCGGATAGCGTGATGGATATGCCGGTTGTGGATGGGCCCACGCCTGGCCCAGGGAGCTCGGCTCCAGAGACGACACCGGGCCGACAACGGCGGTGCCAGACCAAAAAGCGAGACGCGGCCCACCACGGGCCGCACCGGCTCCCCGCATATGGGCTGCGCCACGGGGAAATGCAAACACATTCCGACGCAGCGGTATCGTTCTCGTTGCCAACAGGTCGCGGAGTCACGCGGCCAGGCGGGCCTTTACGAATTTCTCTACCGCATCCACGGCACCGCTCAGGTTGCCCTTGCGGGTGAAGCCGGAGCCGCCACGCGGCCCCAGGTCGTGGTCGCCATCGCCGGCCCAGTGGAAGGTGATAGCCGGGGAGAGCCGCATCGCCTCAACCTCGGCGCGTCCTCCGAACGGGTCGCGCTCGCCCTGGACGATCAGGGCCGGGCAGGTCAGGCCCTCCAGGTGGGCCGTGCGCAGCTTGTCGGGTTGATTGGGCGGATGGAACGGGTAGCCGAGGCACACCATGCCGGCAATGCGGCCGGCGGCATGGAGCTCGTCGGCCACCAGGCTCGCCACCCGTCCGCCCATGGACTTGCCGCCGATAAAGAGCGGGGCACCAGGCCCCGCCGCGGCAACCGCGGCGCGATATTCGTCCATAAGTCGCTCGGCTTTGGGCGGTGGCCTTCTCCCGCCACCCTCGCGCCGGGCGGCCATGTAGGCGAACTCGAAGCGGAGGACCAGAAGCCCGCGCTCGGCGAGCAGAGCGGCGACCGAGCGCATGAATGGCGTGTCCATGCCCGCGCCGGCCCCGTGTGCGCACAGGACGCGCGCCTCCGCGTCTTGAGGCCCGGTCTGCTGCAAGCCCCCGATCATGCGCGCCAATCTCCCTGTCGGCCCCACTGGCCCCTTTGATCGATTTGCAAATGCGCCTGCAACCGCGGCGACGCTGCCAAACATCAGTCAAGCTAATTGTCCGGGAATGCCATTTTCACTAGACTCTGTGCCATATCTGCGACACAAACGGGGGTGTATATAGGGGTCATGGCCGAACACTTAGCGAACGAACGGCTAAGAAAGTCTAAACGGCCCCGCATGGGTATCGGTAAGCGTAAGTACACTTCCCTGGTGTTGAGTGAGTGGCGTTGCCGGGGAGAGTTTTCGTAAGCGAGCCATGGATTGGAATCGGGCGGTCGCCCGTTCTTATAACGGTATCCGCTGTTGAACGGGTGATGTGATGAGTCGCGTATCGTCCCGATCCTCAAAGTCCCTGCAAGAGTGCCTGCCTGGCGAAGCTTACGAAGTTGTCGCGTCGTCTCGCGTGAGTACCGCGTATGCGTTCGAGTCCGCGACCACTGCCCGGTCGCGCCAGTCGCCGAGAATGGCATTGGGCCCCGCCTTGCTTGAACTGAAACGGGCCGCCGAGGCGAAAAAGTGCCAGCGTATCGCCGGGCGGCTCGCCGCTCTCGCCGGAGCCAGGGCTCGCCCATCTCGATTGAGTTGAAGTTGAGGAGTAGCGTTTCTCGCGTCACGTCGGACGCGATTTGAGTCAGTCGTGCGTTCGCCCGTCGGAAACGGACACCGACCACGGCCCCGATCAAGGGGCACAACAACGTAGCGTTGCAGGTAGACATGGTAAGCTGGGACACGCCTTGTAGGGCGGTCCGCGAGGCAGGCGCATTCAGCGCGTGACTGGCCAGTCAGACGGCTTCCGGGTCCCAGGTGTTGCGTCGGGAAGCCGCAGCGCTGG
>DASURA010000261.1:0-6201 GCA_036280295.1 Hyphomicrobiaceae bacterium
CCCTACTTCAGGAGCTTCCACTTCCCATGCTCAAGGCGCACCAGGACCAGCGCACGCTTGTCGGTGCCCAGGTGACTCGCCGGGGTGTAATTGTAGATGCCGTGCGTGCCGACGACCTCCTTCGTGCTGTAGATCGCCTCGCGCATGGCAGCCCGGAACTCTTGCGTCCTGGGCTTGGCCTTGGGCAGCGCCCGCTTCGCTGCATCCGCCAGCAGCAGCCAGGAATCGAATGCGTATGCGGAGAAACCGTCGGTGGAGGGCACGCCGGTGGCTTTCAGGTGCACGTCCTTGAAGGCGAGCCCAATAGTCTTGTTGGGATGACCGTCCGGGAGCTGCTCCACGACTGTGATCGGCCCGGTGCTGGCGATCAGGCCTTCGGCCGCCTTGCCGGTCAGGCGCACGAAATCGGGGTTGATGATGGCCGGCGTGCCGAAGATCGGCCCCTTGTAGCCCCGCTCGGCGAGCGCGATGTACGGCAAGGCGCCGCCGGTGCCCGAGCCACCGCCCAAAAACCCGTCGGGCCGGGCAGCAACGACCTTGAGAACCTGGCCCGTAACCGTCGTATCTGCGCGCGCATAGCGCTCGTTGGTCACGACCGTCATGCCCAGAGGCTCGCCCGTTGCCTTGAGGTTATTGTACACAAGGTCTCCCCACGCATCGCTGAAGCCGACGAAGCCGACGCGCTTGATCCCTCTCCGGTGCATTTCCTCGACCACGACGCCGACCATGAGCGACGGAGGCTGCGGGACGGAAATCGCCCAGGGCACGCCATCGACCTTGGGGACGGACTTGACAGGCGTGTAGGCGATCGTCGGCACGTGCTGCTCGGTGGCGACCGTGATGATCGCGGCCGTCCCCGGCGCACCGGCCGTCCCGATCAGGACGTCAACCTTCTCTTCCTCGATCAGCTTGCGTGCAGCCTTGGAGGCAACGGACGGATCGGAGGTATCGTCAAGCAAGACGTAGCGCAGCTTCTCGCCCCCGACCTCCCCGATGTAGGCATGGCCGGCGGCGATTCCCCTCGCATAGGGGATGCCGAGCGACGACACTGCGCCAGTCTGGGAGGTGACGACGCCAACGACGATCTCGCCTCGTGCCGGGATCGACGCCAGCGCGAGCATTCCCCCCAGCATACAGACAGCCTTCAACCAATACTTGCCCACGTTTTTTCTCCCTCTCAGAGTGCCACCACGTTCAACTTTCCCGCTGTGTTGCCCGGAAAACGCAATGCCGGGATTCCCCTTATCGCCTTACTGCAAGGCAATGCGCGCCGCCTCAAAGCCCCTTCGGATGTGCCATGAACTCCTCGATGATCTCCGCCGGCGGCTTTATGAACTCCGAGGCGCGGCTGACGCCCAATCCACAAAGCCGGCGCAGCTTCACGGCGGTTTCCGCCATCTTCACGACGATCGGAATGCCGTTGATGACAGGGGCGCCGTCCACGGAATGACCTTGAATGGCGGAGAACAGCAGCATGGGGATGCCGCCGCCCGGAATGAGCACCTCGACCCCATCTGCGACCAACGGCTTGGCTTGCTGCTCGAACAGTCGCTCCACCTCTTCGGCGCGCGCTTGCGAGGTATAGGCTCCGAGGATCTGGCCGGGCTCGAAAGTCATGGCGTGCACGCCGCACACGCGTTGCTCAAGGCCGTACTTGCGAATTTGATGGTGGAACCAGGGAATGTAGCGCGGATTGATGGTGACGATGCCGCTGCGTTGACCGATCTGGCAGGCGTAGAGCATGGACGCCTCTCCCAGTGACAGCACGGGAATGTCCACGACCGACCGCGCCTCGTAGAGGCCTGCATCCTGGAAATGCCCGATCACGAATGCGTCGTAGCCCTCGCGCTCAGCGCGTACGGCATTGCAGATCACCTCGCGCGCGCAGCGAAGCTCCACGATCGCATGAGCATAGCTGTCGTGCGGGGTGATGCCTTTGATGTCGACGGTCGTGCCCGGGTCGGCGATGTGGCCGAGATGCGCGCGGAGCCGGTCCCAGTATGTGCTGCCGTTTTCGTAGTCGACGTAGCTTTGATACCAGATCCGGATGGCTTCGCTCATCGTCGCCTGCCCCCTGCGCGCATTCGTGCGCTATCTGTCTTGTGGCCTGCCAGCGTTGACGGCGTGGTCACAGCAATTTGAAGTACTTTAGTTATGAAATTTTATGTGGTCAAGCCGAGCAACCCGAGCCCGGCTGGCAAGTCAGTGTGCTTCATCGATGAAATATGAGCTTGTACGCGTGCCGTTTCGGCCAGCCGCACGCATCCGGCGGAAGGCCGCGGCGCTTCGTCGGAGAGCGGCCGGCGAGTGTCCGCGTGCTGGTAGTGTGCACATGGGGCTGCAGCCTACCCGGCGCGCCCTTCCACCACTGCAGTCGCCTCGATCTCGACCTTGGCACGGTCCTCCACGAGGGCTGCCACCTGGACCAGGGTCATGGCAGGAAAATGCCTGCCGATGACCCGGCGGTAGGCGCGGCCCACCTCCTTCAGGCGCGCCATGTACTCATGCTTGTCGGTGACGTACCAGGTGAGCCGCACGATGTGCTCGGGGCCACCATCGGCTTCCGCCAGCACAGCGACGATATTGCGGAGCGCCTGCTCGACCTGGGCGACAAAGTCGTCACTCTCGAAATGCTGCTCCGCGTTCCAGCCGACTTGGCCTGCGACGAAGACCTGGAGTCCCGCGGCGGCGACGCCGTTGGCGAAGCCCTTGGCGGGCGCCCAATTCTTGGGATGTAGAAAGTGCATGCCCTCTCTCGGGTTAGGGTGGTCGGGTCGCGTGAAAGGAGTGGCAGCAGCCCCACGCGGTTTGGTGCCGGGTCTGCGGCTTCGCCTTGACCCAGCTTACGATTGCTTCAGCTTGTATCGCTGGATCTTGCCGGTCTGCGTCTTTGGCAGGGCGGCGATGAACTTGACGGAGCGCGGGTACTTGTAGGGGGCGATGGCAGCCTTGACATGGTCCTGCAGCGCCTTGGCGGTGGCCTCGTCGGCGGCGACACCGTCGCGCAGCACGACGTGCGCCTGGACGATATGCCCGCGTTCCTCGTCAGGGGCGCCTACCACCGCGCACTCGGCGACCGCAGGGTGCGCGAGCAGCGCCGCCTCCACCTCCGGGCCGGCGATGTTGTAGCCCGATGAGATGATCATGTCGTCGGCGCGGGCGGCGAAGTGGAAGATGCCGCCCTTGTCGCGCATGAAGTCGTCACCCGTCAGGTTCCAGCCATCGCGCACATAGTTGGTCTGGCGTGGGTCGGCGAGATAGCGGCATCCGGTCGGACCGCGCACCGCCAAATGGCCGATGGTGCCGTCCGGCACCTCGTTCATGTCGTCATCGACGATCTTGGCCCCGTAGCCGGCAACCGGCCTGCCGGTGGCGGCCGCCCTTGCGTCGCCGAAGCGGTTGGTGATGAAGATGTGCAGGAGCTCGGTGGACCCGATGCCGTCGAGGATCGGCTTGCCGGTCTTGCGCGTCCACTCTTCGAACACCGGCGCCGGCAATGTCTCGCCGGCCGATACCGCGGCCCTGAGCGAGGAGAGATCGGCGCCCTTGTCCATCGCCGCCATCATGGCGCGGTAGGCGGTGGGCGACGTGAAGCAGACGGTGGCCTTGTAGGTCTCGATGATCTCGACCATCTGCGGCGGCGCGGCGTTTTCAAGCAGCGTCGCTGTGGCCCCGAAACGCAGCGGAAAGATCGCAAGCCCGCCCAGGCCGAAGGTGAACGCCAAGGGCGGAGAGCCGACGAACACGTCGTCAGGGGTGACGTCCAGCACCTCCCTGGCGTAGCCGTCGGCGATAATCAGCAGATCGCGGTGGAAGTGCATGGTCGCCTTGGGCTCGCCGGTAGTGCCGGAGGTGAAGCCCAGCAGGGCCACGTCGTCGCGCCCTGTTCTGACGGCATCGAACCTGACCGGCTTGCCCAGGGCCATGCGGTCGAGCTCGGCATCGTGGTTGGCGGTACCGTCGAAGGTGACAACCTTCTTGAGGAAGCGGCTGTCCTTGGCGCAGGCGACCAGCTCGTCGGCGATGCGGCTGTCAGTGAGCGCCAGCGAGACCTCGGCCTTGTCGACGATCTTGGCAAGCTCGCCTGCGCGCAAGAGCGGCATGGTGTTGACGGCGACCGCGCCCGCTTTGGTGACCGCCAGCCAGGCCGCCAGCATGGCGGGGTTGTTGCCCGACCTGAGCAGCACGCGGTTGCCGGGCTTGACGCCCAGGTCTTCGACCAGGGCGTGCGCCAGGCGGTTCGACCAGTCGGTCAGCTCCTTGTAGGTGCGGCGCCGACCATTGCCGATCAGCGCGATGCGGTCGCCGTGGCCCTTCTCGACCATGCGGTCGGTGAGCTCGACGGCGGCGTTGATGTACTCGGGATACTGAAATTCGGGGCGGTCGAGCAGCAGGTCGGGCCACTGCTCGGCAGGCGGAAGGTTGTCGCGCGCAAAGGTATCGACGTGGGCGGACGGACCAAGGCTGGCAGCACCCTTGGGCGCCAAGCGGCGAGCGCGCTTGACGCTGCCACCATCGCGTCCGAGCATCTTCCCCAGTATCGAGCTTGCGAACATCACGCCGCCTCTTTGCTTCTCAACCGCTTATGAAATGTCGGGAGGAAATATCCTTCAGTCTCCTCCGAACGCCGGCTTCGTCTTCGCCACAAAGGCCTCGTAGGCGCGGCGGAAATCGCGGGTTTGCATGCAGATGGCTTGCGCCTGCGCCTCGGCCTCGATGGCCTGGTCTATGGTCATGGCCCATTCCTGGTTCAGCATGGTCTTGGTCATCATGTGTGCAAAGGTCGGGCCCTGAGCGAGGCCCCTGGCCAGCGCCACGGCCTCAGCCTCCAGCGCTTCCGGTGCGGCCAGGCGGTTGAAGAAGCCCCAGCGCTCGCCCTCCTCGGCGGACATGGTGCGGCCCGTGTAGAGCAGCTCCGCCGCGCGGCCCTGGCCGATCACGCGGGGCAGCATGGCACATGCACCCATGTCGCAACCGGCGAGGCCGACGCGCGTGAAAAGGAATGCGGTCTTGGCGGACGGTGTGCCAAGGCGCATGTCGGAATAGAGTGCGATCATCGCGCCGGCTCCCACGCACACGCCATCCACGGCGGCGATCACCGGCTGCGGTGCCGCCTTCATGGCCTTCACGAGGTCGCCCGTCATGCGCGTGAAGGCGAGCAGGCCCTTCATGTCGCGATCGAGCAGCGGGCCGATGATGTCGTGCACGTCGCCACCCGAGCAGAAGTTGCCGCCGTTGGAGGTGATGACGACCGCCTTCACCTGGTCGGCATAGGCCAGGGCGCGGAAGGTGTCGCGCAGCTCCGCATAAGATTCGAAGCTGAGCGGGTTCTTGCGCTCGGGCCGAGCGAGCGAGATTACCGCGACGCCGTCGTCGAGGCGCCAGTTGAAGTGACGTGGGGCGAAGGCTTGGTTTCCGGTCATTGGCTCCCCTTTCTCACGCGCGCCGGCGCCAGCGTCACACCTCGCCTCCGGAAACCGAGATGGATTGCCCTGTGATGGCCTGCGCACCCGGCGTGCACAGCCACAGAACCGTCTCGGCAACCTCGCTCGGCTTGACGAAGCGCCCCTGCGGGTTGAACCGCCTCAAGCCGGCTTGCGCGTCCTCGCGGGAGCGTCCGGTCTTGGCCGTGATCGTGTCGAGCGAGGCCTCCAGCAGCGGTGTTTCCGTATACCCTGGACAGACCGCATTCACGGTGACGCCGGTGGTGGCAAGCTCCGCAGCCAGGGCACGCGTCAGGCCGACAACGCCATGCTTGGCGGCGCAGTAGGCGGCCACATACGGGTATCCCTTCATGCCGGCGGTGGAAGCGATGAAGATGATCCGGCTTGCCGGGGCATCCTTGCGGACAAGATCGGGCAGCGCGGCTTTCGTGGCGAGGAAGGCCCCGGTGAGGTTGACATCAAGCATGCGCTGCCACTGCGCCAGGTCGAGCCTGGCAATCGGCGCGCTCTCGGCTGCGCCGGCATTGGCCACAAGGATGTCGACGGGGCCGCACGCCAGCTGCGCCGCGCGCAGCATCTCGACGGTGTCCGGCTCGCGCGTGACATCCGCGACGATAGCGGAGGCGCGCGCCAGGCTCGCGGCAACCTCCTCGAGAGGCGCGGCGCGGCGACCCACAAGGCTCACCGCAGCACCGGCGTCGGAGAGCGCCTTGGCAATGGCTGCGCCGATGCCGGTGCCCCCTCCCGTTATCAGCGC
>DASURA010000262.1:0-3629 GCA_036280295.1 Hyphomicrobiaceae bacterium
ATGGGCCCCGGCTCGGGTCGCGAATCCGCGCTCCGCGCCCTGCAGTCGGTCGGCTTCCAGATTACGCAGATCAGGGACGTGACATCCATCCCCCATAATGGCTGCCGTCCGCGCAAGCGTCGCCGCGTCTAGCCCGAACGCCAGCGAGATTAAGGTTTAAGCGAAGAGCGGAGGGGCGGCGTCCGGAATTGTCCTGGAGCTTATCAGGGCGGCGCCCCGGCCCCAGCAAGACAAAGTGAGGTCCCCCGTGGCAAACGTCCTCCATAAGAACTGGCAAGATCTGATCCGGCCCAGCAAGCTCGCCGTCGAGGCTGGCCGGCAGAAGGACAAGACTGCGACCATCGTCGCCGAGCCGCTGGAGCGCGGCTTCGGCATGACGCTGGGCAACGCGCTTCGGCGCGTGCTGCTGTCGTCGCTGCAGGGTGCCGCCATCACCAGCGTGCAGATCGATGGCGTGCTGCATGAGTTCTCCTCGATCCCCGGCGTGCGCGAGGATGTGACCAATATCATCCTCAACATCAAGGAGGTCGCGCTCCGCCTGCACTCCGACGGCGTCAAGCGCATGGTGCTGAAGAAGGAGGGCCCAGGCCCGGTCAAGGCCGGCGATATCGAGGCCAGCTCCGATGTCGAGATCCTGAACCCTGAGCACGTGATCTGCACGCTGGACCAGGGCGCGTCGATCCGCATGGAGTTCACGGCCAACATGGGCAAGGGCTACGTGCCGTCCGAGCGCAACCGGCCGGACGATGCGCCGATCGGCCTGATCCCGGTCGACAGCCTGTACAGCCCGGTGAAGAAGGTCTCCTACAAGGTCGAGAACACCCGCGAGGGCCAGATCCTCGACTATGACAAGCTCACCATGACGGTCGAGACCGACGGCTCGGTGACGGCCGAGGACGCCGTGGCGCTGGCTGCCCGCATCCTGCAGGATCAGCTCGCCGTGTTCGTCAACTTCGAGGAGCCCACCAAAGCGATCGAGCCGGTCGAGACCTCGCCGCTGCCGTTCAACGCCGCCCTGCTCAAGAAGGTGGACGAGCTGGAGCTGTCGGTCCGCTCGGCCAACTGCCTGAAGAACGACAATATCGTCTACATCGGCGACCTGATCCAGAAGAGCGAGGCGGAGATGCTGCGCACGCCCAACTTCGGGCGCAAATCGCTCAACGAGATCAAGGAGGTGCTCGCCAGCATGGGCCTGCACCTGCAGATGGAGGTGCCGAACTGGCCGCCCGAGAACATCGAGGACCTGGCCAAGCGCTACGAGGACCAGTATTAGAGCGCGAATTCCCTCTCCCCACGCTTCTTCAGCGTGGGGAGAGGGTGAGGGTGAGGGGCAGTGAAACGTAGAGTGCGCTGCTGCCGCTCATCCCAGCCCTCTCCCCGCAAGCGGGGAGAGGGGGCTGACCAACGCGAGGCCGTAGAACCTCGCCGCTAGATAAACGAAACCGAAAGGCAAACGACCATGATGCACCGCAAGCTGGGCCGGCGTTTCAGCCGCGACCCCGGACACCGCCAGGCCATGTTCTCCAACCTGGCCGCTTCGCTCATCAAGCACGAGCAGATCGTCACCACGCTGCCCAAGGCCAAGGACCTGAAGCGCGTGATGGACAAGTACATCACGCTCGCCAAGCGCGGCGATCTGAACTCGCGCCGCCTCGCCGCCTCGCGCATGCGCGATGAGACGATGGTCAAGAAGCTGTTCGACGTGCTGGGGCCGCGCTACAAGGACCGCGCCGGTGGCTACACCCGTGTCATCAAGGCCGGCTTCCGCTATGGCGATTCCGCTCCCGTTGCCGTCATCGAGCTCGTCGACCGCGACGAGAGCGTGAAGGGCGCGGAGGATAAGGCCCGCTCCGAGGCATTGAAGGAGCAGCAGGCCGCCACCGGCGCCTGACGCGTGCCTGACGCACGGTGCGGTCACCCCACCGGGCCTTGAGAAACAAGCTTCGCGGCGGCACTTGCAGGCCCGGAGCTTGAATTTGGTGTTGCCGCGCGGCGCCCGGCGGCGCCGCTCGCTGCGAGGAGAGGGCGCTCGGATGAGCCGGCTGCGGGTGAGACTGTTTGGCGTTTGGCGCGTCGTCACGGCGTTGGCCGTGCTCGCACTTCTGGCGGGTCCCTCGACGGCTCAACAGAAGGAGGTGCCACCCTCGCGCGAGGCGGCGCAATATTCCTTCGCCGCGATCGTGAAGCGCACCGCGCCGGCTGTCGTCAACGTCTACGTGCGCGGCAGGGCGCGTATCGTCTCGCCATTCGCCAACGATCCGATCTTCCGCCGCTTCTTCGGCGAACCCTACGGCATGCCGCAGGAGCGCGTGCAGAGCTCGCTCGGCTCAGGCGTGATCGTCAGCGCCGACGGCGTGGTGGTCACCAATGCGCACGTGATCAAGGTGGCGGGCACCGCCGAGATCAGCATCGTCACGCACGACCGGCGCGAGCTCAACGCCAAGGTCTTGCTGTCGGACGAGAAGACCGACATCGCAGTGTTGCGCATCGAGGGCGGCGATGGCCGCTTCCCGCATCTGCAGTTCGCCGACTCCGATGCCGCCGAGGTCGGCGACATGGTGCTCGCCATCGGCAACCCGTTCGGTGTCGGCCAGACTGTCACCAGCGGCATCATCTCCGGACTGGATCGCACCAAGGTGACGCGCTCCGCCGCCCAGGCCTTCATCCAGACCGATGCCGCCATCAATCCCGGCAACTCGGGCGGGGCGCTGGTCGACATGAGTGGGCGGGTGGTTGGCATCAACACGGCGATCTACTCCCGCTCCGGCGGGTCGATGGGCATCGGCTTCGCCATACCGTCCAATCTGGTCAAGCTGGTCGTGGACAGCGCCCAGACCGGCCGCAAGCTGCAACGCCCGTGGGTGGGCGCCAGGCTGGCACCGGTGACGCGGGAGCTGGCCGAGCAGCTGAGGCTTCCGCGCGTGGCCGGTGCGCTGGTCACACGCCTGCAGGACAAGAGCCCCGCCGCCGAGGCCGGGCTGCAGGCCGGCGACGTGATCGTGGCCGTCGATGGCCACGACGTGGACGACGCCCGTGCCGTTCTCTACCGGCTGACCACGCGCGGCATCGGCAATCGCGCCCAGCTCCAGGTGGTGCGCAAGGGCCGGCCGGCGAAGGTCGAGCTGGTGTTGAGCCCGGCGCCGGAGGCGGCAGTCGACGCCCGCGATCTATCCGGCTCGCATCCCTTTGACGGCGCCCGCGTCGCCAACCTGCTGCCAGGGATGGGCCAAGAGCTGGGTGTGGACGATGCTGATGATGGCGCGGTTGTCGTGATCTCGGTGCGCGCCCGCTCCACCGCCGCCCGGCTGTTCCGGCCCGGCGATGTAGTGGTCCAGGTCGGCCGCGACCGCATCGAGTCCGCCGCCCAGCTGGAGAGCCTGCTGAAGCAGCGCCAGCGCAGCTGGCTGATCGTCCTGAAACGCGGCGGCCGCGTCCTGCAGCTGCAGTTGGCGGGGTGAAGGCGTAGGACGGATCAGCGAAGCGCAATCCGCCGATCCACCGCCCACAGAGGGGGATTACGCGCCGCGCGCTAATCCGCCCTGCGGCTCAGCCCGGCATAGAACGCCGCCAGGTCCTCGATGTCCTCGTCGGAGAGCTGGCGCGTGACCACCGTCATCATCTCGTCCTTG
>DASURA010000263.1:0-5949 GCA_036280295.1 Hyphomicrobiaceae bacterium
GTGGGCCATGAGACGAAAACCAGTCGGAGAGCCGGATGCGGGAAAGCCGCACGTCCGGTTCGATGAGCGGGGAGAGGAAACGGAGCGTTGGTCTCAGTCGGACCCCAAGCCACCGCGCCTCTCCTCGACTCTACCCCTACGATTCGGCGGCTTTGAACGGAGCAAGCGCGGTTTGGCCATCACCCTCTACATCGATGCCGACGCCTGCCCGGTGAAAGACGAGGCGGTTCGGGTGGCAGAGCGGCATGGGCTCACCGTCCATTTCGTCTCCAACAGCTGGATGCGGCTGCCGGAGGGGCCATTGATCCAACGCGTCGTTGTCTCCGACGGGCCTGATGCGGCCGACGACTGGATCGCGGAGCGCGCTGGCAAGGGCGACATCATCGTGACCGCGGATATTCCCCTGGCCGCGCGCTGCCTGGAGGCCGGCGCCCGCGTGATCGGGCCGACCGGCAAGCCATTCACCGACGCCGGCATCGGCATGGCGCTGGCCATGCGCAACCTCTCCCGCCACCTGCGCGAGACCGGTCAGAGCCAGGGCTACAACGCCAGCTTCACCCGCCAGGACCGCTCGCGCTTCCTGCAGGCGCTGGAGGAGGCGGTGCAGGGGATCAAGCGGGAGACCAAATAGGGTGTAATGCCCCCAGGACGCAGTATGCGGCCCTTTTACCCGCACTCTGTGCCCACGATTGCACGCTGCGTGCAGCTCCTCCCGGAGATCGGAGCTCGGACGCCAGCTGTAGGGCTCGTCCTGGATTTACGTACTTTTCTCATGCAGCATACGCATAGTCATGTGTGCTGCATGAATCAACGCGCCGCGCCTGGCCGGGCGTCGAGCTCGCGCACGGCGGCGGCGTCGCGGGCAGAGAGCTCGGGATAGTCCGGGTCGGAGCCTACGTCGTCGGTGTAGCGCCAGGAGCGGGCGCAGCGGGTGCCTGTAGCCTTGGCCGGCACGACGCCAACGCCTGGAACGTCCGGGAGCGTGAAAGCACCTTCAGGTGCCGGCCCGTCGATGATCTCGATGCCGGAGGTGATGCAGATCTCGGCGAAATCGATGCCTTCGAGCGCAGCCAGCAGCACGTCATCGTCGATGTAGACCTTGGGCGCCGCCTCCAGAGCCGAGCCGATGCGCTTGTTGGCGCGCTCGATTTCAAGGGCGCCCGTCACGACCCGGCGCGCCTTCTTGATGTGCTCCCAATCCTCCGCGAGCGCATCGTTGCGCCACGTCCTGGAGACCTCGGGGAATGTCTCAAGATGCACCGAGCCGTCGTCGGAGGGATAGCGCGCCAGCCACGCCTCTTCGGCAGTGAAGCAGACGAGCGGAGCAAGCCACAGGGTGACGTGCCGGAAGATCTGCTCGATAGTCTCCAGCGCCGCCTTGCGCTTGGCGCTGGAGTAGGGCTCGCAGTAGAGCGCATCCTTGCGAATGTCGAAGTAGAACGCGGACAGGTCCGTGTTCATGAAGTGCGAGAGCACTGCTACCACGCGCTTGTAGTCGTAGTCGGCATAGGCCTTGCGGACCACCTCGTCGATCTCCGCCAGCCGGTGCAGCATCAGCTGCTCCAGCTCCGGCAGTGCCGCCGTGGCGAGCTGCGAGCGGCCCTCGTAGTGCGCCAGCGTGCCCAGCATCCAGCGTAGGGTGTTGCGCATCTTGCGGTAGGTCTCGACGAACGTCTTCAGGATCTCCTGGCCGATGCGCAGGTCGTCGGCGTAGTCGGAGGCGGCCACCCACAGGCGCAGGATGTCGGCGCCGGACTTGGAGATCACCTCCTGCGGCGCAGTGACGTTGCCCTTGGACTTGGCCATCTTCTCCCCCTTCTCGTCGAGCACGAAGCCGTGCGTGAGCACGACGTCGTAGGGGGCGCGGCCACGGGTGGCGCAGCTTTCAAGCAGCGAGGAGTGGAACCAGCCGCGGTGCTGGTCGGAACCTTCCAGGTACATCACGGTATCGGAGCCGCCGTCGCGCTTGCGGCGGATGCCGGCGAGCTGCGGGAAATGCTCCGGGTCCTCCAGGGTGAAGGCGTGCGTTGACGCGGAATCGAACCAGACGTCGCAGATATCGTCGACCTTGCGCCAGCCCTTGCCGCTCCATTTCTTGCCCAGGAACCGCTCGGCGGCACCCGGCTCGTGCCACGCGGAGATGCCCTTCGCCTCGATGGCGGCGACGATGCGTGCGTTGACCTTCTCGTCCTTGAGGATCTCGTAGGAGCCGTCGTCGTTATCCCTGACAAAGATCGGGATCGGCACGCCCCAGGCGCGCTGACGCGACAGCACCCAGTCGGGCTTGGCCTCGATCATGCCGGTGATGCGGTTCTGACCCTGCGGCGGCACCCACTGCGTCTCGGCGATGGCGCGCAGCGCCAGCTGGCGCAGGGTGTGGCCGGCGATGGCGGAGTCGGGGTCTGGTCCCCTCTCCCCGCTTGCGGGGAGAGGGCTAGGGTGGGCGGCAGGGTCAAGTGGTAGGCTCTCAGCTTGTGGCTCCCCCTCACCCCGACCCTCTTCCCGCGAAAGCGGGGAGAGGGAGGGCGCCCCGATCGCCCGGTCCATGGCGATGAACCACTGCGGCGTGTTGCGGAAGATCACGGGCTTCTTGGAGCGCCAGGAGTGCGGGTACTGGTGCTTCAGGCGCGAGCGGGCGATCAGCGCGCCTTTCTCGACCAGCGCCTTGATGACGGCGTCGTTGGCGTCGCCCTTTTCGCCCTTGTCGGTGATGACGCGCTTGCCCTCGAAGCCCGGCGCCTCGCGGGTGAAGCGACCGTCGGCATCGACCGTGAACGGGATGGTGGTGTCGATGCCGCGCTCGGCGAGGCGGGCTCCGAAGTCCATCCAGATCTCGAAGTCCTCGCGACCGTGGCCGGGGGCGGTGTGGACGAAGCCGGTGCCGTCCTCGTCGGTCACATGGTCGCCGTCGAGCAGCGGCACGGCGAACTGGTAGCCGTCGCCCACTCCCTTCAGAGGGTGCTCGCAAACCAGCTTGCCGAGCACATCGGCGCCCAGCACGGCGCGCAACTCGTAGGCCGTGACCTTGGCGGCCTTCATGACCGGCTCGGCCAGCTTCTGTGCCAGGACCAGGGTGTCGCCGGGCTTGGCCCAGTTGCCGTCGGGTGCCTCGGTCACCTCGTAGAGCGCGTAGTCGATCCTGGATGAGAAGCTGATGGCACGGTTGCCGGGCAGCGTCCACGGCGTGGTGGTCCAGATCACCACCGCGGCGCCTTCGGGCAGCTTTGCCTTAGCCGGCGACGCCACGGGGAACTTCACCCAGACGGTGTCGCTCGTATAGTCCTGGTACTCGATCTCGGCCTCGGCGAGCGCCGTCTTCTCCACCACGCTCCACATGACAGGCTTGGAGCCGCGATAGAGCAGGCCGTTGGCGACAAACTTCATCATCTCGCGGGCGATGACGGCCTCGGCGGCAGGCGCCATCGTCATGTAGGGATGGTCCCAATCGCCCTCGACGCCCAGGCGCTTGAACTCCTCGCGCTGGATGTCGACCCACTTCTGCGCAAAGGCCCGGCACTCGGCGATCAGCTCGAGCACCGGTACGTCCTCTTTGCGCTTGCCCTTGGCGCGGTAGCCCTCCTCGATCTTCCACTCGATTGGCAGGCCGTGGCAGTCCCAGCCCGGCACGTAGTTGGAATCAAAGCCCAGCATCTGCTGACCGCGCGTTACCATGTCCTTCAGAATTTTATTGAGCGCGGTGCCGATGTGGATGTTGCCGTTGGCGTAGGGCGGGCCGTCATGCAGGACGAACTTGGGCCGTCCCTTGGCTACCTGGCGCAGGCGCTGGTACATGCCGAGCCCTGCCCATCTCTTGAGCAGCCGCGGCTCCAGCTCGGGGAGGCCGGCCTTCATGGGGAAGGACGTCTTCGGCAGAAACAGGGTTGCGCTCCAGTCGCGCGCATCAGACCTGGGCTGGGATTTGTTTGAAGAAGTCATGGGGATGCCGTCTGCAAAAGCTGAGAGAAGAGAGAGGCTTCGGTAATGCGGGGAGACCCCGGGCGCCCTTAGGCGGCCGGGCCTATAATTCGTCTCAGCTGGGCCTTCGATGGCAGGATCTGCGACATGGGCGGCTTTGTAGCCGCGTCGGGAGAATGGGGCAACTCGTAGGTTGGGTGACGCGCCCGGCGTCGGGCGCTCAATTGCACCGTTGCGGCTGCGGCGTCACCCAACCTGCGGGGCGGCCGGTGCTTCATCCAGGATCTCCTGCGCCCTGGTGCAGTCCTTGGCGATCTGTGCCTTCAGTGCTTCCAGCGAGTCGAACTTGGCGTCTTCCCTGACGAAGCCGATGAATTCCACGGCGATCTGCTGGCCGTAAAGGTCGCCGTCGAAGTCGAACAGGAACACTTCGAGCATGGGAGCGCCGTTATCGAACGTCGGCCGGGTGCCGAGATAGGCAGCCGCCGCATGTGCCTTGCCGTCGACGTAGACCCGCACCGCGTAGATGCCGTGCGCCAGCGCCGTTCCGGGGCTGAGCGCGATGTTGGCGGTGGGAAAGCCGAGGCCGGTGCCGCGCTTGAAGCCGCCGATCACCGTGCCGGTGACGCGCCACCAGTGGCCGAGCACGCGGGCCGCGCCGGACACGTCGCCTTTGGCCAAGGCCGCGCGTACGGCACCGGAGGAGAATACCTGTCCGGCATGATCGCCCACCGGCGCCACCACCGTGAGGCCGAATCCGCGCTCACTGCCGGCCTGACGCAGCAACTCCGTGTCGCCGGTGCGCCCCTTACCGAAGCGGAAGTCATAGCCGATGACGACATGCCGGGCGCCCAGAGCACCGGCAATGATCCTGTCGATGAACTCCTGTGCAGACAGGCCGGCCAGCGCGGCGTCGAACCTCACCACCACGGCCAGATCGAGGCCGTGGCTCTCCAGCAGCTCCAGCTTGCGCGCCAGCGGGGTTAAGCGGAAGTGCGGCTCGTCGGGCTGGAAATGCTCGCGCGGGTGCGGCTCGAACAGGATGACGCCGGCGGGGGCGTCCAGTTGCACCGCCCGCTCCTTCGCTGCCTTCAGCAACGCCTGATGGCCGCGATGCACGCCGTCGAAGTTGCCGATGGCAAGAACGCCGCCACGCGCGGCCGGCGGCACGTCGCTGGTTCCGTGGAGAACGATCATTCCGGGGATGACGGGTGGGAGAGCACGCGCCTGCCTTCTGCGAACGGGAGAGACCAGCCCCTGAAACCCGTCCTTGGGAAGGCTGTCAACCGCTCATCTGCAATCGATCACGCGGCACTCGCTCACGAATTTATTGATGGCCGTCACCAGTGAGGCCGCGACCCGGTCCCGCCAGCGATCGGACTTGAGCTGAGCGGCATCCTGCAGGTTTGTGACGTAGCCAAGCTCCAGCAGGATGGCAGGCACCTTGGCGGTCTTCAGCACAGCAAATGCGGCATTGCGGTCTGGATTCTCCATCAGGTTCGTGCTGGTGCCGACGTAATTGACCAGCGATCGCGCCAGCACGCTGGTGCGCTGGCTGTTGATCTCGATGAGGTCGCGCGCCTTCTCGGCGAGAATGCCGCGAACCGTGCTGAGTTCGCCGCCGGAGGCGTCAGCCCGCTTGAGCGGCGCCACCTCCCTGGTGGTCAGATCGGTCTCGCCTCTGGCCGCGGCAGCCCGCCGCAGGGTTGCTGCTACGTTCGGCCGCAGCGAGTAGATGGTGGCACCGCGGGCGCTCGCCCGTTCCGTGTAGTCGGCGTGGATGGCAATGAACAGGGCCGCCGAGTTGCGCTCGGCGATCTCGCGCCGCTCGTGCAGCGGCAGGAACACGTCCGTGTCGCGCGTCATCACCACCTTGTAGTAGTCGGTCGCCAGCAGCTTCTCCTGCAGCTTCAGGCTGAAGGAGAGTACGACGTCCTTCTCGACGGTGCCGTACTTCATGGCCCCTGAGTCGTGGCCACCGTGGCCGGGATCGATGACGATGACCGGCTTGGCAGCCTTGCGGCGCGAGACACG
>DASURA010000264.1:0-8722 GCA_036280295.1 Hyphomicrobiaceae bacterium
ACGCTGGCGTTCCACGGCAGCGACGGGGTGGAGCGGGGGCGGCTCGACGGCATCAACGGCGAGCTGTCGGCACCGGCGCTCGATGGACCGTATCGCCTGCGCGCCAGCTACACCACCGCCGACGGCGGCAAGCGCGAGGTCCGGCTGTCCACCGCCGAGCCGGAAGGCGACGGCAAGGTCCCCTTCCGCCTGGCCATCCGCCGCCTCGACACACGGGCGAGCTACACGCTCGACGCGCGAGCTGTCGATCTCATGGGCAAGACCCGGATCGAGGGAGCACTGACCGCACGTCTGCCGCTGGCCGGCACACCTTCGGCGGCGGCGTCGGAAAGCTCAGCCGATGCCGATCCGCGCGAGACTCCGCTGGAGGTGAAGTCGCAACTCCGGGCCGACATGACCGGGGCGCTTCTCTCGGATCTGACGTTGACGTTCGACCAGGGCGACCGGCCGCAGATCGTCACCGGCGACGTGCGCGCCGTATGGGGCGCGCCGGTGGCGATCGAGATGGGCCTGAAGTCACGCTGGCTTGATCTCGACCGGCTGGCCGGAGCCTCGGAGGGCATCGGACCGGTCGCCAGCGTCACCAGGCTCGCAGCTTGGCTGCGCGATCTTCTCCCTGCGCATGGCCAGACGCGCATGGGCATCGCCATCGAGCAGGCCAAGCTCGCCGGCGAGTCCATTGGCCCCGTCCGGCTCGGGCTCGCACGCACCGGTGACAAGCTGGAGATCGCCGAGCTGCGCACGACCCTGCCCGGCGGCAGCCGCGGCGACATCAAAGGCAGCATCTCCGGTGCCGGCAAAGCCCTCTCTTTCGCCGGCAGTATCGGTGTCAGGGGCGCGAGCACCGCCCGCTTTGTCGATTGGGCGACCGGCAAGGGCCTGTCGCTCGCAGCCGACGCCGACGGACCGTTCGACCTGCGCGCAAATCTGACGATTGACACGGCCCAGGCGGCGGTGAGCGATCTCAACGGGGTGCTGGCGGGCACGCTGCTCAAAGGCCGCGGCCGCTACCGCTGGACAGGGCGGCCAGAGCTGGCGCTGCTGCTCGAAGGCCCCAAGCTCGATGCGCGCAGCCTGCTGCCAGCCGATATCGGCCTGCCGGATCTGTTCGGCATCCTCACCGGGGCCGCCTCTGCCAGGCAGAACCCGACACGCGCACCCACCACCGGCAACGCCGTACTGCGCGCCCTGCAGTCGGATCTCGACGTGCAGCTCAAAGCCGGACAGCTGCTGACGGCGGAGCGCACCTATCGCGATTTCATCGGCGCCGTGACGATGAAGGGCGGCAACCTCAAGCAGCTCAAGCTGCGGCTGTCAGGAGACGACGGCTACAATCTGCAGCTCGACGGCAAGGTGGACAATCTGGCGGTCGCCCCGAAAGGAGCGCTGCGGGGCTATGTCACCGCCGAAACCGCGGAAAGCATCGCCCCGCTCGCCGCGCTGCTCGGGGTTCCGGCCGCGTTTGCTCCGGGCGACAGGCGAGCGCAGGCGATGGTGCCGCTGCGCCTGGCCGGCACTTTGAGGTTCGGCGCCCGCAGCCGGACATCGGCCGACTTGATGCTCGACGGCGAAGGCAACAGTGGTGTCGTCAAGATCGCGGCGCGCCTCGATGGGAGCGGCTCGGGCTGGCGCGACGGGCGCGCAGAGATCACCGCCTCCGTCGAGGCTGACGACGCCGGGAAGCTGGCCGGCCTCCTGTTCCCGGAAACCGCGCCATTCGCACGGACCGGTGCCGTCAAGCGCGGCCACATCCTGGTGCGCGCCAACGGCATCCCATCCGAGGGGCTCATGTCGCTGGTGACGATCGATTCCGCCGGCGTCGATGCCAACTTCCGTGGCCAGGTCCAGCTCCACCAGGGCGGGAACGTCAAGGCCGACGGCGATCTTGAGGTGCGGGCCGGCGATGGCGCCGTCCTGGCCAGCCTGGTCGGCCTCGCACCGACCTTGCGGGCGGATGGCGTACCGGTCGCCGCGCGGCTGAAGCTTGCTCTCGATGGCAGTGCCATCAGCATGGACAGGCTGGCTCTGCAGCTGGGCGAACGCCGCGTGACGGGCAGGATCGCACTGGCGCCGACGGCAAGTGGCGAACGGCGGCACATCGATGCTGAGCTCGGGCTCGAAGAGATCAGCGTCGCGACGTTGCTGGGTCCGCTGCTCGATCTGCGGTTCGGCGCGGCGAGCGCCGCTGAGGCGGTACTGACGGGGCAGCAAATCCCGTGGCCGGACGAGCCGTTCAGCGCATCCGCCTTCGACGCTTTCGAGGGGCAGATCAACCTCCACAGCAAGCGCCTGATGCTCACGGATGGCATGGCCCTGGCGGACGCGCGCCTCCACGTCATCCTGCAACCCGGCAAGATCGAGGCAAAGGAGATCGTGGGCACCGCCCTTGGCGGCAAGGTCAAGGCGACGGCCCGCATCGAGAAGGCCGCCGCCGGTGCCGACGTGCACGGCACACTGGGCTTCGGCATTGCCCTCGAGGAGATTGCCGGGGCCCGTCCATCCAAGGCGGCGCCTGAGGCCACGGCCAAGGCCGCCGGCCCTGTCAGCGGCACGCTGCAGTTTTCCGGGCGCGGACTGAGCCCACGCGCGGTGATCGCAGCGTTGCAGGGAACGGGGAGCATCGCCTTCGATGACGCCAGACTGCCGGGCCTTTCACCGGCCGCCATTGCAACCGCCACCGACGCAGCACTCAAGGCGGAGTCCGGCAAGCTCGGGGCGACGCTGCGCGAGGCGCTGGGAGCCGCGCTCAGCGCAGAAAATCTGCCGGTCGGCCAGGCGAGCTATCCGCTCGAGATTGCCGACGGCGAGGTGCGCAGCAAGTCGCTGCTGGTGGAGACCGACCAGGGCCGGACCATCGGTTCGGCGCGCCTGGACCTCAAGAGTTTCAACCTCGACTCGCAATGGCGTCTTGAAGCGCGATCGGCTGACCCGAGCGCCAGAGCGCTGCCGCCTGCGATCGTATCCTACCGTGCCCCGATCTCCGCGCTGGCCGGCGCCCAGCAGCAGATCGACACGAGCGCACTGGAGCAGGAGCTTTCAGCGCGCAAGATCGAGCGGGACCTGCAGGAGCTCGAGCGCTGGCGACGCCTCAAGGAGAGCGAGCCCGCCAACGTGCCTGCCGCACCGGCGCCCCAGGCACCGGTGACGGCGCCTGCTGCCGGACAGCCGGCGCAATCGCCGGTACCTCCTGCACCTGTCCCTGCGCAGCCGTCACCCGCCGCGCCCACGATCCCGCCGCTCGCTCCCCACCCGCAACCGGTGACGCCCGGATAGGTGGCTGCCTGCTTGAGGCAGCTACTTGTTGTTGAGCGCGACGGTCTTGCTGAGCGCGCCGGCCAGCAGCTCGGCAGTGGCGCGGTTTCCGGCGCGTGTCATCTGCCCAAAACCGCTGCTGAGATAGAGCTCATCCAGAACGTCGGGCTTCGCGGCCACGGCCGCGCGCAAAGACCCGAGCTGGTCGACGACCTCCATCCCCACGGCAGCAGCGCAAGCCGCGGCCGCCCTGGTCGCCGCGCCGGGCTCCGAGCCGTCGGCGATCACTTTGCGGGCATACTGCATCAGCAGCAGCACGCGCACGCCGGCCGTGTCCGCCCGTCCCTTCAGCCGTTGCAGCAGCGCGCAGGTCACCGCCGTCGGATCGTTGTCGACTGTCCGGAATACCGGCGCTTCGATCCTGCCCTGCCAATAGTCGGGCGCCACGTGGCCGAGCACGACATCGAGCACCGCCGAATACCCGAGGATGTCGCGCACTGCGGTGCGCCAATCCGGCGTGGCGCCGGGACTCGCCGGCTCGCGCACCGGGGCGTGATGGACGAGCGTGCCGGCATCGATCGTGTAGTAGGGCTTGGGCGTGCCGTAGACAGAGAAGCCCGCCCGCTCGATACTCTCCTCGTGCACGCCGACAATCAGCGTTCTGGGCTGCGCCTCGGTGAGGAGCTGCTCTGCACGCAGCACGATCTGGTCGATTGCATATCCGGCCACCCCGCCGTTCAGCACGGGCACGGCGGCGATGCGCTCAAGGTGCGCCGGCCAGGTCTCGCCATCCGCCACCTCGGTCCCGCCATCAGTGAAGGCGTCGCCGACCGCAAGCACGCCGCCGGGGCGGATATCCCTCTCGCAGAAATTGCGGCGAATGCCATGGTCCAACGTGTGGTAGCGCTCGCTCTCGTACTCGTCTCGCAGGGCCCACCCCAGCACCGGGTCGAACCGAACCCGGTCGCCGAATTTGAGGTCCTCAAGGCGCCCTGCGCGCCAGTCCTCAAGGGCAAGCACCGGCCGCTGCGTCTGCAGCCGATAGCCGATCTCGAAGGCGGGCAAGGCCAGGGCCGCGCCGATGCACGCCAGAGCCATTCGCGCCGCGCGCCTTTGCCGGAGTGCCTGTACATCAACCCGCATGGTGTCGCTTCCCCAGTCGACGACGGCATCGTCCGGGGTGACATGACAGGCCCGGGCTGAATGCACGCTGAACGACGGCCGGCCCTCGGCTCCACAGCATGGCCCGCTGGCTCGGCGGTGCGGCTGTCAGCCTTGGTGTGGACCTAATTCAGCCCGACGGTCATGCGGTCGCGCCACTGCCGCGCGGCCATCTGCGCCTTGGCCTTGTCCGGGCCCGGCAGCTTGGCCAGCATCTTGTCGAGCGCCTCGTCCTGGATGCCCCCGCCCTTGGCAATGAGGTTCCATTTGGCGGCCTCGACCAGGTCCTGCTTCACGCCGGCGCCGTGCGTATAGCAGCGGGCCAGCCGGTTCTGCGCCGTCGCCACGCCCTTCTCTGCGGCGCGCCGGAAGTACTCGGCGCCGCGCGTGGCGTCCGGCGGCACGCCGTGTCCACGGAACAATATCACCGCGTAGTCGAGCTGAGCCTCCGTATGCCCCGCAGCTGCCGCCTTGCCGATCCACTTTGCAGCCTCGAAGGCGTTGGCCTGGGTTCCGGTGCCGGTCGCGTACATGGTGCCGAGGTCATACTCGGCAGCGATCACGCCGTTCTCCGCGGCAAAGCGCATGTGCATGAAGGCGCGGTACGGGTTCTCGGGCTTGCCGTCACCGCGCAGGAAGAGGAGCGCGAGGTTGTAGTTGGCGAGCGGGTGGCGGCGTGCCGCCGCCGCCTCGAAGAAGCGCGCCGCCTCGGCGAGGTTCTTATCGACGCCGCGCCCCTGCGCCAGCATCATGGCGTAGGCGAACATCGCCTCGGTATCGCCGAGCTCGGCGCCGCGCGCGAACCACTGCGCTGCCAATGGGGCATTCGGCGCCACGCCCAGCCCCTCCGAGTAGATGCGGCCGACGAGGGTGTGCGCCTGCGGCTCGCCCAGCTCGGCGCCCTTCACGCCGAGCTCTAGGGCCGTCAGATAATGCCCCTGCTCGAAGGCCTCATAGGCCGGATCGCTCTCAGCCGCCGGCTGCGCCTTTGCCTGGTGCCCTTTTGCGGCCGGCGGCTTCAACACCGGCGCCGAGCCACCGTGGGCAGCAACCGGCCTCGCCTTAATGACCGGCACCGGCGCGCCAGCCTTGGCCGCCGGCGCCTTCGGCTTCTTCCTCTCGATCGGCGCGGCAGGATCGACGCGCCCCGCCCAGGAGCTGGTATCGGCTGCGGCGACACCAACGCTCAGCAGCAGGGCAGCGATCGCTCCGAGAGCCGCAATTGCGCGCGTCTCGACCATGATTGGGCAACTCCTCAAGGCGATGATGATGTATGCGTCTGAATGGCCTGATGCAGGCTTTCAACCAGGCTGGCCGCAGCCGCCGGCGATACCCCCGATGCCAGCGTGACGGCGATGAGATCGGCGCCCGCCGCGGCAAGGTCGGCGGCCTCGGCCGGCGTCTCCACATCGAAGGCGACGCAGGGAACCTCGAACAGCGGCGACCACCACGACACCAGCTCCTGGCGGCGAAGACGCCCCTTGTCGCGGTCCTTCAGGTGCGGCGGCGCGCCGAAGCCGACGTAGTCGGCACCCGCCTCCGCCAGCAGCATCGCGGCGTGGCGCGAGATGCCAGCTTCGGCGCCGACCACCGCATCCCGTCCCGCCACGCCCCTGGCCGCATCGTAGGGCGCCCGCGGCTCATCGTGCGCGGCGAGGTGCACGCCATCCGCGCTCACGGCGCGGGCGAGCGCAGCATCGTTCCAGATGAGCGCGGTGGCGCCCGCCGTCCTGGCCTGCTCGATGAGAGGCCGCGCCAGCGCCGCCTCCAGAGGTTGGCCCGGCGCAGGCGCAATCAGAACGGCGGCGATCTCCGCAGCAGCCAGCACAGCCGCCAGCCGCTCGCCGGCGCCCGCATCAGCCTCGATCACGGCATAGAGCCGACAGCCCGTCGGCGGCTCGGTCACGTCGCCCTCCCAGGCTCTGGCAGTTGCATTACGCTCTCAGCCCCGGAGGGTCTGATACCTCTCCGATGCGCCACACTGCATCTCAGGGGCAGCCTATCCGAGCGCATTGGGGCGAAAAAGCGACCCCCGCCCAAGCCTCCACATTCCCTTCCCTGGGTGTCACTTTGCGGCAAAGGCTGTGTCAGGGGAGGAAGCCTTTCTCAAGGTCGAGCGACTGGTGGCTTACCTGCCCGCCTGCCGCGGTCTTCACCGTAAGCGTCCACGTCACGTTCGTACCGCTCTGGTATGACGTGGTCGAGCGGATGCGGGCGGTCAAGGTGTGTCCTGCCTCGACAGTTAGCGGCGTCAGCACCGGCAGATAGAGCTGCTCCCAGTGGGTCGGCGGATCGAGCGGGCCGGTCGACAGGTCGATGCCGTGAGCCAGATCCGCTGTCCACCACAGGGCCAACCCGTACACGTCGGTGCGTCGACCCGGCGTCCATGATGCCTCGCCCATGCGCGTGGACTTGTTGTGGCGATGGAACGCAGCCTCATCCCACATCCTGGCGGCCCCGCCGTCCTCCAGGAGATCGCCAGGCTTCAAGGTGCGGACATAGATGTTGTTGAGCGTCATGGTCTTGGCCGGCCCCATGTCGAGCTCGTAGCCGACGCGGTCCCACGCCGACAGCTCATTGAGGAACCGGTTGCTCACGACCGGGCACAGGTATTGCCGCACAGCCGAGGGAACAATGACGCCGCCGGGCTTCAGAAAACGGGTGCGCGCATCGTTGAGCGTCTCGATGATGCTCTCCTCGAAGGCGTAGTTGCCAAGCGTCTCGCATACGATCAGATCGACGCGCTCGGGCTCGAGCACCTCGGTCGAGTGCATCTCGTGCAGATGGCAGTTGCGCAGGCGGTTGTGGCGCAAGAGCTTGCGCGCCACGCTGGCAATGCTGCCGGACTCGTAGAGGTCCACCCGCCTGGCACCAAGCCTGGCGGCGAGGAAGCCCAGGAACCCAGTGCCGGTGCCGATGTCGGCAACGGTGGTCTCGCCCTTGACGATCAGCTTGGCGAGCGCGGCATGGAAGGCGGCATTGCGCACCCGGTCGGCCAGCAGTGTGCGGTGATATTCAATGCGCATGGGGGTGAGATCATGGGTGGTGAAGGATGAGCCTTGGGGTGTGCCGGCCGCTGCGGCCGAATTCCGCGATCACGACGCGAGCGCCCCAACATCGCCAATACTGCGCTATAAATCTCATCATCTCACCAACTCACCATTCACGAGTTCATGTCTACAACCGGCACGCTGCATTCCTCCGCCACCGTCCGCTCTGGCATTGCCACCGTCGACAGCTATCTCGCAACCGGTTTCGAGGCCGTGCCCGGCATGTCCTCGCGCTTTGCCGCCGCCGTCTCGACCGGCCTGATGCGCATCCAGAGCGAGCTGGGCGTCTCCGGCCCGGTCGTGGAGGTGGGCACCTACGAGGGGCGCTTCTTCATTGCGCTCTGCCATGCCCTGGCGCCGGGCGAGGTGGCGCTGGGCATGGACCTGTTCGACTGGCCCAACCCGCAGGTGATCGACCGTTTCGAGCGCAACTGCACCAGATACGGCATCGCGCCGGAGCGACGCATCACCTGGAAGGCGGACAGCAAGGTGCTGACGCCCGACGAGCTGCTCGCCAAGCTCGGCGGCCAGCGCCCGCGCTTCCTGCATATCGACAGCGAGCACTCGTGCGCCGTGCTCGCCAAGGACCTGGAGCTTGCCACCGCCGTGATGGCCCCCGAGGCCGTGCTGGTGCTCGATGACATGCTGCACCCGGGCTACCCGACGCTGATGGTGGCGGTGCAGGACTACCTGAAGCGCCATCCCGAGATGCGCATGCTTGCCGTCATCGACCGCGAGACCATCGTCGCCGCCACCAAGTTCGCGCTGTGTCGGCACGACTGCTACCAGCGCTACGAGGCGCGCCTCAGCGCCGACTTCAAGGACTACATCTGGCCCATGGGGGCCGACTTCAACCCGCACTGGTGCCCGGTCCTCTCGCTCGACACCCGGCTGGCACTGATCCCGGAGAGCTGAAGGTGCCAGACCCTCCGGATCTGACACAGGGCAATAGGCAATAGCCGGTTGGAGCAAGTGCGCGATCATTGCCTACTGCCTACTGCCTACTGCCTACTGCCTGCAGCAAGAACCTCGCGGTGGCCCACCACCCGAGGGGTTAGGCCGAAGTTCCTGGCCTTTCGAGCCGTTCCTCAAACCCAAGTGACTCAGTTGATTCAGAAAATCAGCGTTTTTCAACTTCTGGATGTGGGTTCTTGTACCCATGACTCGCAGAGCGATAGTCGATTGATCTGCAAAGTCTTTTCTGTACCCAGTCGCTGGCTAACAAGACGTAGTCGCGAAATGACGTAATCTGTTGATGG
>DASURA010000265.1:0-3725 GCA_036280295.1 Hyphomicrobiaceae bacterium
GGTAAGGGCAGGCGGATGTATCCGGCAAGATTCTTCCTGTCGCGCGCACGGGGAGCGTGTCTGCAGCAGCCTTGCCGATAGCGGCCAAGCAAGGCCTCGACTGATGGACGGCCGATCGGACCATCTGCGCTCGAAACGCGGCTTGGCTCGCAGCGCGTGGGAAATCGCCGAGCGTGGGTGCGCAAAGCAGTCATTATTCAAGGAAGGGCGCAAGCCCTCCGCACCGGTTGCCAAGTGGGCACCCGCGCCCCCGTCACCACATGCTCGCGACCAAGGCCGGCCGCGCGAATCGGCGCTGCGTGCCTGAGGTTTGCTAATGCTCCACCTTGAAGCCGGTCTCCCTGACGATGTCGCGGTAGCGCTCCCAGCTCTCGCGCACGGTGGTTGCGAACTCAGCCGGCGTCATGGTGCCGGGCTCGCTGCCGAGCTTGGTCATGGCACCGTTGACCTTCGGCGTCTCGACCGCCGCGCTGATGAGCTTGTTGGCGCGGGCAACGACATCGGCGGGCGTGCCGGCCGGCGCCAGGAAGCCCGTCCAATCCTGGAACACGACCTTCTCGAAGCCCTGCTCGGAGAACGTCGCAATCTCCGGGGCCAGCTCGGACCGCTTGCGCGACGCCGTGGCGAGGACGCGCAGCTTGCCGCTGCGAGAATGCTCCAGCACCTCCGCCAGCGGCGTGATGATCGCCGGGATATGCCCGCCCAAGGCGTCCACCACGGAGGGCGCGCCGCCCTTGTAGGGGACGAGGCTGAGCTTGATGCCGGCATCTCGCGAGAACAGGAGGCCGCTGAAATGCTGCGAGCCGCCGGTGGGCGCGCCGAAGCTCGCCTTGTCGGGGTTGGCTTTGGCCCAGGCGATGAAATCCTTCAACGTCCTCACCTCGGCGGGCGCGCCCGGCCCAACCGAGAACGCCAGCGACCCGGTGCGGGTGGTGGTGGCGACGGGCACGAAGTCCTTCAGCGTGTCATAGCGGAGCTGCTTATAGGTATGGGGATGGATGACCAGCGGGAATGCCGGCGTGAACAGGAGCGTCCGACCGTCGGCCGGCTGGTCCTTGACATAGGCGGCGGCGATCTGCCCGCCCGCCCCCGGCCGGTTCAGCACCACCACCGATTTGGCATAGGTTCCCTGGACGGTCTCCGCCACCAGCCGGGCAATCGTGTCGGTAGCGCCGCCGGCCGGAAAGCCGACAACGAAGGTGGCAAGATCGAGCGGCTCCTGCGCCCGCAGCCCGCCTGGCAGGGCGATGAGCGGCAAGGCGCAGGCAAGCGCCAGCGCGGACAGCATGCTTCGACGACGGTACATGGCACCTCCCCAAGGATTGCCGAGAGGAACGGGCCTCTCGCTGCATGGTGCCGCCCATTCCTGCATGGCGCGCGGCACCTGACCAGCCGATGATACCGTGCGCCAGCGATGCATTCGGGGCTTGGTGGCACAAGGGCAGCCGAGCATTTCCGCGGCAGTCCGGCCGGAGCTCTGGCACGGAGAGTGCTCCCTTGCCGCTGCCTCGCCGGCGCGAGGGCGCTGTAGGTTGCCCTTCGGCATCGCGATAAAACGGCCGTCGATATGCCGGCTCGCGTGTCGGCCGGTCAGGGTTGCGCCGCTGAAATCTGGCACCCGATCGAGCACCCTGCTAGTGTCCTGATCGCCAAAATTCGTCATGATGCGGCGCACGCTTCACAGGAAGGCCTTCCCCCATGAGCTATGCTTTCACGCCGGTCCCGGCGCCCACTCTGCCGATCAAGGGCTCGGACCAGCTGTTTCCGATCCACCGCATCTACTGCGTCGGCCGCAACTATGCCGAGCACACCAAGGAGATGGGGGGCGACATCAAGGACCCGCCGTTCTTCTTCCAGAAGAACCCCGACAACGTCATCGCCGACGGCACCTTCCCGTATCCGCCCGAGACGCAGAACGTGCATCACGAGCTGGAGCTGGTGGTCGGGCTCAAGTCTGGCGGCAAGAACATCGCGCCTGCCGACGCCATGAGCCACGTGTTCGGCTACGCCATCGGCATCGACATGACACGGCGCGACCTGCAGGACGTGGCCAAGAAGCTGTCGCGGCCGTGGGAGGTGGCGAAGGCGTTCGAGCATTCCGCGCCGATCACGGCGATCGTGCCGGCCGCGCAAGTGGAAACGGTGTCCAAGGGCGCCGTCTGGCTGGACATCAACGGCACCCGCAAGCAGACCGGCGACCTGAACCAGATGATCTGGGACATTCCCAACCAGATCGCCTTCCTGTCCACCCTGTTCGAGCTGAAGGCCGGCGACCTTATCTTCACCGGCACGCCTTCGGGCGTCGGCCCGGTGAAGAAGGGCGACAAGCTCAAGGGCCACGTCGAGGGCGTGGGAGAGCTGGACGTGACGGTGGTTTAAGCGAGACTTGGCGGAACGGGAGGCGCCCGGTAGGCCGCGCCTCCCGCCCGGTCGCGCACTCAGTACAGCTTGTAGTTCAGGCCCAGGCGCACCGTGTGGAAGGTGAGATCGGCCGGGAAACTGTCGGTATCGAACGCGGCGCCGGTGTAGGTCTCGCCCTTGAAGGCGTAGTCCGCCGAGCCGAGATCAACATAGAGGTACTCGGCCTT
This sequence comes from Hyphomicrobiaceae bacterium, assembly GCA_036280295.1. Classification (GTDB taxonomy): domain Bacteria; phylum Pseudomonadota; class Alphaproteobacteria; order Rhizobiales; family Hyphomicrobiaceae; genus AWTP1-13. The sequence goes on from DASURA010000265.1 coordinate 2,589, forward strand.
GACCGAGAAGCCGCCCCCGAGCTTCCACTCGACGCCGCCGCCGACCGTCCAGCCGAGGTGCGATTCATCGGCTGAGGCAAAAGATGTGCCGGCGGCCTTGGCGTTCGCGTCTTTGTACCCGTTGGGCGTGTAGGTGACGGCAAGGTCGCCGCTGGTGTTGCCCCAGGCGAGGCCACCGGTGAGGTAGGGCATCACGCTGCCGTTGGCATACCCGAGACGTGCGCGCACGGTGCCAAAGGAGTCCAGCGACATGGCGACCTTCTTGTCCCAGATGGAAGCGTTGTAGGCTTCATCCGTGGCGCGGCCACCGCTGGCTTCCAACTCGCCGCCGGAGACGTCCGCCTCCAGACCGAACACCCAGGCGCCATTCTGCAGGTTGAAGCCGATCTGGCCGCCGCCAAGCCAGCCGTCGCCGGAAAGCGTCTGGAAGGGGTTGGCCATTCCAATGTTGTAGCCGGGAACCGGATTGGCCGGGTCGAAGACCGGACATGGACCTCCACACCCCGCTGTCGTTGCGTACCTGCCATCCCAATCCGCCCAGCCATACCCCGCATGGCCGCCGACGTAGAACCCCGTCCAGCGCGGCTCGTCGGCCGCGGCGGGAAGAGCGAGCACTGTCAGTCCGACAATTGTCGCTGCACCAATACGCCAGAGCATTATCAATTCCTCCTTAGTTGCCCCGTTGCAATCCGAGGTCCTCCCTGTCTCACGTGGGCATACGGAATCCTGTCACCCCGCAGCCGATGTCGAAATGCACTGCCAGACTGTGTCTCATGGGTTACACCGCCCGTTCGGGGGCTTTGCTGTGCCCTGCACTCGGGGCGCGCTCGGAGACACTGGGAGGGATGCGTTGCCGGCGGTTTGAGATTGCTGGTGGAGCGTCGTAGGTTGCGTTCAGCGCAGTGAAGCCTCACACCTCCAATCCGATTCTCTCGATTTGCGTTGGGCCTCCGCTGCGCTTGGCTCAACCTTCGCCTACCAAGGATCCCCCATGTCCCGCCGCGCCGCCGATCTGCTTGTTGATTGCCTAGCCGCGCACGGCGTTGACCGGGTGTACTGCGTGCCGGGCGAGAGCTATCTCGCCGCGCTGGATGCCCTGCACGACAGCAACGCCATTGAGACCATCGTCTGCCGGCA
>DASURA010000266.1:0-7064 GCA_036280295.1 Hyphomicrobiaceae bacterium
GGTCAGCTCGTCGGCCAGGTGCGCGCCCCACTCCGGCTCGCCCTTGGTGAAGGCCTGCTCGGCACGGTTATACGTGGACTGCAGATGATCCACGCCATACAGCATGTTGCCGAACTGCTTGCGGTTGGCGCCCATGCCGCCCACCGAGATGCCGCCGAAGCCGATGCCGTGATAGCCGCGCTCGCGACCGATGAACCGGGTCCGCGCGCCCTCGCCCTTCGCCTTGTGGTAGGCGAGCGCGATCTTCATGGCCGTATCCACCGCCTCCGAGCCGGAGTTGGCGAAGAACGCATAGTCGAGATCGCCCGGGGCCAGCAGTGCCAGGCGCGAGGCCAGCTCGAACACCTTGGGGTGCCCGTATTGGAATGCCGGCGCGTAGTCGAGGCTGGCGGCCATGTCCTGGATTGCCTTGACGATCGGCTCGCGGCAGTGCCCGGCGTTGACGCAGAACAGGCCGGAGGTGGCATCGATCACCTCAGTGCCGTCCGGCTTCAGGTAGTGCATGCCCTTGGCGCCGGCGAACAGGCGGGGGGCCTTCTTGAACGCGCGATTGGCGGTGAACGGAATCCAATAAGGCTCAAGCTCGTTGGGTTTCATGTCGAGCGGCGCCATGGCGGTCTCCGAGGGCGAGTAAGAGGGCAAGCAGTGTTCGTAAGTCTAGCAAGCGTGGCCCCCGGCTCCAAGCACGCACACTGGCGCAGCCCAGGAAGCAGGTCGACCAGGCACCGGTCGCACTGAGCCAGCGCTTCCGCTGTTGCCACCATCCGCCCGGTGCAAGGGAAAGAACGCCGAGCTCTCGCCCTGTCTGCGCCATTCCCTGGCGGCTATGACCTGATCGGTTTCAGTACGGTAGGGAGTTGGGGTGGGCGATATTCATGCAAGAAGGAGACGCCGCCCGGCAATTCTAGCATGACGTCTGCCCCCCTTCTGCCACACCTCCGCCGGTGACTCGGCGTGATTCCGGCACAACGGCACCCGAATCGAGGGCGCACACTCAGGTACACGTAGGGGCGTTTAGGGCTTGTTAGCCGAATCGGCTGGAGAACTGGAGTCCCACCGCCAACTCCACTAGCTCCAGTTCGACGTGGCTGCGTCGAGGAGGATTCTCCCCAATGTTGATGAGCGTGATCGAGGGCGCCCTGTCGGTGCCTGCCTACCCTGAGCTTGTCGGCAAGCGTGTTCTGATCACCGGCGTGACGCGCCGGAGCGGCATCGACATCGCCCGCGCCTTTGCTGAGCGCAAAGGGCGCATCGTGCTGCAGTTCGCCGAGACCGGCGCCGCCATGCAGGCGGTGGCCGAGATCGTGGTGCCGGACGCGCTTGACGCCAAGGTGCTTGGGCCGGTGGGAGCAGGAGAGGCGGCTGCAGCGCGCCTCGCCAAGAGCGCCGTGCAGGCGTTCGGCGGGCTTGACGCGGTCATCAACCTGGTGCCGCTGGACGCGGCACACCTCAACCCTGCGGCGACCCTGGTCGACGTGGAGCGGCTGATCGCCACCCGGCTGGCGTTGCCTCTCATGGTTTCGCGCATCGCCGCCAACCGCATGGGCGTGACCTGGACGCAAGGCATGATTCTCAACGTCGCTACCGTGACCGGACGCCCGAGCGGGGCGCGGCGCGCGTTCGCCTCGATCGCTAAGGCGGCCCTCGTCGACATGACGCGGGCGCAGGCCGAGGAGTGGGCCGGGCGCGGCATCCGCTTCAATGCCGTGGCGCCGGAGACCGTGCTGGCCGCATCCGGGCCGCGCCTGACCGGCGAGGCAGATGTGGCCTCGCTGGCCCTCTACCTGGCATCGGAGCACGGCAGCGCCCTCTCCGGGTGCGTGTTCGAGGCCGCCTGATCGATGTCAGGCTGAGCCGCGGTCATGCCGGGCTTGTCCTGCGAATGCAGGCAAGCGCCAGCATGCTGCCGTCCGTCCTATTCGATCAGGATCGTCGCCACGTAGTCCATGCTGCGGTTGGCGTTATCGGGCGCCAGCAAGGTGTTGATCAGGAACGATGTGGGCGAATAATTCTCCGGGATGGAGCGGCTGATGGCGGCGCTGAGCAGGCGCGCCTTCACCCCAAGCCATGAGCCGCTGGCGGCGCTGGCGTAGTAGGTCTCAAGCTTCTCGAACTTCGGCTGCATCGATTGCGCCAGCTCGCGGTGTCCCACGGACATGCGCTTGAAGCCAGCCGGGTTGGCGACAAAGATCGACTTCACCAGACTTTCCCGCTCCGGCGCCGGCAGCTTCAGGGCATCGATCACGACCAGGGGGCCATCCCCGAGGCCAACATACGAGGAGCGGCTCTTGCTGGTGACGTAGTTGCCCGTCGCCCGCATCGGCCGCATGGGCGGCGTGATGCACGCCGGCACGTTCTCGCCCTTGAAATCAGCGGCGCTGGTGGCGGGGTCGCAGCCCCGCAGCGCCAGCAGCGACCAGGCGAACTCGGAGCAGAACATGTCGATGGTGCCCGGCGGGTTCTGGCCGAGCGCGATCTGCCCCAGATGCTGGACGAAGTCGAGCGGCTTGCGCGGCTTGTACTTGGGGTCGTTATAGTCCTGGTTGAACTTGAGCTTGCTCGGATAGACCTTGTGGGCGCTCTTGTTCAGTCGCGTCGCCCAGGCCACCAGGTTGGCACGCTGCGCTTCCGTCAGATTGCGCGGCCGGATGATGTGCAGGAGATTGAGCGTATTGTAGTGCTCGCTGTTCAGCTCGGCCCGCATGCCCCGACCCATGTATTCCTCGGACAGGGGATTATCGATGTTGTGCACCACGCCGTCCTTCAGGTAGGCGAGCCCGGTGTGGCTGATGCCCATCTGCACGTTGGGATAGGCGCCGACACCGCCCCACTCGGCGCGAAACGTCAGCAACAGATCGCCGGTCTGAACCAGACCGCTCTTGGCAAGGCGCTTGGCGAGGCCCGACCGCTTGGTGACCACCAGGCGCAGGCCAACCTCGGCATTCGCCTTGATGGCATCCGGATGCTTGAAGTCGATCAGCCGGTCGGGCGTGTCGATCGATTTGGGAAGCGGAAGCCTGGCGCTGTCGGGCACGGTAAAATACACCGGGATGCCGAGCCGCTTGGCAATTTGCTGGTTCGTCTTGGCGTCATAGACGAACTCCTTGGCTTGGGCCGGAACGGACATCGCCAGTCCGGCGGCAGTCATGACGGACGCCAGCAGCAGGAACCTGGTCGTCTTGAGCATTATGAAAGCCCCCTCAATACAAATGGCCAGTAGCATAGCGTTTACCATGATGGCGAACGACGCCCAAGAGCGCACGCGGGCGAACGGCCGCCGACGCGCGCGCTGACATTTTTGTCCTGCGATGCCTGAACGCCTGCCTGCCGCGGGCGCAAGCGCTGCTGCGCTACAGCGGCGCTCCGGCGTAGCCGGTGGCGAAGCACGCCTTGGCGCCAACCTGCAACTCGGAGCAGATCCGCTCCGCCTCGGCCTTGCTGTCGAACGGGCCAGCGAGCAGTCGATAGGCGCCGCCCTGCGAGCGCGGCGCGACAACGCGCGGCTGCAGGCTGGTGAGCGTATCCGCGTGACGCTCGCTCAGCCGCCCCCAGCTCTGCCGCAGCACCTGCACCGAGGGGGACGCCCCAAGCTGCACTGCGAACTCCCGGCCACCGCGCGTGACGACTGGCTCGCCGAACACGATCTCGGCTTTGGTCTCGGGCTTGGCGGTGGCCGGCTTGGGAGAGATGCTGCCCGTCTCGATCTGCACGAACGGCGGTGCGGTGGCGCCAGGCGCAGCGGCTTTCACCTCTGGGACCTGTGGCGTCTGCTCGGAGGGCTCTGCGGTGGTGGGCATGATCACAATGCCGGGCGGGGCAGCGGTGACAACGGGCGGGGCAGCGTCGACAACGGGCGGGGTGGCGGCGACAACAGGTGCCGACCTGGGCGTGTTGTCCGGAACCGGCGGGGCGGGAGGCGTCGCGTCGCTCGTCGACATCGAGGTCTGCGCCTGCGGCGCGGCCTCGCTGGCAGGCAGAGGCGGTTCCGGCGCCGGCGCACGCGTCTGCACCACCACCTTCACGGTCTCGACACGGTCGCCGCTGCTGCCTGGCAGTGGCGGCGTCGCCTTGCGAACTTCGCTCAGGGGGGCTTGCGTGACCGGTGCCTGCGCCACCGCCGACTTCGATTCGCTCACGCGGGCCGTTTTGGCAGGAGGCTCGATGGCGGCCTGCGGCGGGGCGGCAGCGTCCTGAGGGAAAGCCAGAACCGCCAGATAGGCGAGAGATCCGACCGCCATCAGGCCCCACGTGCCGAGATAGAGCTTGATGTACCGCCGGGATTGAGTGGGTTGACCGATGTGCGCAGCCATGGCCGAACGCGTCCTCGTATGGGTTTGTCTCAAAGCTTGCGCGGACGCAGCACAAATCGAAGCGCGGTCGAATCGTAGCAAAACGGTGTCAAATAGGGGGTGGCAGGTCAACGCAACCGGGTTCAGGAGTCGGACATGCGTTGTGGACGTGTGCTCGATGCACCGCAGGTGTTGCGCGATGGCCCCTCCCCGGCCGTATCGGTGTACCTGTTGCGGGATCGGCCCTGTGAGGTAAGACGAGGCCGATACCACCTGCCGGCAACTGCAACCGAAGAAGGCACCGCCATTGACCGATAGCTCCCTCCTGGTTGTCGTCCTTGCCGCCGGCAAAGGCGTGCGCATGCGCTCCGCGCTGCCCAAGGTGCTGCACCCGATCGGCGGCCGCTCCATGCTGGCCCATGTGCTGGCGGCCGCGGCAGAAGCTGGCGCCGCGCGGATGACGGTGGTCGTCGGCCCGGGCATGGAGGCGGTGCGCGCGGAGGCCAGCCATGCTTCTCCGGGCTCGGAGTTGTTCGAGCAGTCCGAGCAGCTTGGCACCGCGCACGCGGTGCTTGCGGCCCGCACCGCTCTCGCCGGCCACGCCGGCAAGGTTCTGGTCGTGTTCGCTGATTCGCCGCTGGTCGAGGTGGCAACGATGCAACGCATGATCTCCGCGCTCGATGGCGGCGCGCACATCGCCGTGCTCGGTTTCGAGCCAGCCGATCCGAGCGGCTACGGGCGGCTCATTCTGGATCAGCAGGGCCGCGTGGCCGCCATCCGCGAGGACAAGGAGGCGTCCGAGGCCGAGCGCCGCATCCGCCTGTGCAATGCCGGCGCGATGGCGTTTCGCGTGCCGAACCTGGTCGATCTGCTCGCCCGTATCGACAACGCCAATGCCAAGGGTGAGTATTATCTCACCGACGCCCTGGCGCTCGCCGCCGCCAACGGCCTTGTCGCCGAGCCCATTCTGTGCACGGCCGAGGAGGCGCAGGGCGTCAACTCGCGCGTACAACTCGCTGAGGCCGAGGCCGTCTTCCAGGCCCGTGCGCGCCGCAAGGCGATGGAGGGTGGCGTCACCCTGCTGGCGCCGGAGACGGTCTGGCTCAGCTTCGATACCGTGCTCGGGCGCGATGTGCTGGTCGAGCCCAACGTGTTTTTCGGCCCCGGCGTCGTCGTCGAGGACGGTGCGCACATCATGGCGAACTGCCACATGGTCGGTGCACGCATCCGTGCCGGCGCCCGCGTCGGCCCGTTCGCGCGGCTGCGTCCGGGCGCTGACATCGGCCCCGACGCCCACATCGGCAATTTCGTCGAGGTCAAGAACGCCACCGTAGAGGCCGGCGCCAAGGCGAACCACCTGGCCTACATCGGCGACGGCCGCGTCGGCGAAGGCGCCAACATCGGCGCCGGCACCATCTTCTGCAACTACGACGGCTTCGCCAAGCACTTCACCGATGTCGGCAACGGCGCCTTCGTCGGCTCCAACAGCTCGCTCGTGGCACCCGTCAAGATCGGCGCCGGCGCCTATGTGGGGTCGGGCAGCGTCATCACCCGCGACGTGGAGCCTGACGGGCTGGCGTTGGAGCGGGCCACGCAAGAGGTCCGCCCCGGCTGGGCCGCCAGGTTCCGACGCGCAAGGCAGAGGGGGAAGGGGTGACTTCTCCCTCTCCCCGCAAGCGGGGAGAGGGGATCTGTCGGCCCATCTTGCCGCCACCGAAAAACCAAGAAACCGTCTGTGAATTGCTGCAACTGCGAGCGTGAGCGTAACATTCGCGCAACGCGACTCAATAAATGTGGGGCACCTGATCGATGTGTGGCATCGTTGGCATCCTGGGCAAGGACGCGGTGGCAGCAGATCTCGTCGACGCGCTGCGCCGCCTGGAGTATCGGGGCTATGATTCGGCCGGCGTCGCCACCGTGGAGCGCGGCTGCCTCGACCGCCGCCGGGCCGAAGGCAAGCTCAGGAACCTGGAGCAGCGGCTCGCCGAGACGCCGCTCATGGGCCACACCGGGCTTGGCCACACGCGCTGGGCCACGCACGGCAAGCCGGTGGAGCATAACGCCCACCCGCACATGAACGGCCGCGTGGCGGTGGTCCACAACGGCATCATCGAGAATTTCCAGGAGCTCAAGGACGAGCTCGCCGCCAAGGGCCACGAGTTCGAGACCGAGACGGACACCGAGACCGTCCTGCATCTCGTCACGGATTTCCTAAATCAGGGCCAGTCGCCCGTCGAGGCCGCCCGCATGGCGCTGCAGAGGCTGAGTGGCGCCTTCGCGCTCGGGCTCATCTTCGCGGGCGAGGACAACCTGATGATCGGGGCCCGGCAGGGGCCGCCGCTCGCGGTCGGGCACGGTGAGGGCGAGATGTACCTCGGCTCCGATGCCATCGCCCTGGCGCCGTTCACGGATAGGATCACCTACCTCGAGGATGGCGACTGGGTCGTGCTGACCCGCCAAGGCGCCGAGATCTTCGACATGTCGGGTGTCAAGGTAGAGCGGCCGGCGGTGAAGTCGATCGCGAGCTCGCTGCTGGTCGACAAAGGCAACTACCGCCATTTCATGGCCAAGGAGATCCACGAGCAGCCGGAGGTCATCAGCCACACGCTGACCAACTACGTCGACATGGCGGCCGGCAACGTGATGTTCCCGGAACTTGGCGTCGATCTGGCGAAAATCTCGCGCGTTACCATCTCCGCGTGCGGAACAGCCTACTTTGCAGGACTTATCGGCAAATACTGGCTTGAGCGCTACGCCCGCGTTCCTGTCGAGATC
>DASURA010000267.1:0-2166 GCA_036280295.1 Hyphomicrobiaceae bacterium
GCCGGCTCACGACCCCGATAGCAGGCAGGGCGATCGTCGTGGCGACACGCCGATAAGCGAGGAATGACAAGGTCTCGAGCGGCTCCTCGACGGTCTCGATCAGGTAGGTACCCGGCGCCTGCACGCCATCCAGGTCGCGCAGGATAAAATCATGCAGGAAGGTCACCGAGCTGCGGGTTATCCGCTCAGTCATAGTCGCCATCCGGTTGTTCGAGCTTCTTTGATCCTCATGATCGGCGAGGACCGATTTGAGCTGCCACCCCGTGGACAGACGCATCTGCGCACCTGCCATTGGGCAAAGCAAACGCGGCGAGCTCCCATATGCGTATATGGCTACGCGCCCCTCGATTGTCACCCATCAGCTCTGAGAACGACCGGGCAGACACGCTGGCTCCGCCGTGAGATAATAGGATACCGTTGCGCGCACAAATGACGGACAAGTGCTCCGTCGCCCTGCGCGGTCGCAACATCCGCGCCCGCGTCGAGCTGATGCAGGCATTGAGGTTGCCGGGCCAGGCTCCTCAAGTTCCATGGAGCCAGCTATGTGGCGGCTCGCATAGCGAGCGCCCCCATGAATTCAGGCACCGTAGGTGCCGAGGGCGACACACGCGACCGGCACGAGCCCTGCGCGCCCGCAGGTAAGCACGCCGCCAGCGGCGGGACTCGAACCGACCACGCCAATCGAAAGGAGGCGCATGCCTCACGACATCTCGCTCATCGCCACGATCACCATTGGGCTAGTGCTCGCCTTCTTCGGCGGCCTCGCGGCGCACAGGATGCGTCTGCCTCCCCTTGTCGGGTACCTCCTCGCTGGCGTGGCGCTCGGTCCTTTCACACCCGGGTTCGTCGGGGACGCCAATGTCGCGAGCCAGCTCGCCGAGATCGGCGTCATTCTCCTGATGTTCGGCGTGGGCCTGCATTTCTCGATCAAGGACCTGCTGGCGGTTCGCGCCATCGCCATACCCGGCGCCGTTGCGCAGATCACCGTTGCCACGGCGAGCGGCGTGGCACTCGCCCTTCTGTGGGGCTGGGGGTTCGGCGCCGGACTAGTGCTCGGTTTGGCGCTGTCCGTTGCAAGCACCGTGGTGCTGCTGCGTGCGCTGGAGCAGCGCAACGCGCTCGATACGGTCAACGGCCGGATCGCGGTCGGATGGCTGATCGTCGAGGATCTCGTGATGGTGCTCGCTCTGGTGCTGCTGCCGGCGCTGGCGGGCGTGCTTGGAGGAGATGCCCGCGGTAGCGCCGCCCAGCTTTCCACCAGCGCCGTGGCCGCGACACTGGCCGTCACCCTCTGCAAGGTGACCCAGTTCGTGGCGCTCGTTGTCGTGATCGGGACCCGGGTGGTGCCGTGGCTCCTCCAGCTGGTTGCACGCACCGGCTCGCGCGAGCTGTTCACCCTTTCGGTCCTGGCGCTCGCGCTCGGCATAGCCCACGGCTCGGCCGAGCTGTTCGGTGTGTCGTTCGCGCTGGGCGCATTCTTCGCCGGCGTCGTGCTCAGCGAATCCGACTTCAGCTATCAGGCGGCGGCCGACTCGCTGCCCCTGCAGGATGCGTTCGCCGTGCTGTTCTTCGTATCGGTCGGCATGCTGTTCGATCCCGGCATCCTGATACGTCAGCCGCTGGCGGTGCTGGCCGTCGTCATGCTCATCGTGCTCGGCAAGTCCATCGCCGCGTTCGCCATCGTGCTGGCCCGCGGCTATCCTGTCACCACGGCGCTCACGGTGTCCGCCAGTCTTGCGCAGATCGGCGAGTTCTCGTTCATTCTCGCGGGTCTCGGCGTCACGCTCGGGCTGCTGCCCACCGATGGGCGCGATCTCATCTTGGCTGGTGCGATCCTGTCGATCACCCTCAACCCGCTGGTGTTTGCCGTGGTCGATCCGCTGTCCGCTTGGATCCGGGCAAGGCCGGGATTGAACGCGCTGCTGGAGCGGTCGGGTGATCCGCTTTCCACCCTGCCCGAGAAAGACCGCGATACCGGATGGAGCGATCATGCCGTCATCGTCGGCTATGGCCGCGTCGGCGAGATCATAGGCGACGGCCTGAAGGCTCAGGGCGTTCCGTTTGTCGTGGTCGACGAGGACCGGCGCCGCGTCGAGGAGCTGCGCAAGCGCGGCCTGACCGCCATCTACGGCGATGCAACCGCCGCCGGGGTCCTGGAGGCGGCCG
>DASURA010000268.1:0-13977 GCA_036280295.1 Hyphomicrobiaceae bacterium
GGCCTTTGAGTTGGTCATGAAGAAGTCGACATGCTGGCTGAGCCGGTCCAGCCACCAATAGAATCGATCCGGCACGTCATCGACGACGTGCTCGGGTGTCAGCAGCGGGATCAGATCGTGGATGAACTGGCAGATTGTCAGGCCGCTTTGCTTGCGGGCATCGGCCAATATCGAGAGATAGCGGTCGAAATTCCAGGTCGCGCCGCTTATGAAGAGCAGATCCCCGGCCCGGAACGCTGCGCGGCTTCTCGAGCCCAGCAGCGGTCGTCCCAAGCGGGGGAGCGATGTAGCGGTCGTTCCCGTCAGCAAGAGTCGCCCGTAGTGCAAGGGGCGCCGCCAGTATTTTGCTTTGCGATATAATCCAAGGCTGAAAATAAGTTTGATCGGAATCTTCTTCAGAAGAAAACGCCTGCAGAATTCATCCTGGTCATACCTGTAATCTCCTGCAAAATACGATGCATCAAAAACCAGGATGCGTTTCTGTATGGGGTGCCACGCGATGAGGCGTAGCTTGTCCGCGCCATGCTTGTTGACGAAATGGGTCAGGAGCTGAATCGACACGCGCTGAATTCCACTCAAGGTGTCGTGTGTGCGCGCGTACTCAAGGATATCCGTGATATCGTAGTATATCATTGGAAACCTGTGCTCCCTATTGGCGCTGGATGACGAACATATTCGAGACGTCGCGGCCGGTTCTGCCTGTCGAGGCCTCCTCGCGGACCTCCAGCGGGCGGCAGCCAGTCTCCGCAGCGATCTTGAAGATGTGATGCTGCGGCAGGCAGTGCATCTCCATGTCGAGGGCACCGTGCTTGATCCGCTCGATGTACTCGCCCGCTCTGAAGCTGTAGTCGGTCTCGTAGGTCGGGACTTGGAACACGGCAATGCCACCCGGCTTCAGGCACTCAAGCGCGCTGCGGATGAGCATGGCGATAATGGGCGGCGGATTGTGTTGCAGCACGATGATTGAATAGAAGACATCTGCAGGCGCGAACTCGAGCGGAAGCGCCCGCAGCAGGTGGAATTGCGCCGTTTCGCAACGAGTCCTGGCGATATCGAGATGCGGCGCGGATATGTCGTAGCCGTGCACGGTCGCGAAGTACCCGGCCAGCGGAGTCGTAATCCTGCCGACACCGCATCCGAGCTCGACGCACGTCTTCCCAGAGACCGACTTCATCCCATGGCGTGCCAGAACGCTCAGCAGCACCTCCGCATCCTGCTGGCCTGAGGCCCAGAACGCAGCTTCGTTCCTGGCGAAACTGTCGGGAAGGAAGTCGGGGTTTGTGATGACCGAGTTGTGGGGCCGCTGCCTCCCCAATTGCTCCCAGCAGCGCCGGACGTGATGGACCAGTAACTCCATTGTCGATGCGTCCACGTCCACCTCGACAGTGTTCGCGTTGGCATCCAGGGGAATGAAAACGGGCGGCACGGTGCGGCGAAACTCCTCGCTTTCGATGAAATTGCGAGTGAGCTGGGTCAAGTCATCAGCCTTCAAGTGATCGGCGATGACGTTTTCAGATTCCGGTTCCCGATGCAGAAACGTTTGATAAGCCCAATGTACCTGCTCGGCAGTAATTCCAGGCATGGATAGGCTCCCTAGGCGTAGCGCTTGTTTTGCCGGACTATCTGTTCCAAATCGGATTCGATCCTCGGCTGCTGGTCGGGAAAAAGTCGATAGGCCCAGCGCACGTGCATGGGCGTGATGCCGCGATCCTTCATTGCTGTCCTTCTATGGTCAGCCGAGACGCAGACGGAGATGGGGCACGTTGATCGGGACGGTGGAAAGCGAATTTGGATCCTTGCCGCATTCACGCCCGTTTTCGGCCAAGTTCGAAAGGGGCTGTAGCGCGCAATTGCTCCGAGGTCGACCGTTCGGACGGCAACCAGGGAGATTAATTCACATGAAACATGGCGTTATTAATAATAATATGTATGACATATGTTATAAAATTAATGCGCTCGGGAGAGCCAATTGGCGAAGCAGGCTTCGCGATTTGAAGCGCACCAGCCATCGCGGCTGCTGGCTGGTGCCCCTCGGATCGCGAAACTCGTTCCCAGCCTTGCAGCTTGACGAATTCGCGATCCAGGCACAGGCATCGCGCGAGCGGCATCTCCCCTGCGAGGAGCCCTACAAATACACCCCCTTCATCCCACCTGCCGGATAGCGATCGCCCGAGGCGGAGCCCTTGGGCACTGCCGCGCCAATCTCCTCGACCTCCGCGGGGCTCAGCGTGACAGCCATGGCGCCGGCGTTCTCATCGAGGCGGGCGGGATAGCGCGTGCCGGGAATGGCGACGACGTCATCGCCCTGGGCCAGCAGCCAGGCCAGCGTCAGCTGGCTCGGCGTGCAGCCCTTGGTGGCGGCGAGCGCCTCGATGCGGGCCGCGAGTGCACGGTTGTGGTCGAAGTGCTCGGCCTGGAAGCGCGGGTGCTGTGCCCGCCGTCCGTCAATATCGGCGAGGCTCTTGAGGGTGCCGGTCAGGAAGCCACGCCCCAGCGGCGAATAGGCGACGAAGGCAATGCCCAGCTCGCGCGTGGCCTGGCGCGTCTCCTCGGCCTCGGTGCGATAGAGGACCGAGTACTCGGTCTGCACCGCGGCGAGTGGGTGGGTGGCATGCGCCCGCCGGATGCGCTCGGGCTTCGCCTCGGACAGGCCGAGGTAGCGCACCTTGCCCTGCTCGATGAGGCGCGACATCGCCCCCACCGTCTCCTCCACCGGCACATCCGGATCGACGCGATGCTGATAGTAGAGGTCGATCACGTCGACGCCCAGCCGCTTCAGGCTGGCATCGCAGGCCGCGCGCACATACTCAGGCCGGCCGTTCACGGTGTTGGCGCCGTTTTCGCCGCGCACCTGGCCGAACTTGCTGGCCAGCACCACCTTGTCCCGGCGGCCCTTGATGGCGCGGCCGACCACCTCCTCGTTGTGGCCCCAGCCGTACATATCGGCGGTATCGATGTGGTTGATGCCGCTGTCGATGGCGTGCTGGATCAGCGCCTCGGACTGGGCATCCTCGGCGGCACCATAGACGCCGGACAGCGACATGCAGCCGAGACCGACAGAGGAGATTGACGGGCCGTTCTTGCCAAGCGGACGATAGACAATGTTGGTCATGATGGCTCCATTCGAGAGGTGTCGGAACCCTGCGGGGCTGACACCATGTCATCAGCGGCATGTCAGGGCATGCCATCGGCGGCGCTGGCGCTTCGGTGCCAGACCCGGAGGTCTGACACCTGTTCGGTGCATCGCTGGACGTGTAAACACCCTCGTCTCGATGCACAACATCCCGGCGCAAGCCACGCATGGCGCGCTGCGGCAACAACACCGTGATCCCCGCATGATCCCGATCGCAAAGGCCGCCAGATCGCTCCGGAGCTGGCTCGTGGACCATGGCGTGCAATGGCGCCTGGCCGTGCGGGTGACCACGTCTGCGGTGGTGACGCTGGCCGCGTCACAGGTGCTTAATCTGCGCATTCCGTTGTGGGCCGTGCTGACGGCGGTGGTTCTCACCCAGCTCAGCGTCGGCCGATCGCTGCGGGCCACCACGGACTATTTCATCGGCACGGTTGGCGCTGCCGTCTATGCCGGTAGCGTCGGCGCCCTGTTCCGGCACGGCGACGCGGCCTCGCTCTACGGCGGGCTTGCCGTGGCAGTGGGCCCCGCCACGCTGCTCGCCGCGCTCAATCCGCGCTTCAGCGCCGCGCCGTTCACGGCGGTGCTGGTGTTCCTTGCCCCCATGATCACCCACGCGTCGCCGATCGAGTCGGCACTGGAGCGACTGTGGGAGGTGGCCGTCGGCGGCAGCATCGGCCTCCTCGTGTCCCTGCTCGTTCTGCCGGCGCGCGCTCACGGCCTAGCCCTTGAGGCCGCCGCCGACATGCTGCGGCTCATGGCGCGCCTTCAGCCCAGCCTGTTCAAGAAGCTCACCCAGCATCCCCGCCTGGACGACGCGGCGCTCGTGAAGCTGCAGGACAGCATCGGGCAGGCGCTGATCAAGCTGGAGACCACCGCGCGCGAGGCGCGGCACGAGCGCATGACCCGGCTCACGGCGGATGCGGATCAGGCGCCGCTGGTGCGCACCATGCTGCGCTTGCGGCACGACATGGTCATCATCTACCGTGCCGCCCTGGTGCCGCTGCCGCCGCCGCTGGAGCTACGGCTGGGCCCGTGGCTGACGCGCATCGGCAGACTGACGGGCTACTACCTGAAGGCCTGCGCCCGTGCCCTGCTGGCGCGCCGGCGGGCGCCGCCGTTGGAGGCGCTGATGGCCGTGCTAGACGGCTTCTCTGCGGAGATGCTTGCCGTGCGCCGCGAAGGCCTCACGCGCGGCTTGTCCGCTAACAGCGTCGAGCACGTATTCGCGCTCGGCTTCGCCCTCGACCAGGTCCGGAACCACCTCGTCGATTTGCGGCGCTGTGTAGACGAGCTGTCCGCGCAGGGACGGCGCAAAGCCTGACCGCCATGCCATCCCTACCCGCACCGCCGTGCCCGCCGGCCGGCTGCTGGCCGGGCTGTGGGGCGCAGTTGCTTGCGGCCTCACCGAATCGATGCCGTCAAGGCCGCAAATATCAAGACAGGGTAAAGCGATACGCGCGTTGCGAGATGTTCCCTCGCGGCCCTAGAATTGGCAACACCGCAGCCCGTGCGCCGGATCTGGTGCGATAACGAGGGCACATAAAGGGGGAACGCATGCCGCCAGCCAGCAGGATTCGCCGCATCGCCACGGAGGAGGCCTTCTCGATTCCCGAAATCGCCGACGAACTCGCCAAGGTCGCCCGCGCGCCCGGCCGCAGCCTCGACCTGCCGCTGGTGCAGGCGATCTACGACCCGCAGGGCAAGGGGCGCATGATCGGCTGGCGCGAGCGGCTGATCGACATGGAAGGCGAGCGGCTGCGCGACATGGATGCCAACGGCGTCGACATGCAGCTGCTGTTGCTCACGGCACCGGGCGTGCAGATGTTCGATGCCGACACCGCCACCGAGCTGGCGACACTGGCCAACGACCGGCTCGCCGAGGTGATCGCCCGCCATCCCACCCGCTTCGCCGGCCTGGCCGCGGTGGCGCCGCAGAGCCCGAAGCGCGCGGCCAAGGAGATGGAGCGCGCCATCACAAAGTTGAAGCTCAACGGCTTCGTTATCAACTCGCACACCAACGACGAATACCTGGACGACCCCAAGTATTTCCCCGTGCTGGAGGCGGCCGAGGCGCTCGACGCCTGTATCTATATCCACCCGCGCGCACCTGCGGCCGGCTTCGACGTGCCCTTGCGCAACTACGGCCTCGACAGTGCGCTGTGGGGCTACGGCCTGGAAGTCTCGACCCATGCCATGCGCATGATCGTCGGCGGCGTGTTCGACCGCTTCCCGCGTTTGCGCATTTGCCTCGGCCACATGGGCGAGGCGATCCATTTCTGGCGCTGGCGCGTCGACTACATGAACCTGCGCCGCCAGAAGGCCGGCGAGTCGCCCAAGCTTCAGCTCGAGAAGCCCAGCGCCTACATGAAGCGCAACATCGTCATCACCACCTCCGGCGTCGAGGACGACCTGGCGCTCGACTACTCGCTGAAAGCGCTGGGCGAGGACAACGTCATGTGGGCCATCGACTACCCCTACCAGCCCAGCGAGCCGGCCGTTAAGTGGATGGACGCTGCGCCGGTCTCGGACGAGGTACGGGCGAAGCTCTATCATGGCAATGCAGAGCGGATCTTCCACATCCCGCCGGCGTAGGGTGCAATAAGCGAAGCGCATTGCACCGGTTCACCGCGTGGCGGGTGCATCGCGGGACATCGGCGCAATGCGGCTACGCCTTATTGCGCCCTACGATGCCACGAGCTCCATTTATAAGTCTGCACACATATAGTAAACTGCAGCCCCGTCGCGGGGGGAGCGGTGGGCAACAGGGTGGGCGCGCAAGGATCTGAGCCAGGCAAGGCCGACCGCCTCGCCCGCTACCGCCGCGGCCGGCTCTCCGAGCTGATCGCGGCAGCCCTGCTCATGGCCAAGGGCTACCGCATCCTGGCGTGCCGGTGCCGCACCCCTTACGGCGAGATCGACCTGATCGCCGTACGGGGCCGGCGCCTCGCCTTTGTCGAAGTGAAGCATCGGCCGACGCGCGAGCAGGCCGAGGCGGCGCTCAGCGATTATCAGGGGCACCGCATCGCCGAGGCGGCCGAGTACTGGATTGGGCGCCGCCCGCGCTACCGCGACCACGACCGCGGGCTCGACGCCGTGCTGGTGGCGCCACTACGGTGGCCGGTGCATCTGTCCGATGCGCTGCAGGTCGAGGGCCGGAATTAAGGGTTGGGATCCCCGGAAGGGCTGACCCGGCTGGCGCTTGGGCGGCACAGGCCCGTTGCGCGGCCTGCACCACCTGCACTGTCGCGCCAACGTCAGCCCGTCAACCTAACGCCTTGACTTATCGGCGCCATAGCCGCAAACCTCCCCGCCTGCGGCAGGCTCGCGTATACAGCTGATCGCCCTTCCCGCCCGTGCGATGAGAAGTCCGCACCGTTGCGCGCGTCGGGGTGGTGAAGCGGACTTTCTCGATCTCGATCGCACTGGCAACCCATAGAGTTGGCTAGTGTCCTTTCGGGTCGCGAAATTCGCGCCAACCTTGCGGCACGCTGTGACGAATTTCGCGATCGGGACACTAGTGCGATGATCGAGAAGTCCGCTACATCGGTTTGGCTAGGTGGCGGAGCGGACTTCTCGATCTGAATCGCACTAGAAAACAATATGTTGTCTAGTGTCCTTCAGATCGCGAAATTTGTTCCAACCTTGCGGTACGCTGAGACGAATTTCGCGATCAGGACACTAGAAGCGAACGATGGATCGAACCGTCAACGTGCGCACGTATCTGGATTTCGAGAAGCCGGTGGCGGAGCTCGAAAGCAAGATCTCCGAGCTCAAGGCGATCGACACCGACGAGGACGCGGTCTCGATCACCGAGGAAGTCACGCGCCTGCAGCAGAAGGCGCACCAGGCGCTGATCGACACCTACGCCCGGCTCACGCCCTGGCAAAAGACCCAGGTGGCCCGGCATCCGGACCGTCCGCACTGCCTCGACTACGTTGCGGCCCTGATCGAGGACTTCATCCCGCTGGCCGGCGACCGCTATTTCGCCGAGGACGCCGCCATCATGGGCGGCCTCGGCCGCTTCCGCGGGCGCGCCATCGTGGTGATCGGCCACGAGAAGGGCTCTGACACCGAAAGCCGCATCAAGCACAATTTCGGCATGGCCCGCCCCGAGGGGTACCGCAAGGCGGTGCGGCTGATGGACCTGGCAGAGAAGTTCGACCTGCCGGTGCTGGCGCTGGTCGATACCGCCGGGGCCTATCCCGGCATCGGCGCCGAGGAGCGCGGTCAGGCCGAGGCGATCGCCCGCTCCACCGACCGCTGCCTGTCGCTGACCGTCCCCATGGTTGCCGTGGTGACGGGAGAAGGCGGCTCCGGCGGCGCCATCGCCATCGCCACCGCCAACCGTGTGATGATGCTGGAGCACTCGATCTATACGGTGGCCTCGCCGGAGGCGGCCGCGTCGATCCTGTGGCACGATTCGGCGCGCGCCATCGACGCCGCCACCAACATGAAGATCACCGCCCAGGACCTGAAGACCCTTGGGGTCATTGATGTCATCATCTCGGAGCCGGTGGGCGGCGCGCATCGCGATCCAAACCTGGTGTTCCGCCGCACGGGCGATGCGGTCGCCAAAGCCTTCGCCGAGCTCAGCGCCCTGAGCCCGGATGCCGTGCGCCGCCAGCGGCATGACAAGTACCTGGCGATTGGGCGGAGTCTGTAGGTCAGGCGTAGCGGGCAGCCGGAGCGGAGCAGCCTGTCGGCCTCGCCGCTCCTGCGGTGGCGTCCGAGCTGTGCGGGAAGCGCGCCACATGTGGCCGCACCGCAACAGTACCCACCACCTGTGGACCGCGGCTCCATGGTCGGTTGTTGGGCAACCTGCAATCAGCTAGCGTTTCGGGTCGAGTGCGCTAATAAGACGTTAATCTGCTTGGGGAATCAATCGCGCTCGCCTTGAGGGAGTTGGGGAATGCGTGGGGACACGCCAGCACTGGCTTCGCGTCGCGCCTATCGTCAAATCCGCCGTACCCTGGCGGTGATTGCCGTCGCCGGCGGGCTGTCCGCCTGCGCCACTGTGGAGATTGCACCGGCCCATCTGATGCCGCTTCCGCAGGAGACGATGGCGCTCCTCGGCAAGAAGCACATGGACGTGAAGGCGCCGATATTCATCCGCGTCTACAAGGAGGAGTCGGAGCTTGAGGTGTGGAAGATGCGCGACGACGGGCGCTTCTACCACCTGAAGACATTCCCGATCTGCAACTGGTCGGGCCAACTCGGACCAAAGCTGCGGCAGGGCGACCGGCAGGCGCCGGAGGGATTTTATACGATCACCCGGCACCAGCTGAATCCCAACTCGCAGTATCATCTGGCGATCAATCTCGGCTATCCGAACCCCTACGACAAATCCAACCGCCGCACGGGCGACTCTCTCATGATCCACGGCGGCTGCGGCTCCTCGGGCTGCTACGCCATGACGGACGCCCTGATGGAGGAGGTTTACGCGCTGGTGCGTGAGGCCATGGACGGCGGCCAGGCCGTGGTGCATGTCCACGCCCTGCCGTTCCGGATGACCAAGGCGAATATGGCTCGCCATACCAAGAGCCAGTGGCAGGGCTTCTGGCGCACCCTGAAAGAGGGCTACGACTATTTCGAGACGACGCGCCAAGTGCCGACCATCGCCGTCTGCAACCGACACTACGTCGTGAACGTGCGGATGGCGCACGGCGATCCGGCCCGTCTCAATCCTGCCGGCGCCTGCCCGACGTTCCAGCATCCGAAGGCAGTCCCGTTCAAGCCCAAGCCCGGCGAGCACGTCGCCGAGGTCGACCAGCGCGTGGTCGTGCCCGGCAGGAAGCGGCGCACGCCCACCAGCGGTGAGTGGGAGGCGCCGATGATGGGGCTGACCAAGACTCCACAAGCCGTCTACGACTGGTGGCAGCGCCTGACCGGCGCCCGCTGAGGCGGCCCGCAATCTCTCGTCTGCTCGATGCTATGCGATACCGGCGGGCTTGAGGTCGCTCCAGGCACCCCACGCGCCACCGGCTGAGCGGACGGCAAACGGCGCTATATGGCCCCGGCTAAGTGTTGCCGGCATCTGGAATCCCAAGGCGGCGTGGGCAAATGGGGAATCGCGATGTCCGCGAAGCGCGGATCGCTCCCCATTCCCGATCTTTCTGCTCCCCGCTCCCGCATTACAGGGCACAATTTTCACGGAACGATATTATTGCATGTGCTGGCCGCCGTTGATGGCGATGTTGGCGCCAGTCACGAATGCCGCCTCGTCGGAGCAGAGATAGATGATGAGGCCGGCGATTTCCTCCGGCGCGCCGAGGCGGCCGAGCGGGATCTGCGGCAGGATCTTGGAATCGAGAACCTCCTTTGGGATGGCCGTGACCATCTTGGTGCCGATATATCCGGGCGAGATGGTGTTGACCGTCACGCCTTTGCGCGCAACCTCCAGCGCCAGCGCCTTGGTGAAGCCGTGCATGCCCGCCTTGGCGGCCGAGTAGTTGGTCTGGCCGAACGCGCCCTTGGAACCGTTCACCGACGAGACATTGATCACGCGGCCCCAGCCGCGGTCGACCATGCCGTCGACGACCTGCTTGCTCATGTTGAAGACCGAATCGAGATTGGTGCGGATGACGGCATCCCAATCGGCTTTGGTCATCTTCTTGAATGTGAGATCGCGGGTGATGCCCGCGTTGTTGACGAGGATGTCGACCGGCCCCACGTCCTGGGTGATCTGCCCGATACACGCCTTGCAGGAATCGAAATCGGCCACGTCGACCGGATATGCGCTGAATTTGCGGCCGGCCTTCTCATGCTCCACAAGCCATTGCTTGGCCCTGGTGTTGCCGGAGGAGTGGGTCACCACCACCCTGTAGCCCGCCGCATGCATCTTGGTGCTGATCGAATCGCCCAGGCCGCCCATTCCGCCTGTGATGACTGCAACGCGCATTGGTATCCTCCCAGATGGTTGTCGGATATTCGTGCGTTCAATGTCGCAGGAAGGCAACGGCTTGCAACGTACCACGCGCAAGTTCACCGGCCGAACCGATCGGATCACGCACGGCTTGGCCTTCGCCGGTGTCTCCTCGCCCCGCTTGCGGGAAAGCGCCGGCGGGCGGCCTACGGCTTGCTTGGGTCGAAGCGCTTGACGAGCTTGCGGCCGTAGGTGGCATAGTCCGTCTGCAGGGCGCCGCACTCGGCCGCATACCTGGTGACCCGCTGCGGGAAGCGGGTCTCGAACATGAAGGCCATTGTGCCTTCGAGCTTGTGCGGCTTCAGCTCGGCGTTGCTCCCTTTCTCGAAGGCATCAACATCGGGCCCATGCGGCAGCATGGTGTTGTGCAGCGAGGCGCCGCCGGGCACGAAGCCGCCGCCGGTCTTGGCGTCATACTGGCCGTAGATGAGACCCATGAACTCGCTCATGATGTTCATGTGGTACCAGGGCGGGCGGAAGGTGTTCTCCGCCACCATCCAGCGCTCGGGGAAGATCACGAAGTCGACGTTGGCCGTGCCGGGGGTCTCGGAGCCGGCCGTCAGCACCGTGTAGATCGACGGGTCGGCGTGGTCGAACAGGATCGGCCCGACGGGCGAGTAGCGGCGCAGGTCGTACTTGTAGGGCGCGTAGTTGCCGTGCCAGGCCACCACGTCGAGGGGGGAATGGTCGAGCTCGGCCGCCCACAGGTTGCCGCCCCACTTCACGTACATCACGGACGGCGCGTCCTTGTCCTCGTAGGCCGCCACCGGAGTCAGGAAATCGCGCGGGTTGGCGAGGCAGTTGGCCCCGATCGGCCCGCGCTCCGGCAGCGTGAATGCCGAGCCATAGTTCTCGCAGATGTAGCCGCGCGCCGGGCCGGCCTTCAGCTCCACGCGCATCTTCACCCCGCGAGGGATGACGGCGATCTCGCCCGGCTCGATGTCGATGATGCCGAGCTCGGTCCACAGCCTGATGTCGCCCTCCTGCGGCACGATGAGCAGCTCGCCGTCGACGTTGTAGAAGTATTCGTCGGCCATCGAGCGGGTGGCGAGATAGACATGCGCGCCCATGCCGGCCTGGGCGCCGGCATCGCCGGCCGTCGTCAGCGTGCGGATGCCCTGGACGAACGACAGGGACTCGCCGGGGATAGGGATCGGGTCCCAGCGCAGCGGCGCCACCGGCATGTCCACCTCGAGTGCCGGCGCCGTGCGCCAAAGGCCGACGTCAGCCTTGTGGAACTCGTTCCAGTGCGCCACCGTGGGACGGATGCGGTAGAGCCACGAGCGCTCGTTGGACTTGCGCGGTGCCGTGAACGGCGAGCCGGACAGCTGCTCGGCGTAAAGGCCGTAGGCGCAGCGCTGGGGAGAGTTGCGTCCGAGCGGCAGGGCGCCGGGCAGCGCCTCGGTCTCGAAGCCGTTGCCGAAGCCCGACATGTAGCCGGTTTCGATCGCGCTGCGCACGGGCGAGTCGGGGGTGCGGGCGTCCATGGGTGGTCCTTGGAGCTTCCTCTCTCTCAATCGAGAGCGCGAACGGCGAACGGCCAATGGCGCATGGAGTGGGCAGCCAACTCTTACTCGCCATGCGCCATTCGCGTGCCGGAGGTTGCATTCGTAACCGTCCGAAACGCAACGATCAACGCACGTGCAAGCTCAGGTCCCCAGAAGACGGGTGGTCAATCCGGCTAGCTCGACCTTCCCGGCTCAGCCTTCAGGCGCGCTTGCGCGCTGGCGTTCGCCGCAGATGCGCGAGCAGAAGCATGGTCGCGGCGGGCGTGATGCCCTCCATGCGACTGGCCTGCGCCAAGGTCGCCGGGCGCAGCGCCTGCAGTCGCTGGCGCACCTCGGCGGAAAGGCCCGAGACGGCGGCATAGTCGAGATCGGCGGGGATGCGCACCTCCTCGTCCTTGCGGAACGCGGCGATGTCGGCCTCCTGGCGCTCGACGTAGGTGGAGTAGCGCGCGTCGACCTCGATCTGGTCGGCGATCCGTGCCGGGATGCTGCCGAGCTGCGGCCAGATCGCGCGCAGCCGCGCGAGGCTGATATCGCTGCGCGCCAGCAGCTCCAGGCCGTTGCGGCGGCGGCCGTCCATGTTCAGCACCAGTCCGTGCCTGGCGGCCTCGTTAGGCGTCAGCGACAGGCCGGCGAGCAGACGCCGCCCGTCCTCCAGTGCCTCGCAGCGCGCCGCAAACGCGGCACCGCGCTCTGGCCCGACGCAGCCGAGCGCGAGGCCGCGCGGGGTGAGGCGCTGGTCGGCGTTGTCGGCGCGCAGGCGTAATCGGTACTCGGCGCGCGAGGTGAACATGCGGTACGGCTCGGACACGCCGCGGATGACGAGGTCGTCGATCATCACGCCGAGGTAGCCGTCGGCGCGCGAGACGATGAGATCGCGGGTATCGCCCGCCGCCTTCAGCGCCGCATTGATGCCGGCGGCAATGCCTTGTGCGCCCGCCTCCTCATAGCCGGTGGTGCCGTTGATCTGCCCGGCCAGGAACAGCCGCGGCAGGCGCTTCACCTCCAGCGTCGGCAGAAGCTCGCGTGGGTCGATGTAGTCGTACTCGATGGCATAGCCGAAGCGTCTGATGACGACCTTCTCCAGGCCCGGGATGGTGCGCAGGAAAGCCTCCTGCACGTCGGCCGGCAGCGAGGTGGAGACGCCGTTGGGATAGACGGTATCGTCGTCGAGGCCCTCGGGCTCCAGGAAGATCTGGTGCCCGGTGCGGTCGGCGAAGCGCACCACCTTGTCCTCGATCGACGGGCAATAGCGCGGGCCCACGCTCTCGATCTGACCCGAGTACATCGGCGCGCGGTGCAGGTTGGCGCGGATCAGCGCGTGGGTCGCCTCCGTTGTCGTCGTAATGCCGCACTCGATCTGCGGGCTTGCGATGCTGTTGGTCAGAAACGAGAACGGCACCGGCTCGGCATCGCCCGGCTGCATCTCCAAGGATGCCCAGTCGATCGAGCGCCCGTCGAGCCGGGCCGGCGTGCCGGTCTTGAGACGGCCCAGCCGCAGGTCCAGCGCCAGCAGCCGGCGCGACAGCCCGTTGGCGGGGGCTTCGCCGTGGCGGCCGCCCGGCGTCCGCTCCTCGCCGCGATGGATGAGGCCGCGCAGGAACGTGCCGGTGGTCAGCACCACGGCACCCGCCGCGATCTCGCGGCCATCCCCGGTGATGACGCCCGCGACCACGCCGTCGCTGACGATCAGGTCCTCGACGGGCGCCTCGACCACCGTCAGGTTGGCCGTCTGCCGGATCACCGCCTGCATGGCGGCCTTGTAGCGCTTGCGGTCGGCCTGGGCACGCGGACCCTGCACTGCCGGCCCCCTGGAACGATTGAGGAGGCGGAACTGGATGCCGGCAGAATCGGCAACGCGCCCCATCAGGCCGTCCAGGGCGTCGATCTCGCGCACCAGGTGGCCCTTGCCGAGCCCGCCGATCGCTGGATTGCACGACATCTCGCCGATGGTGGCAAAGCTGTGCGTGACGAGCGCCGTGTGCGCACCCATGCGCGCCGCCGCCGCCGCCGCCTCGCAGCCGGCGTGGCCGCCGCCAACCAGGATCACGTCATAAGACCGGGACATATCGTGCGCAGCCTGATCCATCGGAGCACAGCACGGTGGGAGATGCTGGAATTACACGTCGAATACGAGCGGAGAGAGCCTCGTCCGCGACAGTTAGCTCAGCCAAGGACGGGCGTCAAAAGCGGGGCACCGCGACGCTTCCTTCATGCGCCGGCCGCTCCGTTTATTCGAGGACGAAAGCCGGCCTCACCGATCGGGACCGGAAACGTTGTCTCCCGCGAGAAAACCGCCGTATCACAGTTTGATTGACAACCGGGCATCGCTTGAGGCCTTTGCTCCGCCGATGGTCGCGAGGGAGAGCGCAATGGAGGTGGACTACTACGCGGGCCTGGCAAGGGACCTCGTC
>DASURA010000269.1:0-2919 GCA_036280295.1 Hyphomicrobiaceae bacterium
TCGTCATCGCTGGTCTCCGGCTGTATGGCGGCCTATTTCTGCTGCGCGTACCAGGCGGCGATGGCTGCGACCTCGGCATCGGTCAGGCCCTTGGCGATGCGGTCCATCACCGTGGAGGGCCTGCGTCCGGTCTTGAATGCCAGCATGTGGGCGGCGATGTCGGCGGCCTTGCGGCCGGCGAGCCGGGGCACGGCCGTGGCGACGCCTGCCCTGGCGGCGTGGCAGCCGGAGCAGGACGACGCCCCGGGCGGGGACACCGCGGGATCCGCAGTGGCCCATCCGCTCCAGAGGGCGACGGCCGCGAGAGCCGCGATCCAACGCATGACCTGCATGTCAGTCCCCCGAAGCTCGCGGGAGACGGCGGCGCGGCGGCCGCCGTCTCAGCTCGATTACGCCAGCCGAATGCGATGGTTCTTCAGCGGGACGGTGCGGACGCGCTGTCCCGTCGCCTTGGCGTAGGCATTGAGCACCGCCGGCGCCGCCACGCAGATGGTCGGCTCGCCGATGCCGCCCCACGGGTCGTTGCCGCCGCTGGGCATGACGATGCTCTCCACCTTCGGCATCTGCGCGATGCGCATCGAGTCGTAGGTGTCGAAGTTGCCCTCGACGATGCGGCCCTTCTCCACCGTGCATTCCTGGAAGAACAGGGCCGACAGGCCGTAGACGAACGAGCCCGCAATCTGCCGCTCGATCTGCGCCGGGTTGACGGCGTGGATCGGATCGGTGGCAGCAACGATGCGGTGGACCTTGACGCGGTTGCCGTCCTCGACCGAGACCTCGGCCGCCGCTGCCACGTAGGCGTTGAACGCCTTCATGTGGGCGAGGCCGCGATGCACACCCTTGGGCGCCGGCTTATCCCAGCCGATCCGTTCCGCCACCGCGTTGAGGACGGCGAGATTCTTGGGATGCTTGCCCATCAGCTTGCGCCGAAACTCGAGTGGATCCTGGCCGGCGGCCTCAGCCAGCTCGTCCATGAAGCACTCGATAAAGATGCAGTTCTGGTTGATGTTCACCCCGCGCCAGACGCCCGGCGGCACGTGCGTGTTGCGCATCGCATGGTCGATCAGCAGGTTCGGGATGGTGTAGCCGAAGGCGTACTCTCCGCCGAGAAGGTTCGCCGCGGACACGCCTTGGAACACAAGCGCGTCGCGCCCCTTGTCCTTTTCCACCATCTGCGGCACCGCGGCCGCGAAGATCGATTGGCCCGACAGGCGCATGTGCAGCGCGACGAGGTTGTTGTTGGCGTCGAAGCCGCCCGTCAGCTTGCACTGCATGACCGGGTGGTAGCGGCCCTGGCGCATGTCCTCCTCGCGCGACCAGAGCAGCTTGATCGGCGTGCCGGGTACCTGCTTGGCGATCAGCACCGCCTGCCTTGCCCAGTCCTGGTGCAGGCCGCTGCGCCGTCCGAAGCCGCCGCCGAGGTTGATCTTGTAGACCTCGCACTTCTCGGCCGGTAGACCGGAGGCGGTCAGCACCGCCGCGAACGTGCCCTGGCCGTCCTGCGTCGGCGCCCACACCTCGCACTTCTCGGGCGTGTAGCGCGCAGTGCAGTTCATCGGCTCCATCTGCGCGTGATTCAGGAACGGGTAGGAGTAGACCGCCTCGATCTTCTTCACCGCGCCCGCGAGCGCCTTCTTGGCATCGCCGGCCTCGTTGCCAACGAAGGTCTGGTCGGCGTCGAGGCCCTCCTCCAGCATCTTGGCAACGGAGGCGCTGGAGACGTTGGCGTTGGGGCCCTCATCCCATTCGATCGGCAGCGCATCGAGTGCCGTCTTGGCCTGCCACCAGGTGTCGGCTACCACGGCCACTCCGGTGTCGCCGACCTTCAGGACGTGCCGGACGCCCGGCATGCCCTTGATCTTGGCGGCGTCAAAGCTCTTGACCTTGCCGCCGAACACCGGGCTCTCCATGATGGTGGCGTTCAGCATGCCGGGCAGCTTGAGATCGGCAGCGTAGACCTGCTTGCCCGTCACCTTGTCCACGGTGTCGAGCCGTTTCAGGGGCTTGCCGGCGATCTTCCAGCTCTTCGGGTCCTTGAGCGGCACATCGGCCGGCGGCTTGAGCTTGGACGCGGCCTCGGCCACCTCCCCGAACCTCAGCTTGCGCCCGGTCGGCGTGTGGGTGATGACGCTGTTGGCAGCCGTGCATTCGGCGACCGGCACCTTCCACTGGTTGGCGGCGGCCTGCACCAGCATCATGCGCGCGGCCGCTCCGCCCTTGCGCACATAATCGTGCGAGGTGCGGATGCCGCGGCTGCCGCCGGTCGAGAACGAGCCCCACACGTTCTTGCGCTTCACGCTCTCGCCGGGAGTCGGATACTCGTAGGTCACCTTCGACCAGTCGCACTCCAGCTCCTCGGCGACGAGCTGGGCGAGCCCGGTAATGGTGCCCTGGCCCATCTCGGAGCGCACGATGCGGATCACGACCGTGTCGTCGGGCTTGATCACGACCCAGGCATTGACTTCGGGCGTGGCGCCCTGCGCCATGGCCGTCTCGGGACGGCCGAACGGGATGCTCAGACCGAGCGCGAGCCCGCCGCCGGCCGCGGAGGCGCCCACCACGAAGGAGCGCCGGTTGAGACGCACGATTTGGTTCATGGCTTCCTCCCCCTCACGCGCCGGCTGCCGCGTGGATGGCCGCGCGCACCTGCTGGAAGGTGCCGCAGCGGCAGATGTTGGTGATGGCGTCGTTGATGTCCGCGTCGGTGGGCTTCGGCTTCTCCTTGAGGAGAGCCGCCACCGCCATGATCATACCGGCCTGGCAGTAGCCGCACTGCGGGACATCATGGTCGATCCAGGCTTGCTGCACCTTGTGCAGGGTGCTGCCAGAGGCGAGCCCCTCGATGGTGGTGATCTGCTTGCCCTCTGCAGCGCTGACGGGCAGCACGCAGGAGCGCACCGCCTCGCCGTCGACGTGGAC
>DASURA010000270.1:0-2488 GCA_036280295.1 Hyphomicrobiaceae bacterium
CGCCTCGTCGTGGAAGTGTGGCTCGTTCAGAACGGACATCGACCTAAGCCTTTGACTCTCAACCTAGAGTCAGCCTACCGCGAATTTCTGTGTTTGTCAACTACACAATCGCCTAACTACTCACCCCTCTGCGGCAGCGTGACTCACGCATAGCGGATTGAACGAGAGGCTGCGGGCTGGTTCAAGCTCGGGATGGCGCCCGAGAAGGCCGATTCGCCCGATGCCGACAGCCTGAAGCCGCTGGTGCAGCAGCTGCTGGCGCGGATCGACGAGTTGCTCGCGCAGATTGCGGCACAGAACGCCCGCATCGCCGAGCTTGAAGCCAGGCTTGGCCAACCACCCAAGACACCGGACAACTCCTCGCTGCCGCCCTCGCGCGGGCAGAAGGCGAACGCCGAGCCGGCGGCACCCAAGCCACAACGCAAGGGCCGGCCGGGCGTCACACGCGCGCTCGCGGAGAGCCCGGACGCGACGCGCCGCTTCTACGCGGAGCGCTGCACATGCGGCGCCGTGCTCGACGCAGTCGGGCAGGACCTCGCCAAAGAGTACGATCATATCGACATTCCGCCGATCCGGCCGGTCACCACGCGCATCGAGCTGTTCCGCGCCGTCTGCCCGTGCTGCCGCAAGCGCGTGACGGCAAGCGCCCCCGCCGACATGCCCGAGGGCATGCCGTTCGGTCCGGGCATCGCCGCGACGGTCGCCTACCTGCACGGCTGCCAGATGGTCGGCTACAAGCGGCTGACCGATGTCTGCGAGGGTCTCTTCGGCCTCACCATCTCGCAGGGCGCCATCGCCAACATGCTCGCCCGCGTCGGCAAGGCAATCGCTGCGCCGGCCGAGCGGATCGCGCAGGAGGTACGCGCCAGCGAGGCGATCGCCAGTGATGAGACGAGCGCGCGCGTCAAGGGCAAGACCTGGTGGCAGTGGACGTTCGGCTGCGCGACAGCCGTCCATTTCGTCATGGCCTCCACCCGCGGCAAGTGCGTGCCGACGGCGTTCCTTGCCGGCACCAAGCCCAAGATGTGGCTGTCTGACCGGCTGCCGGCCCAGTGCAGGCACGCCGAGGAGCACCAGTTCTGCCTCGCGCATCTGATCCGCGATGCGCAATACGCCATCGACCACGGCGACACGGTGTTCGCGCCCGCCTTCAAGGCGCTGCTCAAGGACGCCTGCGCCGTCGGCCGCCGCCGGCCCGGCCTCGCCGACGCCACCATCGCCGCGCACCGCCGCCGTCTCGAGAAGGCGTTGGAGCGGCTGCTTGCGTCGAAGCCGACCGACGCCGAGGGCCGCAAGCTGCGCGACGCGGTTGCTCTCGACTGCCGCGGCAAGCTGTTCGTGTTCCTGAAGCGCCGCGATGTGGAGCCGACCAACAACGAGAGCGAGCGGGCGCTGCGGCCGTCAGTGATCTTCCGCAAGGTAACGAACGGCTTCCGTTCCGAGTGGGGCGCCACAGCCTATGCGGCCCTCTGCTCCATTGTGGAGACCGGCCGCCGCAACGGCCGGAGCGCCCTCACCGCCATCCGCACCGCCCTGGCAATCCCCGAGGCCGGCGCCGCTCGCGCGTGATCAGCCCAATGTGGGGTGAGTAATTACGATTATGGGGCCAATCCTCCGCCCCGTCGGCCAGCTGCCGCTGAAACACCGCAGGGCGGGTTATGCACGCGATAGCGCAGACTCGCGTTTCGCATGTGCCGCGCCCGCCCGCTTGGCTGAGATATTGATCCGTTCTCGCGGCTGCTCGCGGCAGCCTCGTCAGCAGGCCGATCTCGTCGGCGGAATGGGGAGACGGGGAGAGCTGGCTGCGCGGCACGCTGAGCCGGTGCTGAGCGCGATATTCGGCCCGGAGTGCCACGAGATCGGCAACGAATTTCACAGTATACTAACTAACTTCAGATTCCCAAGTCAAATCGCGAGGTTCAGCTGTCGGCCTCGAGATCCTCGGCGAGGAATGTGGTGACCCATGTCCGCATCAAGGACGAAGCGACCGGCACCGAAAGTGACCTTGCGGCTCACGGCGTGTTCACCTGCGTCGGGCTCGCTCCGAACACCGGTCTGTCCCGTACGCTCGTGCCCGTCGATGCCGGCGGCCGCATTGTTGTTGATGCGGCGATGCGCACGCCGGAGCGCGGCGTGTGCGCGGCTGGCAACGTGCGCCATGGCTCGCCGCACCGCGTCACCGGCGCAATGGGCGATGGCGCCGCCGCCGCTGCCGCGATCGACCGCTATTTGTCGACCGGCGAGTGGCGTGCCTGAGGGCTGGCTTGCGTGCCGGGGCCATACTCGCCGTCACCGAGCGTGATCACCCTCGTGCGCTCTTAGCTTGAAGCGGCCCCGGCTGGGGCCCCAAATCACAGTTCGGCAACGCCCAGAGGGCCTGCTTAATACCGCCTTTTCCGCCATTTATCAGCCAGCCAGGTGCGCTGAAACAGGGAGGACGTATGTCATTGCAACCCCTGTGGGATTCTCACCGATCCAAGTCTGACTG
>DASURA010000271.1:0-40502 GCA_036280295.1 Hyphomicrobiaceae bacterium
CGAGCAGCTTGCGGCAGAGATCGTCGGCAATGGCGGGATGGCGGCGGTGCTGCCCGCGGATCTCGCCAACGCCGGTGAGGTAGAGCGCTTGGTGCCGGCCTGTGTCGCCGCTCTTGGCGCGCCGACCTGCCTGATCAACAATGCCTCCACTTTCATCTACGACAGGGTGGCGAGCCTCGATTCCGGAGTTTGGGACACGCAGCTGGCGGTCAATGTCAAGGCGCCGGTGTTCCTGGCGCGTGCCTTTGCTGCGGCGCTGCCGGACGGCGAGACGGGCAACGTCATCAACATCGTCGACCAGCGGGTGTGGAAGCCGACGCCCAACTTCTTCTCATACGCGGCGTCGAAGATGGCGCTGTGGGACGTCACCCGCACCCTGGCCCAGGCACTGGCGCCCCGCATCCGCGTCAACGCCATCGGCCCCGGCCCTGTGCTAAAGAGTGCGCACCAGACCGACGAGGAGTTCCAGCGACAGTGCGAGGCGACCATCCTCGGTCGCGGCACGACGCCGGAGGAGATCGCCGGCGCCATCGCCTTCATCCTGGAGGCGCCGGCGATGACCGGACAGATGATCGCCCTGGATGGGGGCCAGCACCTGGCCTGGGATACGCCTGACGTAAGGCGGGCCCCCCGCGGCTGAAAGCAGGCTGAGCACTCACATGAGCACCACCACCTCCCCGAAGCGGACGCTGCGCAAGGCCCCATCCCAGCCGGGGGCAGGCCTTGGCCCGGAGTCCGACGCGCGTGAGCCGAAGGCCGCGGCCCGGCCCCAGCGGCTGCGCCGCGTCTTCGTGCATGACATGGAGATCGTGGGCAGCATTGGCGTCTACGAGCACGAGAAGCGCTACGAGCAGCGCATCCTGATCTCCGCCGATCTGTGGGTGCGCGACGACTACGACGGCCGCTCCGATCGACTCGCGGACGTGCTCGACTACGGCAAGGTGATGGATGACATCGTCACCATCGCCGAGGGGGAGCACGTGAACCTCAACGAGACGCTGGCCGAGCGCATCGCCCAGCAATGTCTCACCGATCCGCGCGTCGAGGGCGTGCGCATACGGATTGCCAAGCCGGATGTGGCAAGGTCCTGCAAGTCCGTGGGAATCGAGATCGAGCGCTGGCGGGAGTAGGGTGCAGCAAGGCGCCAGCCGCGCTGCACCGCGGCGGCTGGCGCCTGCCGCGGGCGGATCGGTCCGCTTATGGGACCCCACGTATTTTTGCCACACCGGTGCCCCAAATTCCTGATGAACATCAGGCGGCTGGTTGCATGCTGCGGCGCACGGGATGGCCGCAGGGGGCATGGACAGCAGGGCGCCGGTTGCAGCAATGACCGGCGTGCGTGTGGGTACGGGGGCGATCGCGGCCCTTGAGGTGTAAGGACCTGCAGCAAAGCGATTTTTCGCTTGGGTTGCAGGTAGGGCGCTTGAAGGGCGCTCAAACGTCGGGGTGGGATCATGCTTCGAAAAGTTGGGGCGTTCGTCATCCTTGTGACGGCATCGGCAGCACAATTGTCAGCCGCCAGCCTGCCGGAGATCATGGCGGGACCGAGCAATCCGGTGCCACAATGCGTCACTCCCGGCCGGCTGATGGCCCTCCTGCGCTTGCGCAATGACGAGCTCGACCCGCGCTACAGCAACATCGCCACAACCTACATGCGGATCGGCGAGGAGCTGGGGTTGCGCTGGGACATCGCCTTCTATCAGATGGTGGTCGAGACTGGGGCGCTCACCTATACGCGCGACGTCCGGGCGAAGCAGAACAACTTCGCCGGCCTCGGCGCCACTGGCAACGGCGTGCGCGGCGAGAGCTTTCCGGACATCGAGACCGGCGTGCGCGGGCATCTGGAGCATATCCGGCTCTATGCCGGGCATCCGGTGGCCAATCCGGTAGCCGAGCGCACCCGCAAGGTGCACGAGTGGCATATCCTCGACAAGTGGCAGCACTCCCTGCACCATCCCGTTACCTATACCGATCTGGCGACCAAGTGGGCGCCCGGCACCAGGGACTACACCAGGAACATCAAGGCAATCGGCGATCAGTTCCGCAAGGTCTTGTGCCATGCGCCCGATCCACATCCGGAGCTGGTGCAGGAGGCGCGCGCCGGCCGGAAGGGTACGGCACAGGCGGCGGACGCCACCTCGCCCGCGCCGTCCGGCGAGGAGCTGGCGCAACGCGCCGTTGCGCAGGGAAAGGCGGAGGGTACCGACCGGCGCTCCAGCCTTGGGGCGCAGCCGTCCAGGCTGTCCAATAAGCCTTCGACGATCGCCGCTTCACCAGCGGCCGCAGCGGCCCCCTACAAGATGACCAACGCGCCCGCTGCAAGACAGCCCGCCGCCGAGAAGTCGGGCAGCACCCGCTACGCCCTGGCGGGAGCCGCCGCCGCCGGCAAGGCCCGGCCCAGGATCACCGATACCGCGGCACCGCCGGCCGCCAACCAGCGCTGCCGGGTGTGGACCGCCAGCTATGGCGGCCAGAAGTCCATCATCATCCGCTCGGTCGCCGATCAGGTCGTCAACTTCACCGTGCTCGACGTGAACGATGGCGCTGAGCGGCGCGAGGCAGAGGCGTTCATCAACGCCTACGCCAAGAACGGCAAGATCACCGGCGAGTATCCAAGCCAGGCGCTGGCGCTTGACCGGGCGTTCGAGCTGTGCCCTGAGGGGTAGGGATCGACGCCCTCTCACTGTCGCGCTTGGCCCATTCAGAGCAGGCAACCGAGCCTTAATGCGCCGTCGGCGACGGTGAGAGGAACAGTTTTGGCTTTTCACGGTGGGATCAGCATGCACCTCAGCAAGGCGACCCTGGCATTCACGCTCGCGCTGCTCGGCCAGGCGGTCGTTACCGGCGCCGAGGCCGAGCCCATGCCACCGCCAGCCAAGGCGGCGGCGAATTGCCGGAACACGGGCCGCTTCGAGGCTTGGCTTGACCGCTTCCGCAGCGAGGCCGCCGCGCAGGGCATCTCGCGCGCCACGATTGCCGACGCGCTCGACGGCGTCACGCTCGATTCCAAGGTGATCGGCATAGACCGAAAGCAGAGCTTCTTCTCACAGAGCTTCCTGTCCTTCTCCGACAAGCTGATCTCCAAGGGCCGAATCCAGAACGGCCTGGCGCGGCTGAAGAAGCATCGCGACCTGTTCGCGAGCGTCGAGAAAGACTAAGGCGTGCCCGGCCCGGTGATCGCCGCCCTGTGGGCGCTGGAGAGCGACTACGGCGCGTTCATGGGCAAGATGTCGATCCTGCGCTCGCTCGCCACGCTGGCGTACGACTGCCGGCGCGGCGAGAAGTTCAGCGTCGAGCTGATGGACACCCTGCGCATCATCGACCGCGGCGACCTGCGGCCACAGGAGATGATCGGCGCCTGGGCCGGCGAGCTGGGGCAGACGCAGTTCCTTGCCTCGCACTACGTCAAGTACGCAGTCGACTACGACGGCGATGGGCGGCGCAACCTGATCGCCAGCGTGCCCGATGTCATCGCCTCCACCGCCAATTTCCTGAAGCACCTGGGCTGGCGCCGCGGCGAGCCGTGGCTCCAGGAGGTACGGGTGCCGAGCAACCTGGCGTGGGATCAGGCCGACCTTTCCATCAAGCACCCACGCTCCAAGTGGGCCGAGTGGGGCGTGAAGCAGGCTGACGGCCGGCCGCTGCCGGCGGACAGCCTGCAGGCAGCGCTGCTGCTGCCGATGGGGCGGCATGGGCCGGCGTTCCTGGCATTTCCGAATTTCGATGTCTACCTGCAGTGGAACAGCTCGCTGATCTACTGCATCACCGTCTCCTATCTCGGAACGCGGCTCGACGGCGCGCCGGCCCTGCACCGGGGCAGCGGCGAGATCCCGGAGCTGAAATACGCCGAGATCAAGGAGTTGCAGCAGCTGCTGGTCCGGCGAGGCTACGAGGTGGGCGAGATCGATGGCAAGCTGGGCGCCGCCTCGCGCGCCGCCGTCAAGGCGGTGCAGCAGAAACTGGGCTTGCCCGCCGATTCCTGGCCGACTCCGGAGCTGCTTGATCGGCTGCGAACTGGTTAGGGAGGGCGCTAAGCGAAGCGCCCCGAGGCATTACACCAATCGATCATCGGCGCAATCGCCGCGCGTCATCGGCGATGCGCCCCGGCTTAGAGCATCCTACGTCTACTGACGTTGATGCCAGGCTGCTGGGGGCTTGGCGGCCGCGGCATGCGTGAGCGGCGTGAAGGCGAGATGCCAGACGGGGGCGGGCTCCTCCCTCTCCCCGACGCCCTCGGCAGCAAAGGGTTCCAAGCCATCAAACGAAGGTCTCTACGCGTCTGGAAACCCGGATCGAGAGGCACCCGCGGAGAGGATTCCCCTGTGGCCACCGCTCACCCTAACCCACTCCCCGCAAGCGGGGAGTGGGGATCCGGGCGGCGCCTTCGAGCCTGTGGCTCGCTTCACCCGCTGGCTGCGCCCATCGCCGCATGCTTATCGCCGCAGCCCCCGCGCTTGCTGGCGGGTGTGCCATTCCTTACAGTCGCGGCGCCTTGGACCTGAGGAGGCTGGCGGACCTGCACATGCGATTCGATGGAACCACCGACTACGTTGCCACGGAAGACCTGAAGGTCGCCGTCAATGCGGCCATTACCCTGCAGCGGCCGCTGCTGGTGAAGGGCGAGCCGGGTACCGGCAAGACCGTGCTCGCCATCGAGGTGGCCAAGGCACTGCGGTTGCCGCTGATCGAATGGCACGTCAAGTCCACCACCAAGGCGCTGCAGGGCCTCTACGAGTACGACGCGGTGAGCCGCCTGCGCGACAGCCAGCTTGGCGACCCGCGCGTGGCCGATATTGCCAATTACATCCGCAAGGGCAAGCTGTGGGAGGCATTCACCCACCCTGAGCGGCCCGTGCTGCTGATCGACGAGATCGACAAAGCCGACATCGAGTTCCCTAACGACCTGCTGCAGGAGCTCGACCGCATGGAGTTCTACGTCTACGAGACCGGCGAGACCATCAAGGCCCAGCACCGCCCGGTGGTCATCATCACCTCCAACAACGAGAAGGAGCTGCCCGACGCCTTCCTGCGCCGCTGCTTCTTCCACTACATCAAGTTCCCCGATGCCGACACCATGCGGGCGATCGTGGAGGTGCACTTTCCGAACCTCAAGGGCCGGCTGGTCGCCGAGGCGCTCAAGGTGTTCTACGACGTGCGCGACGTGCCGGGCATCAAGAAGAAGCCGTCCACGTCTGAGCTCTTGGACTGGATCAAGCTCCTCTTGAACGAGGACATCAGCCCGGAGACGCTGCGCGAGGCCGATCCGCGCAAGCTGATTCCGCCGCTGCACGGGGCGCTGCTCAAGAACGAGCAGGACGTGCATCTGTTCGAGCGGCTGGCGTTTCTTGCGCGACGGCACGATAAGTAGTCCGTAGGGTGCAATAAGCGAAGCGCATTGCACCGTAGTGCGCGAAATCGGTGCAACGCGGCTGCGCCTTGTTGCACCCTACGTGAACGAGCCATTTCAATGATCAACGAAGCTGCGCTGGCGAAATTCCGGCCCCTGGCCGAGGGGCTCATCAGGCCGATGTATACGGATTACAGCTTCGGCAACATTCCCGACACTGTCGAGTTCCTGCTTACGGGCAACAGGCGCGGGCCGCTGCTGGCACCCGACTGCCTGGGCGGCACCTACCCTGAGCCGCAAAAGATCGTGCTCCTGTTCGTCGATTCGTTCGGCTGGCAGTTCTGGCAGCAGCACTACCGCCGCTTCCGCACCACGACCCGTGTCGTCGAGACCGGCACGCTGACGCCGATCTCGACGCTCTTTCCCTCGACGACCGCGGCGTCGGTAACGACCTTGAACCTCGGCGTGCTGCCGAGCGCGCATGCCTGCTACGAATGGAACATCTACGTGCCGGCGTACGGCGAGACGATCCAGTCCCTGGCCTTTACACCGCTCGGGTCGCACCCGGCCGATGCCTGCCTGCGCCTGGGCTACGATCCTGCCGCGCTGCTGACGGTGCATGAGACGGTGCATCAACGCCTGCAGCGCCGGGGCGTGCGCTCGCTCCAGTTCGCGCACCGCAGCTACGCCGATTCCGCCTACAACAGGATTGCCTGCGCCCGCGCGGAGGTGACAAAGCACGGCACGCTTGCCGAGGCGCTGGTGCAGCTCAAGCAGGCGATCGGCCACGTCGATGGCAAGGCGCTGCTCAGCTTCTACTGGGCGGCGATCGATACCATTGCCCACATCTACGGGCCCGGCACGCCCTTTCACGCCGCAGAGATCGCCAGCTTCTGGCACACCTTCGACGAGGTGATGGCCGACATAGCCAGCCCCGATACACTCTATCTGTTCATCGCCGATCACGGCCACGTCTACGTCGATCGCGAGGAGACGATCTACCTCAACCAGCGGCTGCCGCAGATCTCCGCTGCCCTCGCCACGAGTTCCACCGGCAATGTCATCTATCCCAACGGCAGCCCACGCGACGTCTTCCTGCACGTTCGGCCTGACCAGGTGGAGTGCACGCTCGACGCCTTGCGCAAGGAACTCGACGGCATCGCTCTCGTGCTGCCGATGGACGAGGCGCTGGCGGAGGGATTGTTCGGGCCGCAGCCCGTCAATGCCGAGCTGCGCCGGCGGCTGGGGGACATCCTGATTCTGCCCCGGCTCGGTCATTTTGTCTGGTGGCACGAGAAGGGCAAGATGACGAACCGCTATTATGGCCACCACGGCGGCCTGACGCCGGAGGAGGCCATCACCGTGGTCGGCGTGGTGGCCGCGCTGTAGGGGTCGTGACGGCTTAGGCTGACACCGGCCTGAAAGGCGGGCGAAAGGAGGAGGCTCATGACGACGGCCAACGCGCGCCCGGCGCATGGATGCGGTGTCGCTGCCGTCGTGCTCGCCGCCGGCCGCTCGACCCGCATGGGGCCCGAGAACAAGCTGCTCGCCGATCTCGACGGCACGCCGATGCTGCGGCGGGTCGTGGAGACGGCGCTCGCCAGCACGGCCCGCCCGGTGCTCGTGGTGACCGGGCACATGGCCACCGAGGTGGGCGCGACGCTGGCGGGCCTTGACGTCTTGATTGTCGCCAACCCCGGCTACGCCACCGGCCTCGCCAGCTCCCTCAAGGCCGGCATCCGCGCGGTGCCCACCGATTGCGACGGTGCCATGATCCTGCTCGGCGATATGCCGCGGCTCGCGGCCACGTACCTCAACACGCTCGCGGATGCATTTGCAGCCTCGCCGGATAGTATCATCGTGCCCGTGCATGAAGGCCGGCAAGGCAACCCGGTGCTCTGGCCACGGCGCTATTTCCCCGAGCTCCTGCGGCTCGACGGCGATGCCGGTGCCAAGCGGCTGATGGCGGCGCACCGGGAGGATGTACGGGAGGTGGAGCTGGCGACTGATGGCATCTTCATCGACGTGGACACCCCGGAGGCGCTGGCGCAGATGCGGAATTCCTGATGCCGCGATGGCTCGGGAGTCGAGATCGACCATGGAGCCGGATCGCGCGGCTACGGCCTCGCGCCCAGCCGCTGCAGGCCGCTCAAGGCCACGCCATTGCCGGGCTCCAGCTCCAGCGCCTGCCTGTATTCCAGGATGGCGCGGGCTCGGTCGCCCTTTTTGGCGTAGACGTCGCCGCGATTGGCAAAGGCGATGGCGAATTTCGGGTCGATCTCGATCGCCTTGTCGTAATCCTTCAGCGCCAGGTCATACTCCTTGCTGATCTCACGCGCCCAGCCGCGGTTATTGTAGGCGGACGCATTGCGCGGCTCCAGCCGGATCGCGTCGTTACAGTCAGCGAGAGCCTTCCCGGGCTGCTCCAGCTGGTTGTAGGCCTGGCAGCGGTTGTTGTAGGCCTGCGCGGATGTCGGCCGGTCGGCGATCACCTGCGTGCACGCCTCGACCTGGCGCTGCGCGCTGGGCGGGCTCTGGCAGTCGCGCGCCGCCGTCTGGTCCTCGCCGCAGGCGGCGGCGCAACCGGCCAGGATCAGCACGCCTGCGATGCGAAGACGAGCCATTATACCCCCTCTACCCTCATGGATGCTCCTCTTTACCGGACAAGCCCGCCAGCGCAAGCCACCTCCCCTACGCGGTGGCCGGTAGCGCCGCCCCTTGCCCTGGCGACGCTTGCGCCAGCATAGTGGTGGCCGCCGGCAAGCTCCGGAAGGCTCTCCGGGGCTCCAGGACTCCCCAGGTAACGCCCAGGAAACGCATTTGAACCACGACCGCTACACCGACGAGTACATTGCCGGCATCCTGGCCGGCGCCCGCTCCATCGCCATCATCGGCGCCAGCGCCGTCGCCAACCGGCCGAGCTCCTTCGCCATGAAGTACCTCATCGGCAAGGGCTATCGGATCATTCCCGTCAACCCCAGCCTCGCCGGAACCGCGATTCAGGGCCAGCGCGCCTATGCCTCCCTGGCCGAGGTGCCGGGCCAGGTCGACATCGTAGACATTTTCCGCAATCCTCAGGCCGCGGCCGAGGTGGTGCGCGACGCCATTGCGCTCAAGGACAAGCTCGGCATCAAGGTCGTATGGATGCAGCTTGGCGTACGCAACGAGGCGGCGGCGGCCGAGGCAGAGGCGGCTGGCCTCAAGGTGGTGATGAACCGCTGCACCAAGATCGAGTACGGCCGGCTCTCGGGCGAGATCGGCTGGGCCGGCGTCAATGCCGGCGTGCTTTCCGCGCGCCGCCCGCTGCTTTCCGGGCGCGGCGTGCAGGACCGGGTGATCGCCGGGAAAAGAAGCGAGTAGCGAATTGCGAGGAGCGAATGCATCGCTCGCCGCCCCATTCGCAATTCCCTCAAGAGGAGGCCATACATGCCGACAGACAGTGCGCCCAAGGAGCCCGGTTTCGCCACCCTTGCCATCCATGCCGGCGCTGCGCCAGACGCCTCGACCGGCGCCCGCGCGACGCCGATCTACCAGACCACATCGTATGTCTTCAACGACGTGGATCACGCCGCGGCGCTGTTCAATCTGGAGGTATTCGGCAATATCTACACCCGGATCGGCAACCCCACCCAGGCGGTGCTGGAGCAGCGCGTGGCGGCGCTGGAAGGCGGCACGGCGGCCCTGGCCGTGGCCTCTGGCCATGCGGCGCAGGTGCTGGTGTTTCAATCGCTGATGCAGCCGGGCGATGAGTTCGTGGCCGGGCGCCAGCTCTACGGCGGCTCCGTCAACCAGTTCAACCACGCCTTCAAGACGTTCGACTGGCACGTGCGGTGGGCCGATGCCACCAGGCCCGAGACCTTCGCCGCGGCGATTACCGACAAGACCAAGGCGCTCTTCTGCGAGTCGATTGCCAACCCCGGCGGCATCGTCGTCGATTTGCCGGCCATCTCGGCGATCGCCAGGCAGGCCGGCGTGCCGCTGATCGTCGACAATACGCTGGCGACGCCCTATCTGTGCCAGCCCAGGCAGCACGGTGCCGACATCATCGTCCACTCGCTCACCAAGTTCATGGGCGGGCATGGCAATTCCATCGGCGGTGCCATCGTCGACTGCGGCACCTTCGACTGGCTGGGCGCCAAGAAGAGGTATCCGGCGCTGCAGGACCCGAACCCCAGCTACAACGGCATGCGGCTGGCCGAGACCTTCGGCAACTTTGCCTTCGCCATCGCCACCCGCGTGCTGGGGCTGCGCGACCTGGGGCCGGCGATCTCGCCGTTCAATGCGTTCCTGATCCTGACCGGCATCGAGACACTGCCGCTGCGCATGGCCAAGCACTGCGAGAATGCGCAAGCCGTCGCCAGCTTCCTCGCCGAGCATCCGGACGTGGCGTGGGTCAACTACGCCGGGCTGCCGGCCAACCCCTGTCACGCCGTGGCCAAGCGGATCTGTCCCAAGGGGGCGGGCTCGGTGTTCACCTTCGGCCTCAAGGGCGGCTACGACGCCGGCGTGCGGCTGGTCTCAAGCGTCGAGCTGTTCTCCCACCTCGCCAACATCGGCGATGTGCGCAGCCTGATCATCCACCCGGCCTCTACCACCCACCGCCAGCTCACCGACGAGCAGCGCACCGCCGCCGGCGCGGGGGATGATGTGGTGCGCGTGTCGATCGGCCTGGAGGACGCCGCCGATATCATCGCCGACCTGGCGCGCGCGCTCGGGTGAGTGGCGGGCGGCAGTCGGCAGCGCGTAGGGTGCAACAAGGCGCGAGCCGCGTTGCACCGAGACCGCACGCTGCGAGCATCGTCGCGGTGGATCGGCGCAATGCCCTTCGAGGCTGGGCGAGTATTCGACGTAGCTAGGCCATGTACGCAATTGCGAGCCACGTGCCTACGGCCCCCCCGAGATCACGGTGAGACACGGTTGGATCGTCGTCGCCTACGACCTCAGAGACCCGTAAGGCCGAGGAGGGGAGCCTCGCGCCAGTAGTGCCGCCGAGCCACGCTAGCGTGCGAACGCCGGGGTGGCGGTCGGCCGCTCCGCGACCCAGAGCGGCGTCGGCAACGCGATGCGGACGGCGACGGTCGTCGCCACCTCGCCGCCGCGTAGCGTGCAACATGGTGCCTGCCTGGATTTCGCGTGGCGCTAGGCCAGCTTGGGTCCAAAGAGTTGGCGCAAACATGTCAAGTTTTCATGCGGCGGGCCGGAGGTGAGCGATTGAGGGGTGAGTGGGCATCGAGCTGATTGAAGGCGCCACGGACCGTAATCGCGACCAACAATGCAAGAGCGGGCGCTCGGGCCGTCGAATGATCTTCCGAAGGGTGACGAACGGCTTTCGATCCCTCTGAGGCGCCAAGGTCTACGCCGACCTCCGCTCCATTGTCGAAACCGGCCGCCGCAACGGCCGGAGCTCTCATCGCCATCCGCGCCGCTCTGACCGCCCGGTCCGAGCCTGCGATCCGCTTACGTCTCGATTTCTGCCCGTTCTTCTGCTACCGTCGAACCCGATCTGCAAAAAGTGCGGTCGGGCAATTTCGTGAGTGTGTAATGTGCTCCACTTCAGGACGCTCCGTCCTATGGTTATGGTAATGATATTGCCCGGCAAATATCCGGCTGATGAGTGCAGAGGAAGACGTAGGGCGCGAGGCGCTCAAGAGGGGGAGACCAAGATGAAACATCCAATCAGCATGGACTTGAGCCGGCGCGCGGTTGTGCGCGGCACGCTGGCGCTCGGCGGCACGCTGGCACTGGGTGCTTACGGCGCGGTGGGTCAGGGCGCTTCCGGTGCCCGCCGGGTTTCGGTGCGCTGGCTGGGCGGCGGCGTGGTGGAGTTCGCCACACCCGACTACAAGCAGATCGCTTACGGCGACGCTTGGATTTGGCACAACGCCGGGTGGAGCCGTTTTTCCATCCCGAAGCCACCCGAATACGCCACCAAGGAAGGCTTCGTGAGCTACGTCACCGGCAAACATCCGGATGCGGTGTTCGTGCTCCTTACCCACGACCACGGCGATCACATCGGCGACTATTTCGAAGTGCTGAGTGCGCTGGCTGGCGCCGGCATCCCGGTCATGACTACGGGCCAGAGCGACATGATGCGCAAAGGGCTCATCCCGGACTTCAAGAAAGCGGGTCTCGACCCGGCCAAGATCGTCTCGAACGGCGGCGCCGCCATGAACTTCGGCGGCGTTTCGCGGCACGGCGCAATGACGGCCCACCTGGTGCCGGCCATCCACTCGACCCTGTTGAGCTATCCGGCGGTGGGCTTCATGCTCGACATCGGCGGTGTGCGCGTCTACCTCAGCGGCGACACGGATCTCTTCGGCGACATGAAAATGCTCGGCGAGCGCTACCGGCCGAATGTCGCGGTCGTGTGCGTCGGCGGCGGGCCGTTCACCATGGGGCCGGAGGATGCCGCGACCGCCTGCAAGTGGCTCGGCGTGTCGCAGGCAATTCCGGTGCACTATGCGCACAACGACCGGGTACGCGGCATCGAGGCCGGCGAGGAGTTTCGGCGCGCGATGGCTCGGATCGCACCGGCGGTGCGCGTGACCGCCATGAAACCCGGCGAGACGCAGATGATCGAGGTGTAAGTAGAAGCTGGGCTGTTGCGCTGCCCCGCGGGCTGGTGGCGGCTGTGTGTCACCGGCGCATGGAGATGCGCTTGGCGCTTCCAGCGCGCAAGGCGCTCGCCCTCGTAACCTGGTCGTTGTTCATCGTCATGATCCAATCCTCGCGCTCGCTCTTGAAGCCGCGTGCGATCGTCCGGACGTGATCCTTGCGCAATAGCACTTCCCTCAGATGAGGCCGCATAAGCCGCCCGAACTCGGTCAGGTCCGCACGACCCTTTTCACGGCAGAACAGCTGCCCCCAAGTTCCGCCTCGAGCTTCTGGATGGCGCGCGAGAGGGCGGGCTGGGTTACATGGCAGCGCCCCGCCGCACGATGAAAATTGAGCGTCTCGCATACCGCCCGAAAGTACCTGATCTCTGTCATCTCCACGGTGCGCGGCTCCCGATGTCGGGGAGGCATCAACCCAATACTTAAACGGCATTTCCGAAGCGATGGCGAAAGCGCCACCATGTGGGGCCGCAGGTTTAACGCCCGGCAGCTACGCAAGGAGGTCCCGATGAGCGTCGATGCTGACAAGCTCAATGCCTTCATGGGCAAGATGTTGGTTGACGTTGGAGCCGCGATCAACACGTCTCTCATGCTGATTGGCGACAAGCTCGGCTTGTACAAGGCCCTGGCGAACGGCGGCCCCATGACGTCCAAAGACCTCGCGAACGCCACCGGTACGGCCGAGCGCTACGTTCGCGAGTGGCTGGCGGCTCAGGCTGCCTCGGGATACGTGAACTATGACACAGCCGCCGGCAAATTCTCGATGTCGGCGGAGCAGGCAATGGTCTTTGCCGACGAGGACAGTCCGGTGTTCATGGGTGCAGTGGGGGACCTTGTCGCTGCCACCATTCTAGACGAGCCGAAGATCGAGGAGGCGTTCCGCACCGGCAAGGGCGTGGGGTGGAGCGAGCGTAGTACCTGCCTCTTCTGCGGCACCGCGCGCTTTTTCCGCGCCAGCTACAAGCACCACCTCGTACAGGAGTGGCTGCCGGCGCTCGAAGGTGTGGTGGACAAACTCAACCGGGGTGCACTGGTCGCCGATGTGGGTTGTGGCCATGGCATCTCGACAATGCTCATGGCGCACGCTTTCCCGAAATCAAGCTTCTGCGGCTTCGACTACCACGAAGGCTCGATCGACGCGGCTCGTCGTTCAGCGGAGGCAGCCGGACTTGGCGAGCGCGTCAAATTCGAGGTTCACACCGCCAAGACATTTCCTGCCCAGGGCTACGACCTGGTGTGCTTCTTTGATTGCCTGCATGACATGGGCGATCCCGTGGGCGCACTCAGGCACGTGGGTGAGACCATCAAGGATGATGGCAGCTGCATGCTCGTAGAGCCGTTCGCCAACGACCGGCTGGAGGACAATTTGAACCCCGTGGGCCGGATCTACTACGCGGCCTCGACCGTGGTGTGCACGCCCGCTTCTCTGGCACAGGAGATTGGAGTGGCGCTCGGGGCGCAAGCAGGAGAAGCCCGGCTGCGGGACATCGCGCGGCAGGCAGGATTCAGCCGCTTCCGCAGGGCAACAGAGACACCCTTCAACCTCATCCTTGAGGCTCAACCCTAAGGCTTCCAT
Organism: Hyphomicrobiaceae bacterium; assembly: GCA_036280295.1. Taxonomy (GTDB): domain Bacteria; phylum Pseudomonadota; class Alphaproteobacteria; order Rhizobiales; family Hyphomicrobiaceae; genus AWTP1-13. Next base: position 13,538 of record DASURA010000271.1, read on the forward strand.
GCCGTTCTAGCGAGCAATCATGCAGGCGACATAGCCGCTCAAACAAAGGAGGAAGAAATGACTGCTTTCAACGTGGTACGCTTTCGGTGACAGGCCGGACGCGAGGAAGCGTTCCGTGATGCCCACAGGAAGCTCCAGCCCACTTGGCCGGGTCTTCAGCGCGCCAACATCATCAACACCGGTGAACGCACCTACTGCATCATCGCGGAGTGGACGGACTGGATGCGCTGGCGGCAGCCCGGCAGAGCATGATCGCCACCCTTGATAGCTTCCGCGACACGCTGGAAGACCTCGGCCGTGGGCTTGGCGTAACCGACCCGGTGTCGGGTACCATCGTCCTGGCGTTGAAGTAGGTAACAGCAATTGCAGCCGTCGGGCGGCGTGCCTCTCGCCCGCGAGGCGCAACTCGGCTGCTCAAATCGTCAACTTCGGAGGCAATCCCGATACAAGGTCGCAGCCCCGATCGAAGGCACCGGCTGCGTCCGCTCGTGACCGGAAAGGTCGTGCCAAAAGCAGTCGTCTCCGGATTAGGCGACTTACCCGCCGGCGCCGCTGTCTCGACCTTGGGCTTTTCCCCTTCGATCTTGAACGTGAAAAATCCAACACAACAATCGCATGCAGGATCGGTGAAGGTGTGATCAATCACGATCCTCACTTCCAGATTTCCTGGATTGACGATTAGCCCTCACGAGCTGTCGATCGCGGAACGCGCGGCGAACATCGACGCGAAAGGTTCCAGACCGACCGTCAGCCCGAACTCAGCATCGGGCCAGGAGCTCACATGAGCAGCGTCCAGTCGACTTCATCCCGCATCGCCGATCGCTGTGAGGCCAACTTCAGAACGAGTTGGCGCCCAGCGGCGGGGTCAAAGGCACAGCCAAGGGCCTAGGCAGGTCTTGGGTTTTGCGCCTTTGCAGGCCATCTGCGAAGAGTAACACGTCGTCATCACCGAGCCTTTTTTGCAGGTCGTGCGCACTGGCCCCTTCCCCACGCGGCCTTGCCCAGCGAGCGTATTTTTAAGAGCGTTGGTCGAGAAGAGCACGGCGGTATCGTGGGTGAAGGTCTCGCCGAGGGCTGTAACCCTCCTGCAATCGGCGGCCTGAGCCGTCGCCGAAAGTGCGCAGACCATTGCCGCCGCCACCAAGCCGAATTTCATGGACCGCATTGCCTCCTCCGAAAAAAGAATCCCAGTCGGACGCTAGTTGAGTGCATGGCGCTTGCCAAGGAACAGTCGGATACATCCGCAAAGCCGCTTCGCGTAGTAGCGGTATTTTGCCCTCTTCATAGCCGTCTGGAGGTGTCTGCTCAGGGACAAACAGACGTGAGCCCAGCATCGCTCCATGCAATTGCGTCACGATATATAGCAACGTTGAGAATGGCGTGTCCCATTGCGCAAGCCGAGCTTGGCCGCCTCGCGTTCCGCCGCACCGACCCCGGCGCCGCGAGTGCCCGCAGGGCACTTGCGGGTCCCAGAACCTCAATGGGCCGGGGCCCATGCACGTCAAGGCAAGCTCCGCGTTCGGCCGACTCGCGCCCCACCGATCCTCCTGCGACCCATGCATCCGCGACCACGCGCGAGCTGGCACGTGCATGGGTCCCGGGCCGGTCCCGTTCGCCGGCTACGACAGCGAATGGGACCGGGATGGCGCAAAGGAAGATTTAGTCAGGCGGCCGAGCACTTCCGGCGACATGGTCTGAGAAATTCGACTTCTACACGCCGTAGGGGCGTGCATATCTTGCCCAGGCTGTTTACTTATTGCACCCTTCAGACGCTGCCGTCTTCGCTACCTCTCCCTCAGCGCCGCGATCCGCGCCCGTGCCTCCGGGTGGCCGAGCTCCTGCGCCCGCTGGTACCAATGCTTAGCGCGCTCCTTGTTGCCGACCATGCCGAACACGCCGAGCGACCACAGCCGGCGCGGGTCATACGTCGAGCCCATGGCAAGCGCCGCCTGGGCGCTGCCAGCGGCGGCCGCGCGCTCATAGATGGCGCGTGCCGCCGCCACATCGCCGCGGCCGAGCAGGCGGTCGCCGCTGCGCACCAGGTCCGCGATGGCGGCGTCGCTAAGCTTGGCGCTCTCCGGTGCCGGGGGAGGCGGCACCGCCAGCCACAGCTTGCTCTGCGCCACCACGGCGCCGTTGGTGCGCCTGAGCTCGACGCCGACCTCCATCACAGATGCCGACCATTCCGGCACGATCAGCTCCAGCCGCTCCAGCGCGCCGGGCGACAGCAGCCATGAATCCGTACCCATGCGGGAGGCACCGGACAGCATGGCATTGGCCGGCAGCCCCGACAGGAGCAGGATGTAGCTCTCCTGCGCGGCCTCCTCCGGACGCACCTGCAGCGGCAGACGTGCCGGCTTCAGGGCCTCCAGCCGCAATGGCTCGCTCGCCGAGCCGACCGGGAGTAATTCCACCGGCCGAGGCTCCGGCGTCGGCTGCGCCTCCGCCGCCGGCCTGGCGATAATGGCTGCTGTCTTCTCGGGCTCGGCCGGGGCCGGCTCGCGGTGCGTCACACCGAGGGTGATAACAATCGCCAGCACGGCGGCAACCATCGTGTTGATCGCTGTCGCGGTAATGAACACCCACGGGCTGATGCCGACGCTGACGCTCGGCTGCACTGGCACCAGCGCGTGTGACGTCTCTCGCTGAATCCGCAGGGGGCCGCTGTCGTAGCGGTCGTCCGGGGGCTCGTCGAAGGGGCCGTCCAGATGGCTTGGCAAGCGATCCTCGAAGTCATCATCCAAAGCCTCCTCACCGCGATCCTCGAATTGCTCGGTGCGGTCTGCATCCCGCCGCGGCACCTCCAGAGGGGGCAGCGGAGGCGGCACCGGAGGCACGGATGTGATCAGCGGCGGCGGGCCGAGCCGCGTCCGCAGCGGCTCCGGCGCCAAATCGTCGGCATCCTTGAGCGCCACGTCGGGATGCGGCGGACCGAGCTCGCAGGCCCCATCGCCGTGGTATCCATCGGGAGATCCGTTGGCGAATCCACTGGCCGATCCATTGGGTGACAGACCCGACGACCCGTTCGCCGGACGGGCATGACTCATGAAGGCGTCGTGGACGCCGTTGCCCAGGCGGGCCTGGAGCCCCTTTACGACGGCGCGACCGGCCGGCCCAGGCGGCGCCTCGCTCGAGCAGAGCTCGTATGCGGTGGCCGCCCGCCGATGAGAGCCTCGCACCGCCGGTCCGCCCTCGGGGATCCCGGCGATCTGCGGGAGCCGTTGAATGCGGTCGAGGAGACGCTTGATCTCGCGCAACCTTGCAACGTCATCGGGATGGCTCATGGTGACCCCAGGCTAACAACGCAGCTACGATCCACAGGTCAGGCGCTATTCCGCTCTCAACTCGCTCATTGCCGACTGCTGAGCCGGCGGCCCGGCCGATTGCTGAGTCGGCGGCCCGGCCGATTGCCGATCCGACTCCCGCGCCCACAGCTCGTACTCATCGAGCAGCTTCTTGTTGCGGCGTACGGTGACGACGGAAGAGGAGGTGGAGGCAACCGCTGCCGGCCTGGCGCGCTTCCGCGGGCGCCTCCGCTCCCACTTGTCGGCGCTGCCCTCCAGCATCTCCTTGCGCTGCTCGATCGCGCGGCTGAGCCATGACTCGGCTGCGGCGGTGCGCGTCCAACCCGGCAGCACTGCACCGACGTTCACATCGCGCCATTTCCGGTTCCGCTGCGACAGCGCCAGCCGGGCGATGGCATCGAGCACGGCGGGTGTATGCCGCGCGACGCGGCGCACCGTCTCCTCCCTGCTCCTGTTGGTCACGAGCACGGCCTTGACCGCAACCGTCTCGACCATTCCCCCCGGCGGGATCAGCGCCGGATAGTCCTCCGCCAGCAGCACTGCCGGTAGGTAGCCGTCGCCCGCCAGCGCTGCGGACGGCAGGCTCATGAGCCGCAGGGTCCCATCCTTCGGCAGCATGGCCACCTGCGCCAGCGGCTTGCCGCCGACCAGCAGCGCCGCCGCAACGGCGCCGGAGCGGACCTCCTCGAGCGCGCGCGCCGGCGGCATCGGCAGCTGCTCTGCGCGGATGTCGAGATGCTCGAGGATGTCGCTGGCCGTGAGCTCGGCCGTGCCGTCGTTGGCGACGAGTGCGACCTTTCTGCCGCGCAGATCGGCGATGCCGGCGATGTCCCGCCCGACAACGACGTGCACCTCCTCGCTGTAGAGTGCCGTGAGATAGCCGATTCTGCGCTGCACGTTGCTGCCAAGGGCGTTGCTGGCCTTGGCGCGCGCCAGGGCATTGCTGGGCACGATCGCCAGATCGATGCCGCGCAGCAGCAGGGCGTCCCGCACGTTGGCGAGGCCGCCATCGGCCACCACAGGCAGCAGCCGCACGCCGGCATCGGGCGCCATCGCTGCGGCCACGTCCTGTGCCATGCTCAGATAGGAGGCGCCAGGCCGGCTCGCGGCCACGATCAGCGTCTCCCGCTTGCGCTTGGCGGGCTGACTCTGCTGCGGATGACCAGCGCCTGACTTCCGCTGCGGCTGCGCCGTCGCCGCCTTCGCCAGCGGGGCTGTGCGTTCCTGCGCTATGGCCGTTCCGTCAGCGCACACAGCAAGCAGTGCTCCGAGCACGCCGAGCCGCAGCAAGCCGGCGCAGCCAGCGCCCGCAACCCGGCCGCGCTTGGCGCGCTGCTGCATTGCCGTCACCGCCAGCATCGTCGCCCGCAGAAGCCGCATGACGATGAGCCGCATGACGATCCTCCCTCCGACGCAACATGTGAAGCACACATGTGAAACAGGCATGGGACGTAGACATGTGAGGCGGACTCTTGAGGCAGGCCTGCAAGGCAGGGTGCTGCGCCTGCGGTCGAGCATTCGTCAGAGGCCAGACCGCAAGAGTCCCAAAGTCACGGCTCAAATGCGGCGGCAACGGGACGTTGTCTGCCGTTATCCACAATCACAGCTTGTATTTTCTGCTCTAACCGACTGCATTCAGTCGCATGATACTGCGTAATGACTGTCTGTAATCAGACTTCGATCATAAAACATAATGGTGACGTCATCCCCGCCCCCGGGCTGGCGGACGGCACGTTCACGCCTTCGCTTTCACGTAGCTGCCCGGCGCGTCCTCGATCACCCCGAGCCTGGCGCCGGGCACGCGGGCCGGCACCAGCTTGCCGGAGTACTTCGCCAGCCACTGCGTATAGTGCGGCCACCACGAGCCCGGATGCTCTTCGGCGCCATCCATCCACGCCTCCAGCGTGGCGGCCCGCTTCGGGTTGGTCCAGTACTGGTACTTCCGCTTGGCCGGCGAGTTGATGACGCCGGCGATATGCCCGGATCCGGCGAGCACGTAGGTGACGGGACCGCCAAACAGGCGCGAGCCGATGAACACCGACTTGGCCGGGGCGATGTGGTCCTCCTTGGCGCACAGCTCGTAGATCGGCACCTTCACCGCGCCCAGTTCGAGCTTGACGTTGTCGATCGTCAGCTGGCCGCGGGCGAGCCTGTTCTCCTGGTAGAAGTTGCGCAGATAGAACTTGTGGTTAGCGGCGGGCAGGCGCGTGGAGTCCTGGTTCCAGAACAGGAGATCGAACGGGAACGGCTTCCTGCCCAGCAGGTAGTTGTTGACGACGTAGGGCCAGATCAGATCCTTCGGTCGCAGCATGTTGAACACCGCCGCCATGCGCCCCGCCTCTAGATAGCCGCGCTCGGCCATCATCTCCTCCAGCGCCGCCAGCTTGGCATCGTCGATGAAGAGCATGAGATCGCCGGCGTTGGTGAAATCGACCTGTGCCGCGAAGAAAGTGGCGGACGAGAACGGCTCCTCGCCGCGTGCGGCGAGATAGGCGAGCGTGGTGCCGAGCAGGGTGCCGCCGACGCAGTAGCCGATCACGTTGACTTTGTCGGCCTCGGTCTCGCGCTTGACCGCATCAGTGGCGGCGAGGATGCCCTCCCGCATGTAGTCCGTGAACGTCTTGCCGGCGTGGCGCTCGTCGGGGTTGACCCAGCTCACCACGAACACCGTGAAGCCCTTCGACACGGCAAAGCGGATGAACGATTTCTCCGGGCCGAGATCGAGGATGTAGAACTTGTTGATCCAGGGTGGCACGATCAGCAACGGCCGTGCGTGCACTTTGTCAGTGGTCGGCGCGTACTGGATGAGCTGCATCAGCTCGTTCTGAAAGATCACCTTGCCGGGGGCGGTGGCGACGTTGCGGCCCACCTCGAAGGCGGTCACGTCGGTCTGGCTGATGTTGAACATCGAGCCGGACCGGGCAATATCCCGCACCAGGTTCGTCATGCCATTGGCCAGGTTCTCGGCGCTGGTCGCCGCCGTCTCGCGCAGCACCACGGGGTTGGTGAACGGGAAGTTGGAGGGCGAGAAGGCACTGACGATCTGTCGCAAGTAGAAGTTGGCCTGCTGGCGCGTGCGCTCGTCGAGGCCCTCGGTCTTGTCGAGCATATCCTGCAGCCAGCGCGCCGTGATGAGGTAGGCCTGCTTCCAGAAGTCGAAATAGGGATTGGCGCTCCACTCGGAGTCCTTGAAGCGGCTGTCGCCCGGCTCGGGCTCCGCCACCGGAGCCGCAGTGCCGCCGATGGCGCGCTGTGCAGTATTGGCGATGAGTTGCATGTAGCTGGTGAAAAGCGCTGCCTGGGCCTCCACCAGCCTGGCCGGATCGGCCATCCAGGGCTGCGCAATCTGGGAGAGGAGCTTGGCCGTCTCGATCCACTCGCTGGGGGTCGGGCTGCTGGCCTCCTTGGCGCGCTCCAGGAGGCCCTGCATGGCCCGTGTGCCCTCCTCCATCATGCGGAGAAAATTGCGGCCGAAAGCCTCCGGATCGGCAATCCGGTAGGCGCCCAGATCGGTCCCGTTATCGACCGGGGCGGGGAGGGAGGAGATGGGGTCTTTGACGGGCTTGTGCATGGTGATCCCGCGGCCGGCAAGCCAGCATTCTCGGCCGAGCTTGGCCATGGAGGGCTTCGGCCGACTCGAAGCCGCCCCTACAGATGAATACTTGGTGCCGGCGTCCCACAGCACCAAGAAAACTGCGATCCCGAAGCTACGCTGCACCGCAAAAGCGCCAGCCTGGATGCCTACATTGACCCGAATCTGTTACCGGACCTCTACAGGCGGCGTAAAGACACCCAGGCCGGTTGATGCTACACGTCGCGACACGGATTTCGGAGGGGCAAATGGCAAGTCGTTGCAAGCTCGGGCTCGCCGTGGTCGCGTCGGCTGCCGTCGGCATGGCGCTGCTCGGCTGCTCGGACACCTTGTCTCTGGCCAATTTGCCCGATATTACCAGATTGCCCACCAAGCTCCTGAGCAAGGAGGAGCAGGCAAAAACCATGAACGGAATGCTTGAGAAGGGGCAGACCCACCAGGCCGAGGCCGCCAAGGAGATCGAAGCGGTGCGGATGGACAACACGGCCGGCGTCAGCGCCGCCAGCCTCAACACGGCCAAAGAGGGCGACAAGGCTAGATAGCCAGGCACCTCGCCTGGCCGACCCACTCCGCTACCACCGCCGCCCTCTCAACCCCCGTCCTTTTTCGGTAAAAAGTGCCGTGATCGAAGAGTTCCATCGCGTCAAGCGTCTTCCGCCCTACGTGTTCGCCGAGGTCAATCGCCTCAAGGCCGCCGCCCGCGCCCGCGGCGCCGATATCATCGACCTCGGCATGGGCAACCCCGATATGCCGACACCTCAGCACATCGTCGACAAGCTGTGCGAGACGGTCGCCAAGCCGCGCACCAACCGCTATTCGGCCTCCAAGGGCATCCCTGGCCTGCGCAAGGCCCAAGCGGCCTACTACGCGCGCCGGTTCGGCGTGAAGCTCGATCCCGAAACCCAGGTGGTAGCCACGCTGGGCTCCAAGGAGGGCTTCGCCAACATGGCGCAGGCGATCGCAGCGCCCGGCGACGTGATCCTGGTGCCGAGCCCCACCTATCCGATCCACGAGTTCGGGTTCATCATCTCGGGGGCCACGATCCGCCACATCCCGACCACCGGCGGCATCAGCGCCGACCCGCTGGCGGAATTCCTGCGCGGGGTAGAGCGGGCGGTGAAGCACTCCATCCCGCGCCCGATTGCGGTGGTGCTGAGCTACCCGTCGAACCCCACGGCGCAGATCGCCGATCTCGCCTTCTACATTGATGCCGTGCAGCTGGCGAAGCGGCTCGACCTCATCATCCTGTCGGACGTCGCCTATTCGGAGATCTATTTCGACAACAACCCGCCGCCGTCGGTACTGCAGGTGCCGGGGGCGATGGACATCGCGGTCGAGTTCACCTCGCTCTCCAAGACCTACTCGATGCCCGGCTGGCGCATGGGTTTCGCCGTCGGCAATGAGCGGCTGATCGCCGCGCTGGCGCGCGTCAAATCCTACCTCGATTACGGTGCCTTCACCCCGGTGCAGGTGGCGGCCGCTGCCGCCCTCAACGGGCCGCAGGACTGCGTCGAGGAGGTCCGCCGGATCTACAAGGCGCGCCGCGATTGCCTGGTCGACAGCTTCAGCCGCGCCGGCTGGCCGATCCCGGTGCCGCAGGCATCGATGTTCGCCTGGGCGCCGATCCCTGAGGCTTACCGCGACGCAGGCTCGGTCGAGTTCGCCAAGATGCTGATCGACGAGGCCGATGTGGCGGTCTCCCCCGGGCTTGGCTTCGGTGAGTACGGCGAGGGCTTCGTGCGCATTGCCCTGGTCGAGAACGAGCACCGCATCCGTCAGGCCGCGCGCGGCATCAAGAAGTTCCTCGCCCGCTCCCCCGAAAGCAGGCATAACGTGATCCCGATCACGCAATCGGCGTCGCGCTGAGAGAACCGTCGCCGTAGGGCGGAGCCCGTAATCCGCCATGGCACGGACGGCGGGTTGCGCTTCGCTGATCCGCCCTACGGTTCGCTGGTACCGCAAGCCCCGGTATGACAAGGTAGGCATTCAAGAGGGAACGCTAGCCGCGTCGCATGACCCAACCGTTGAAAATAGGGATTGCCGGCCTCGGCACCGTTGGTGGCGGTTTGCTGCGCCTGATTGCAGCGCATGCGCGCCGCCTCCAGGAGACCGTGGGGCGCCCGATTGTCGTGGCCGGCGTCAGCGCCCGCAGCCGCGACAAGGACCGCGGCCTTGCGCTCGGCGACGTCCCCTGGTTCGACGACCCGGTGGCACTGGCAAGCGCGCCTTCGATCGATGTTTTCGTCGAGCTGATAGGGGGGGACAACGGTCCAGCCAAGGCCGCAGTCGAAGCCGCGCTCAACGCCGGCAAGCCGGTCGTCACCGCCAACAAGGCGCTGCTCGCCCGGCACGGCGCGGCGCTGGGGCAGCTCGCCGAGAAGCGTGGGCTCGCCCTGAATTTCGAGGCCGCAGTCGCCGGCGGCATCCCCGTAATCAAGACGCTGCGCGAGGCGCTGGCCGGCAACGAGGTACGCCGCGTCTACGGCATCCTCAACGGCACCTGCAATTACATCCTGACGAAAATGCAGGATGAGCATCGCCCGTTTGCCGACGTGCTGGCCGAGGCGCAGGCCAAGGGCTTCGCAGAGGCTGACCCGACCTTCGATATCGGCGGCTTCGATACGGCCCACAAGCTCGCCCTGCTCACCAGCCTCGCCTTCGGCACCCGCGTCGCCTTCGACGAAATCGACGTCGAGGGCATCGAGGCGATCACCCAGTCGGATATCGAGGCGGCCGCCGACCTCGGGTACCGCATCAAGCTGTTGGGCGTCGCCCTCAAGACCGAGAGCGGCATCGAGCAGCGCGTGCACCCGGCGATGGTTCCCAAGCATTCCGCCATCGCCGAAGTGTCGGGCGTTACCAACTGCGTCGCCATCGATGGCGACAGCGTCGGCAACCTGTTGCTGGTCGGCCCCGGTGCGGGCGCCGGCCCTACTGCCTCCGCCGTGATGAGCGACATTCTCGATATCGCGCGTGGCGGAACGCCGGCGTTCCCTTTCCTGGTTCCTGCCGGCAAGCTCCTGCCCTACGAGAGGGCCAGGCTCGGCCGTCACCAGGGCGCCTACTACGTGCGTCTGGCGGTCTACGACCGGCCCGGGGCCATGGCGGGCATCGCCGGTCGCCTGGGCGAACAGGGCATCTCGCTGGAGAGCATTGTGCAGCGCCGCCCGCGTGGTGCACAGATCGGCATCAACGCCCGGCTGGCGCCCGGCAATCACATGCCCGTCACCCTGATCACGCACGAGACCACGGAGCAGGCGGTCCGCGCCGCGCTCGAGGCGATCCAGGCCGACGGCAACGTTTCCGAGACGCCACAAATGATTCGCATCGAGCCGCTATGAAGGACGGACGGAGTGAGCCCCCCTTTCAACGACCGCAAAGTTCCAGAGTAAGGTTGGAAGCGGGGCAAGCCCCTTTCACCAGCCGTAGGAAATCAAGCTGAAAGGTCTGAGGATAAGGGGCTACCCTCGTTCCAAGACCTCGTTCCAACAAGGGACACCAATCATGGCCAACACCGGGGCCAAGGTCGAGCAAAACGGCGGACTTGACCGCGTGCTTGTGCTGGAGGTCGCGCGCATCACCGAGGCCGCCGCCATCGCCGCTGCGAGGCTGCGCGGCCGCGGCAATGAGAAGGCGGCCGACGGCGCCGCCGTCGACGCCATGCGCCGCGAGCTCGGCAAGGTCCACATCAACGGACGCGTCGTGATCGGCGAGGGCGAGATGGACGAGAGCCCGATGCTCTACATCGGCGAGCAGGTCGGCCTCGGTGACGGCCCCGATGTGGATATCGCCGTCGACCCCCTGGAGGGCACCACGATCTGCGCCAAGGGCATGCCGAACGCTCTCGCCGTGCTGGCGATCGCCGAACGCGGCGGGCTGCTCAACGCGCCCGACATGTACATGAACAAGATCGCCGTCGGCCCCGGCTATCCGGACGGCATCATCGATCTCGACGCGCCCGCGGGTGATACCGTCGCCAAGCTCGCCAAGGCCAAGGGGGTGCCGGTGGCCGAGATCACCGCCTGCATCCTTGACCGCCCGCGCCACGCCGAGCTGATCGCTGCGGTTCGCCAGGCGGGCGCCGGCGTGCAGTTGATCCCCGACGGCGACATCGCCGGCGTGATCTGGACCACCGACCCGGACGAGACCGGCATCGACGTCTACTTCGGCATCGGCGGCGCCCCCGAGGGCGTGCTGGCGGCCGCGGCGCTGCGCTGCATCGGCGGCCAGATGCAGGGCCGCCTGCACCCACAGAAGCCGGAGGAGGTCACGCGCGCCGCCGCGATGGGCATCCCCGACATCAAGCGTGTTTTCTCGATGGAGGAGATGGCCTGCGGCGACGTGATCTTCTCCGCCACCGGGGTCACCGATGGCTCGCTCCTGGAAGGCGTGCACTTCCGGGGCAACTTCGCCGAGACGGAGACAGTGGTGCTGCGCTCGAAGACGGGCACGGTGCGCCGGATCAAGACCAGCTTCCGCGTGCTCGGGAAGACCTAGCGGAGGTGTGCACCGGTCCTCGGCGGATCTGACCGGCTCGCCGACTCGGCCGGGGCTATGCTCGATATCAGTCGCTTCACACCCCAGAACAGCGGCCGTGTGCGCTGGGGCATCACCCCAGGAACCCCTTAACGCCGGCTTGCCCCGCCCCCGTCAGAGCCGCCGCAGACGACAGCAACGGTGGCGTCTGCTATAGTGACAATGCATTGTCTTATTGTGTTGCGTTTATGCATGGCACGCAAGGTCCACACGGATGGCGTGCGTGCGATTGCGTCAGACGTCCGGCGTGTTTTGCCAAGGGGGCGCCGTCATGTACCGCATTGAACGCGTTGGTTTCTTGCGCAAGTCCTGTCGTCTTACATCGGACGAGATACTGACCAGATCGGACTTCGAGTCCATCGCCACGCAGCTCGGCGTACTGCCATTCCAGGCGACCAAGGTGAGCTTTGTGGCCGCGCGCCAAGCGGAGACCCCGGAAAGGGTGGATACGTACTCTGGCGGCGATGAGACGACAAACGTGGCCGGCGTCGGCGACTGGATCGTCACCAACATGACCTCGGAAAGCCGAGTGCCGAGCGGCCGTCCGGACACCTATGTCCTGACGGCCGAGGCGTTCGACCGCCTGTACGAGCCGGTCGGCCGGAAGTCGGAGATCGGGCCGCTGTTCCACGCCAAGGGAGCAGTGCGGGCCATCGAGCTTCCCGGCAGCTTCGACATCCTGGCACCGTGGAAGGAGCGGCAGAAGGCCGACACCGGCGTTCTCGTCTGCAGCGGCGAGGAGGTCTACGGCATCGAGAAATCCGCCTTCCACCGTACCTACGACAGCCGCGGCCCCGGCTCGCTGAAGCTGATGCGGCCCGGCAGGAAGCGGATTCTCTCGCTCGATGGCGGTGGTGTGCGAGGCATGCTGGCGATCGCCTTCCTGGAGCGGCTGGAGGACGAGTTGCGCCGGCAGCACGGCGATCCGAATCTCGTGCTGTCGGACTATTTCGACATGATCGGCGGCACCTCCGTCGGCGCCATCCTGGCGACGCAGCTGGCCCTCGGCGAGACGGTCGCGGAGGTGAGAAAGCTCTTCACCGAGTGGTGTCCCAGCATCTTCAGGCGCCCAGCCGTCTGGCGGCACCCGCTGGGACGCGTTCCCGTGATCGGCCAATACCTGGTGCCGCGCTTCGATGCACGCTACCTGGAGAAGCGCCTGAGGCAAAGGTTCGGCGACTTGCGGCTCGGCAGCCCTGCGCTCAAGACGGGGCTCTGCATCCTGACCAAGCGGGTGGATACCGGCAGCCCCTGGGTGCTCACCAACTATCCGCGCTCGAAGTTCTGGCTCGGCGGCAGCGACGAGCGCGTTGTCGCCAACAGGGAGTACCGTCTCGTCGACGTGGTGCGTGCCAGCGCCGCGGCGCCGCACTTCTTCCGGCCGCAGGAGATTGCCATCACGCTGGGCGGGAAGGCGCGTCCCGGCCTGTTTGTCGACGGCGCCGTGTCGCCGTTCAACAACCCGGCCCTGCAGATGTTCATGCTGGCAGGCATCGACGGCTACGGCTTCGACTGGCAGCTGGGCGAGGACAATCTCTTCATCGTGTCCATCGGAACCGGCAGCTACCGCTTGCGCTCCGACGGCAGCGGCATCTCGGCAAAGCAGGCGGTCGTGGCGCTATCGGGCGTGATCGGCGATGGCGAGGCCCTGACGCTCACGTTGCTGCAGTGGATGTCTGCCTCCAGCAACGCGTGGCATATAAACAGAGAAATCGGCGATGTGTCCGGGGACTACCTGGGTCAGCGGCAGGGGCTGTCGAAGCCTCTGCTTCGCTTCCTGCGCTACGACGCACCTCTGGAGGCCGATTGGCTGAAGGCGCATCTGAAAAGCGACGTTGACGGCGCAGACCTGGAACGCCTGCGTGATTTCACCAATCCGCGTAGCCTCGACGCGCTCTATCGGATCGGCAGTGACGCAGCGCGCATGCAGGTGCAGGCGACGCATTTCCCGGAAGTCTTCAAGGTCGATGCCGTTGCCGCGGGCTAGCAAAGCCGCGCCGCAGGCCTCGAAGCTGCCGGGAGCCCTGCGCATCGGCATTACCGGGCATCGGCGCGATCGGCTGAAGCTGCCAGACCATACGCTCATGCACCGGATTGCCGGCGTCATCGAGCTGCTGCGGCGCGCAAGCAGGCTACCATCGGCACGACAGATCGAGATTGTCTCGGCGTTGGCCGAGGGCGTGGACGAGATTGCCGCCCGCACCGGCCTGACGGCGCACTGCCGGCTCACCGCAGTGATCCCATTCAAGCCGAAGGACTACGAGGCCACGTTCTCGGACAAGGCGTACAGGGCAGTGTTTCGCGAGCTGCTGCGGATGGCGGACCGCCGCATCGTGCTGCCGGGCTCGCTCAAGGACACCAAAGCCGGCTACGTGGCAGTCGGTGCGGAGACGCTCGATCGATCCGACGTCGTGCTCACGGTCTGGGACGGCGCGCCGGCACGCGGGCGCGGCGGTACGCAGGAGGTGCTGCAGGCGGCGCTGCAGCGCCGGCTGCCCATAATCTGGATCGACGCCACCGAGGACCGCGCCCCGCGCCTGCTGCAGCGCAGCCCGTTCGGCCCCTGCCCGCGCCTGGAGAGCCTCGCGCGCCGCGCGCAACCGGCGCAGATCAGCGTCATCCGCGAGTGCGTTCCGCTCGTGGCGGCGGCGTGAGGCGGTGCTAATAGCGCCCGAGCCGACGATGACGATTTCCGACGCCTACAACCGCGCCGGGCTCGTCGCCTCCGAGCCGCTCAAGATCACCATCGACCGCCCCGCGGCACCCGCAACGCAACCAAGGCCCAGCCTCCTCAGGGGCGAGAAGGCCGATGTCGCCAGGCATCGCTGGCAGGTCGCCGTGTCCATCGGTCGATAGTCCCACTCCCATCACGTGCAACGGCATCATCGTTGAAGGGCAGTGGGTGCTGACATCTGCAGCGTGTAAGGGCGAGGGCTGCGGGCAGCCGCTCAAGTACGGCGTCTACACCCGTGTCTCCAGCTACGTCGATTGGATCAACCAAGTGATTGCCGATGACCCGCAAACGCCACCACCGCCTTCGAGCCGGGCGTTGCGCAAAAAGGCCTGGCCCGGATCGAACGCCATGCCCGGCTGGCTTATCCGGGGGCTGTCAATAAGCGACCCCGTCGATCGACCGGCCCTGCTGCGCCGGCTCACGCCTCCGGGACGGCCACGTCCTCCACCACCAGCTCGCGCCGGTCGCGGCCGTTCCAGGTATCTCGACGCAGGTGGCCGGCGACATGCAAGGCTGTGCCGGCGGAAGCGAGCAGGGCCGAACCGACCGGCTGGTCGGCAACGCGGAACGCCACGGCGTCGAGGCGCGCGCCGTCGCCACCTTCCAGCACGCAGCGCACGTGGGCCGTGCCCACCACCTTGGCGAACTTCACCCGTTGGGCCGGGAAGACGAAGCGCGGCTCCGGGTTGCCCTGGCCGAATGGACCGGCGCGCTCGATGAGACCCATCAGCTCGTCGGTGACGTGGCCGGGCGAAAGCGCGCCGTCGATGTTGAGGATGCGCTCGGCACGGGCAGAGCGCGTCGTCTCCGCCAGGCGAGCGCGCAGGAAGGCGTCAAGCGCCTCCAGCCGGTCGCGCGGCACCGAGAGGCCCGCCGCCATGGTATGGCCGCCACCCTTGGCGAGGTGTCCTGCCGCCACCGCTGCCCGCACGGCGGCGCCGATGTCGACGCCCGCGATGGAGCGTAGCGAGCCGGTGCCCAGGCCCGCCTCATCCCAGGCGATGACGCACGCCGGCAGGTGGAAGCGGTCCACCAGCCGGCTCGCCACCAGGCCAACCACGCCCTTGTGGAAGCCCTCCGAGGCGACCACCAGGATCGGTGTATCCGGATGAGCCTCCAGGCAGCTGTCGGCGCGCAGCATCGCCTCCTCGAGCATCTGCGTCTCGATCGCCTTGCGCTCGCGGTTGAGCCTGTCGAGCAGCACGGCGATGCGGGCGGCCTCGGCCTCGTCGCCGTTGGCAAGCAGGCGGGCGCCGAGCCCGGCATCGCCAATCCGGCCGCCGGCGTTGATGCGCGGGCCGAGCACGAAGCCCAGATGATAGGATGTCGGCGGAACAGCAAGCCCGGCCGCATCGGCCAGCGCCCTCAGGCCGATATTGCGGCGTTGGCGCAACACCTGCAGGCCGCGCGTGACATAGGCGCGGTTCAGGCCCTTGAGCGGAACCACGTCGCACACGGTCGCCAGCGCCACCAGGTCGATAAGCTCCAGCAAGTCGATCGGCGCCGCCCCGCTCCCTCCCGCGGACTGCCCGCGCCGGCGCAGCTCGCGCGCGGTGGCGACCAGCGTCATGAAGGTGAGGCCGGCGGCGCACAGGTGGCCGAGGCCGGAGACGTCGTCCTGGCGGTTGGGATTAACGAGGGCGAGAACATCGGGAAGCCGCTCGTCGGCCTGATGGTGATCGACCACCACCACGTCGACGCCGAGCGGGCGGGCGGCGGCGAGCGGCTCGAAGCTGGTGGTGCCGCAGTCGAGGGTGACGATCAGCGTATGCCCATCGCGCGCCAGCCCCTCGATGGCTGTGGTGTTGGGGCCGTAGCCCTCGGTCATACGGTCGGGGATGTAGATGCGCGGCTTCAGGCCGTGCGCCGCAAGGAAGCGGGCGAGCTGCGCACACGAGCAGGCGCCGTCCACATCGTAGTCGCCGAAGATCGCGACTTTCTCGCGCCGGGCGATGGCATCGGCGATGCGGCCGGCGGCGACATCCATGTCGCGCAGGCTGCTGGGATCCGGCATCAGCGCCTTGAGAGTGGGGTCGAGCGCCACCGGCACCTCGTCGAGCCCGATGCCGCGCGCCGCCAGCACGCGGCCGAGCAGCTCAGGCAGGCGATAGCGCTGGCTCATGGCCAGCGCTATGCCGGTATGGGCTGGATCGAGCCGCTCGCGCCAGGTAAAGCCGCGCACCGATGCCGTGACGTTGAGGGCCGCCGCGACGCCATCATCGGGCCGAGCCCCCAAGACTGATGCTGCTGCCCCCATCACTCCCGCCCATCATGCGACAGCATTGATTAGCCGGGCCGGAGCAGCGCGACCAGCGCCCGGGACGCGCCTTTCCACAGCCGCGAATGGGTCCGTCGCCACTAGAATCTCCAGTAGAGCGGAACGACAACCAGTGTGACGATTAGGGCCCAGGCCATGACGACGAGGCCGAGCGGCCAGAAATCGCCGAAGCGGTATCCGCCCGGCCCGTACACCATCATGCTGACGCCATTCGCGAAACGGCGTCAGGAACGATGCGCTGGCGCCCATGGCGACGCCCATCATCATCGGCAGCGCGGAAACGCCAAGCTCCGACGCCGTCGCGAGGCCGATCGGCATCATGACCAGCGCCGCCGATGGGTTGGAGATGAACTGCGAGATCGTCGCCGTTGGGTCTGTCAGATACTGGTCCAGAGCCTTCCAAGTTCCCTGCAGCAGGAAGTGATCCCCTGCCCGCACCGTAACTGGCTGCTGGCGCACCTCTGCGCCGCCGCGCTGGATGGACAGCACCATGAGATTGCCGTAAGTCGCCTTCCTGGATTTGGGGCCGCTGCAGGGGGGTCTTGCTGTCGGCCTCCAGCAGAGCCACCAGCTGCAGGTCCGGGTAGCTCGCCAGGTCCGACGCCGAGGATGGTGCCGAGGATCAGCACCAGCGGCCAGGCGTGGCGCACCGCCAGCCATCTGCCGTAGAGCCACACGACGAACAGGCCGCCGAGGTACGTGGGGATCAGCAGCAGGAGCGCGCATCCGTAGGCCGCCCGCATTACGTCCTCCAGGTTCGCCACCTGCAGAGTCGCCAGCCAGCCCACGCCGAGCGTGCCGAAGAATCTCGCCCACGCATGCGCCGTAACGCCCATGGCCACCGCGTGGATCGGCCGGACGCCCACCGTAATGAGCAGTGGGACCACGACGACGACCGGGGCGCCGAAACCGGCGATGCCCTGCAGGAATGACGAAAAGACCCAGCTCAGCGCGAGAATGATGAACAGCTCGTTGCGGCTGAACTTGGCAATGCCTACGCGCAATGCGTCGTAGGCGCCCGCCTGCTTGGTCACCTGGTAGAGGAGCAGCGCCGGCCAGATCACATAGAGGATGAAGAGGGCGTCCCATACCCCCTTGGCGCCGCCACGGCCAAGGTGCTCCAGGGCATCCTGAAAGCGAGGAGAGCCACGATGGCGGCGATGAACATCGCGACCGGCCCCGCTTCCGGCGCACGCCAGCGCAGCGGCACGAGGGACACGAGCAGCGCAATGATCGGCAAAACTGTCAAGAACCAGTGCAGGAGGTCAACGGGAACCTGTGCTGTCGTCTGCATCCGCGTGAAACCGCTCCATCGCCAGCCAGCGCATGCTGATGGCTCGCTTGTACTGTCCTTTCAGTACGCCTTGTCTGTCTTCCCCGGAGGGCGTCGGAGCGGAAGCGCCTGCCCGCTCATTGCCTCCTGCCGGGCTCGACCGTGTTGCGGCGCAGAATCTTTGCGCCCATCAGTCCGGCGCCCAGCGCCATCACGATAAGGCCGCCCAGAATCTCCCATCCCAGCCGGCCAACGGCGCCATGCGCGACCGTCAGGCCGCCCAGCAGCACAAGCACAAGGCCGCCGACCTTCTTCACCATGTACGGCATTGCGCGCTCCCGCTGTGCCCGACCGCCCGCGTCGTCGCCGAGCTCGCGGTCAGACAAAATTACAGGATCGGAGGGTATTCCTGTTTTGCGTAGCCGGTCATCCGGCGGAACCCGCATAGTCCAGCGCGTGAAACCTGACGATCCTAGAGCTTCGCCAGTCACGGCGGCCGGGCGCTCGCCGGCGGATAAACCAATTTCGGAGCTCGCTGGCGCCACGGCGGCCCCGATTGGTACCGTGGCCGATCACCTGGCATGACCACGAAGGACCACGCGCGATGCGGCGCATTCAGCCGCCCTCAGCCAAGGACATGATCAACCCGGAGGATAAGAATGTCGTCGCCTTGCAAGGCTGAGCGCAGCCGCCTCAATCACGACGAGTTCGAGCTGGTCCGCGTTACGCATCATCCCGCCATCTACGAGCTTTCCCAAGGCGAGTTGCATGAGCTGAAAGTGCGGTTGCGCGAGCAGCGCAACAAGGCGCGCTCACTGGCAAGGCAGAAGCAGAGGGAGCTGCGCGGAAAAGCCGAGCCGCGCGGCAAGAGCTTTCCAGGAGCTGCCGATCAGCCATCGCGGCGCAAGCAGATCTTCGCCGCCGCTCTCAAAAGGATTAACAGGGAGCTCGATCGCCTGCGCAAGCTCGGGGCGCGCACGGCGCACGTAGAGGCGGCTCGTGCCGCGCTCGCACAGCACCGTGCGGCAAAGTTCGTGCACCATCCGCCGGCGGGTCCCATGCCTCATGAAGGCATGCAGCCGCGTGCCTCCACGCGTCGGCGCACGAGGGTGCCGGGAAGCAAGATCGGGAGCATCTCGCAAGCAACTCGGGTCTCCCAGGCCATCCGCGACGCCAGGCCTTAGAACCGCCCTGCGAGCCCTGGGCCGCTACATGCGTTTGCAGACTTTCCGCCATGCGCATCCGGCGCCTTGGCGGCAAACGCGACGGTGTGTGCAGGCCATGCGGCTCTGTTCCACAAGAGTTGGCTTGTCGACCGCGGCTTGGATCGCCGGCGACATGACTGCCTGGGCCCGGGGCGCAAACGTCACCGCGGTCGATACGAGCGCGGTCGCGGCTATCAAGAGGAGGAGCTTAGGCATGCCATTCTCCCTGACTTTGAGGACGGGAGAAGGTTACGCGCCGGTGAGCCTTGTCCGAAATGGGGACAATCCCTCAGTGCAAGGCGGAAGATACCCGCGCCAAGGCGGGATGCTCCGGTCTGATCCGCATCCTGATCGGCGGCGCCGAACTTTTTGGGCTTGGCAGCTCAACCACGTCCAGAACATGTACGGCGTGATGGACGACGTCTTCCAGTTCGTATCGACGTTCAAGGATTTCCCGCCGCGCTCGTTCCCGCCAATCCGGCGAACGTCATGGAAACCGCGATGGACAACTACAAGACGAGGAAAATGCTGCGGGAGGGGCTGGACCCCGAGCAGGTGCGTGGCGCCCTGAACCGGATGATCCAGCAATTTCGCAGCGAGGGCCGCGCCCTCTCGCCAGGCGGGAAGTAGCGATCCACACGTCGAAGAGCCTACTGCAGGGCGCGGCTGCCGGGGCCGTCTGACGGTGGGAACACCGTCAGCCACTCGCGCTTCATGTCCACCACCGTCCAGCCGCGCCGCCTGGCCTCGTCGAGCGCCTTGTCCAGGCGCCCCACGTGCGAGGCGCGGTCGTAGGCCCACTCCCGCTCTGCATCGGTGTGGTGCACGAGTCCGATCAAGCGCGCGCCGGCACCGGCAGCCGTGTATTGCAGCATCGGCAGATCGCCGTCGGAGTTGCCGAAGGCGAGGATCGGCACACGGCCGATGATGCGGTCGATGGCTTCGGGCTTGCCCGGCCCGTCGTCCACGAACAGCACGTTCGGCTCGCGCATCAGCACCGGCGTGTCACCCGGCCGTAGCTCGAATCGCGTCACCACCGGCGAGCCGATCACCTGCTCGGGCGGGATGCCGTAGACCGGCCCGGCAAAGCCCCGGATGAACTCGACGCCGCCACCCGAGACGATGTAGGTCTTGAAGCCGCTGCGACGCAGGTAGGCGAGCAGCTCCAGCATTGGCTGGTACACCATCTGGGTATACTGCCTGTTGAAGCGCGGGTGGCAAGCCTTGGCGAGCCAGTCGGCCACGATCCAGTCGAAATCGTCAGCCGTCACGCCCGCGTGCGTCGCCGCCAGGATCGCGACAAGCCCTTTTTGTCCCACGGCGGCAAGCGCCGCCCGATCACCCTCCAGCAC
Source organism: Hyphomicrobiaceae bacterium (assembly GCA_036280295.1). GTDB lineage: Bacteria > Pseudomonadota > Alphaproteobacteria > Rhizobiales > Hyphomicrobiaceae > AWTP1-13. The sequence goes on from DASURA010000271.1 coordinate 33,813, forward strand.
GGCCTTGAACGGCTGCGTCGCCTTCCATTCCGGATGCCGGGGTGCCAGCTCCCTGATGCGGTCGAAGGCGAACTGCGCCTGGAAGTAGACCGGCTGCTCCGACCACAGCGTGCCGTCGTTGTCGAAGACGGCGATGCGCTCGGCCTGGGGCACGAAGCGAGGCGATCCGATCCGCATCACGTCAGCCACGAATCCCACGATGGCCTGCTTGAGCGGCCCGGGCCTCCAAGACGGCAGCGGATCGGCATCCGCCGCGGCACGAAGGACAGGCAGACCATTCATACCGGCCAGGGTTGCGCACGCCAGAGTGAGGAACACCCGGCGGCTCACGTGTGCGGCAAGGACGCGGCCCATGGATCTCATCACCGTGGAAGAACCGGGCTCCAGCATTAGTCGCGCCGGGCGCCGCTTAGAATCAGGTGTTTCCCGTAGTGGCCGGCAGTTGATGGAACCGGTGGCGAGGGCTCGTTAACCGAGCAGGCGCCGCCGGCTCGCAGCCAGCCACGGCATGCTGCACGAAGACCGGGACACTGGGCCCCACGTCACTCGGAGCGGCATGCATGGCAGACCAGACAACGATCGATGCGGTCAGGCCATCCGGGCGCAAAACGGCATCCCAGGCCGGCATGGTATGGATCGCCGGCGGCACGTTCAGGATGGGCTCTGACAGGCACTATCCCGAGGAGGCACCGAGCCACCGCGTCCAGGTCGACGGGTTCTGGATCGACCGGACGCCGGTCACCAACCGCCAGTTCCGCGCCTTCGTCGAGGCAACGGGCCATCGGACATTCGCCGAGATCCCGCCGGATCCGAAGCACTACCCCGGCGCACTGCCCCGCATGCTGAAGGCGGGGTCGCTGGTATTCGCGCCCCCCCGGAATCGCGTCGTTGACCTGCGTGACTGGAGCCAGTGGTGGACGTTCAAGTTCGGCGCCGACTGGCGTCACCCCTACGGTCCCGGCAGCTCGATCGGCGGGCTCGACGACCACCCCGTGGTGCACGTCGCCTACGCCGACGCCGCAGCCTACGCCGCATGGGCCGGCAAGGCCATGCCCACCGAGGCGGACTGGGAGTACGCCGCGCGCGGTGGGCTCGACGACGCAGAGTTTGCCTGGGGGCACGAATTCACGCCCGGCGGTCGCCACCTCGCCAACACTTGGCAGGGCGCGTTCCCGCACGAGAACCTTGCGCAGGACGGCTACCGGCGCACGTCGCCGGTCACCGCCTTCCCGGCCAACGGCCATGGCCTCCACGACATGATCGGCAATGTCTGGGAGTGGACCGCCGACTGGTATGCGCCGAAGCATGTAGCCGACGCGGCCAAGCCCTGCTGCATCCCGAGCAACCCGCGTGGCGGGTTGGAAGCAGCCAGCTGCGATCCCTGCCTCCCTGAGATCCGCATCCCCCGCAAAGTGCTCAAGGGCGGCTCACACCTGTGCGCGCCCAATTACTGCCGTCGCTACCGGCCGGCGGCCCGCCACGCCGAGGCGGTGGATACCTCGACATGCCATGTCGGGTTCCGGTGCGTGGTCAGGCCGCCACAGCTGGCGTAGCGCGCTCGGCGCCATCAGAATTTGACCGTGACGGTAGTCATCGAGAGACTGCCCGGGATGCGCCGCTCGGCGTTGTACTCCTCGTACTGGCGCACGGCGGCGTAGTGTTCGATGCCGGTGCTGAGGTTCAGTAGCAGGTCAGGACTTCTTGAGCCGTCAGCCTGCTGCTGCACCGATCGCCCGCTTCAAGACCGCCGCCGCATCCGCCGGCGCCTCATCGGAGCACCAGGCGACGAATTGGTCCGGGCGAACCAGGACCAGCGCGGCCTCGTAACGCTCCCGCCCATCCGACCGGCTGTCTTTGACAATCGTAAGCGGAAGGCCAAGCGTCTTCGCAGCCTCGCCGAAGGCGTCTCCCGCTGGCCCGTTACCGAGGCAGAGCAGCGTAAAGTCTTCACCGACCTCCTCAAACACGTTGCGGCCTGACGAGAGTTTTTGCGGCGCCAGATGATGGCCCGCCCGCGCTGCAAACGTGTGCGAGCCGATGGCGCTGCACGTGCCGCCTGCAGGACCCCACACAATGGAGGAGCCTTCGTAATTCGGCTCGAAGGAATTCACCTCGGTGCGGGCGCCCGACCGGCGCTCCATCCATTTCGCCTCGAAAGCGGCGCGATCGCGTTCCGGATCGAATGCAGCCAGAAAATCCCGGTCGCTATGGATCGAGCGCTCGATGAAATCACGTGCCGTCGAGGCGAAGACAGGCTGGCGCTCCTCGCTATAGCTGTCGAGGAGGCGCGCGCCTCCCCATCCGGCGAAATGCGCGGCGAGCTTCCAGCCGAGATTGACGGCGTCCTCGAGCCCCGTATTGACGCCGTATCCGCCATAAGGTGGATGGCTGTGCGCGGCATCGCCGGCAATGAAAAGCCTGCCGGCGCGGTAGCAATCCGCCACGGCAAAGCGCAGTTCCCAGAAGCCGATATGGTCGAGCTCGACGTCGAATTCGGCACCCGCCGCCTTGGAGAGATAGGCCTTGAAGTCGAAATTGTCCCTGGTCGTGCCCGGCGGCACAGGCGCGTGGAAGAACCAGGTCGTGCCGAGATCGACGCGCCCGAAGAACTGCCAATAACCTTTCAGCTCGGGGTGCAGCACGTTGTAGAAGGACTTGCCTGGAAAGCGGGCCAACAGGCGATGCAGGCCCTCCGAGCGGAAGACCAGCAGCGCCATCAGCCGGTCGTGGTCCGAGCGCGTCTGCGTGATGCCGGCTTCCTCGCGCACGAGCGAACGGCTGCCGTCGCAACCGACCACAAAATCGGCATGCAGCACACGGGGGACCGCGCCGTCGCGCGTGGCGACGACGCTCGCGCCGGTCTCGTCCTGGCTGACATGCTCGACTCTCCAGCCATACAGGACGTCGACGGCAGGGATGGCCGCGGCGCGCTCGCGCAGCACGGCCTCGGTCGCATATTGCGGGAGGCGCTCATTGTCCGTGAAATAGAACGGGTGGACGAGCTCGCGCTGCAGCCAGTCATAGGTGTAGCCGCCGAGCAGCGTTCCATACGCGGTCAGGCCGCCGATGCCGTACTCCTTCGGAATCGTACGGGCAGCGCGCAAGGCCGTCTCCGCCTTCCAGAAGTGAAAATGCTCCATTGTCCGCTGCGTCAGGTTCTGCCCCTTGGGGATGGGTTGCGGTTGCGGATAGCGTTCCACGACGATGCAATGCACGCCGCGCTGCCCGAGCTCGATCGCAAGCCCCATCCCGACGGGACCGCCGCCCACGATGATGACCTGTGCGTCCTTCCCCTGATTCATCCCCATCCGACCGATTTTCCGTGCTACTGGTCCTGCCGATGCCGCGCCATGGCCGCAACGCTATCCAAGCCATGTCGTCCAGCGACTCGGGAAGCGCGCCACCTGCCGCCGTTCAGCACTCGATGGACGGTGCCATCCCGATCCCCCGCGCACAATCGCGCGATCCGTATCATGGCCCAGGATGGCGAAGCGGCATCTGCGACTTAAGAGCTATAGCGCTTCATGCCCCAGCCGATCAGTGCCACGGTAATCACCGCTGTCGCAATCGTGAAGGCGGGCAAGCCAACTGCGCCGATCACCGGCACGGCGAGGGCCGTCAAGAAGCCACCCCCGATGATGGGACGCGTGATGATCTGCCGATAGCTGTATCCTCGGACGACGTCCGTCTGCCGCAAGGGGTCGACCATGTCCACCATCACGAAGCCGGTGGCGAGCATGCCTTGGGATTCGCCGAACTCGGCGATGGAATGCTCGAACCAGTGCCGCGGGAAGATGCGCCGCCCAATAACCAGTGTCGCGAAAACGCTCCATCCCACCGCTGCAATCGCCAGGACGATCAGCGGGCCAATGTTCGCGCCGAGCGGCGCCAGCGACAAGGTACCGATCGCGCAGACAATGACGCCATCAATCGCGAGTCCGCCAAGCCCTTCGACGGCGCGTTACTCCGCGGGCCTAGGCTCCCTCCGCGCCGGGCAGACAAATGCGCGCTGCGCCTGTGGGATCAGAACGCCAGGTCCAGTACCACGCGCCCTTCGACGCGCCCCTCGTCCAGGCGCGCGAGCACGTCGTTGATATTCTCCAGCTTGTCGGTGGTGACGGTCGCCTTCACCTTGCCCTGCGCGGCGAAGTCCAGTGATTCCTGCAAGTCCAGGCGGGTGCCGACAATCGAGCCCCGTACCGTGATGCCGTTGAGGACCATGCCAAAGATGTGTCCCGGCGGCAGCCCGGCAAGCGAGACGGTGCCACCGCGGCGAACCATGGCGATCGCCTGCTCGAAGGCCTTGGGGGAGACTGCCGTCACCAACACGCCGTGGGCGCCGCCGATCTCCTTCTTGAGATAGGCGACCGGATCGCCGGTGCCGGCGTTCACGGCTACGCTCGCGCCGAGGCGCCTGTCTCCCAGCCGCCGAGGCAATGCTCGCAGTGCCCGCATGCGGAATACAGCCAGGGATCCCGCCACGATCGCCTTCCTTGACGTGAGCGACTTCGGCGCCAGCAGCGACCACATGGCCGACACCTTCGTGGCCAGGGATAAACGGGAGACTGGGCTTCACCGGCCAGTCGCCCGAGGCTGCATGCAGATCGGTGTGGCAGACCCCGCAGGCTTCGATTTTGACCAGCACGTCGCGCGCGCCGGGACGCGGCACGTCGACTTCCTCGATCAGGAGCGGCTTGCCGAAACCCCGCAGACTGCCGCTTTCATTGTCTTGTCCATCGAACGACATCCTGCCGGCTGGATCAAATTAGTGCGGACGGCAGCTGCCGCCCGCACTTCCATCGAACGGCTCGAGGGCGCGCTCCGATACAGTCAGTAGCGTCACTCGTGCGATGATTGAGAAGTCCGCTTCATCGGTTTGGCTAGATGGCGAAGCGGACGTCTCGATCTGAATCGCGCTGGCAATCATAATGTTGCCTAGTGTCCGTCAGGGTGCTGAGACGAATTTCGCGATCAGGACACTAGGCAAGACGGGCTACCAGCGCTTGCAGACCTTCCTCCACGCGCAGCCCTCCCCCTGGCGGCAGACGCGTCGATGTTTGCAAGCCATCCGGGCTTGTTCAACCAGGCTCGTCTCGCCGACAGCCGTTTGGATGCTTGCGGGCACCGTTGCCGCCGTCGCGTCGACGCGGGGCGTCAGCATCGCCGCAGCCGACAGGAACGCGACTGTCCCGACGATCAGAAGCAGGAAGTTGGGCATGTGATCCTCCTGGCTTGGACAAGCCAGGAGACTACGCATTGGGGCACATCGGCCGATATTGGGACAACCCCCCAGCGCAACTGGGGAGACACCCGCGTGGACGCGTCTTCCAACCATGTGCGCCGGCTCAAGAATGATATCCGGCCGACGGCTGGGCCAGCGCCAGGGTTTGTCAGTAGTTCTTTCGGGATCCCAACCGATTGCCCTGCACGTGGCGGGCCGTAGCCTGACCTTGGGAAGCGGGAGTGCGCCGCAGCTCCACCTGGAACCCGGGATCTACTGGATCAGACCTTAGATTCGCACAGGCTAGCATGGAACAGATCGCAATCGGCAGGTCGGGGCTGACCACCTCGCGCATCGGCTTGGGGACCTGGGCCATCGGCGGCTGGATGTGGGGCGGCAGCGATGAAGCGCAGGCCATCCGCACGATCCGATCGGCCGTGGAGCAAGGCGTAACTCTCATCGATACCGCCCCAGTCTATGGCTTCGGCCGCTCCGAGGAGCTGGTCGGCAAGGCGCTGGCCGAAGGCGGACTGCGCGACAAGGCGCAGATCGCCACCAAGGTCGGCCTCGCCTGGAAGGACGGCGAGGTCTACCGCGACTCCCGCGAAGCGCGCGTTCGCCAGGAGATCGAGGATTCCCTGCGACGGCTGCGCACCGACGCGATCGATCTCTACCAGGTCCACTGGCCCGATCTTGAGACGCCGATCGAGGAGACAGCGCGTGTCCTCGATGACCTCCGTCGGCAAGGCAAGATCCGCGCAGTCGGCGTTTCCAACTACTCACCAGCGCAGATGAACCTGTTCCGCGCCGTCGCCGCGCTCGATGCCGTGCAGCCGCCCTACAATCTTTTCGAGCGGGAGATCGAGGCGGACGTGCTTCCGTATGCCAAGAGCACCGACCTGACCGTGCTGAGCTACGGTGCACTGTGCAGGGGCCTGCTCACGGGCAAGATTACGGCGAAGACGACCTTCACAGGCGACGATCTCCGCAAGGTGGACCCGAAATTCCAGGGACGCCGGCGTGCGCAATACCTCGCTGCCGTGCACGAGCTCGACGCCCTTGCGCGCGAGCGCTTCGGCAAGTCCGTGCTGGCGCTCGCCGTCCGCTGGGTCCTAGACCAGGGTCCGACCAACATTGCGCTCTGGGGCGCACGCCGGCCCGACCAGCTCGATCCGGTCGCCGAGATCGACGGCTGGCAGATCGATGAGCAAACCAAGGCTGACATCGATGCGATCCTGACGCGCTGCATCACCGATCCGGTCTCGCCGGACTTCATGGCGCCGCCCGAGAAGCGTCCGCAGCATCCGGAATGACCAGTTCCACCGGCTGCCGCGAGCAAGGCTTCTCCAGCGTCGAGCATCTCGGGGAGCGCGAACGTACCTTCGCGAGCGGATAGCGGTTATGGACAGCGTTCTCTCCCATGATGCGGACCGCTGCGCGGAGGCCATCGTCGACGGGGTGGGGCACGA
>DASURA010000272.1:0-2719 GCA_036280295.1 Hyphomicrobiaceae bacterium
TATCGCCGTTCTTTTCCATGTAGTCCGCAACCATGTCGGCGCTGCAGGCGCGCCACTCGGCGACCTGATCGGGCGTCAACGACTGGATCCTGATGCCCTTGTCGCTCGCGATATGACGGATCTGAGCCTCCATCTTGGAGAGGTGCCCGCGAGTCTCGTGCTCCACCAGCCGCGCGGCCTCGGTCATAATGGCGCGCTGTCTCGGAGACAGCGATTGCCAGGTCTTCTCGTTGATGATGAGCAGGAACTCGAGCGGGGAATGGGCGGTGTAGGTGATGGTATCGAAGACTTTTGACAGGCCAAGGCTTTGGAAGGCGCCCAAGCTGGCCATTGCCATATCGGCCTTGCGGCTCTGGATGGCGGCGGGGAACTTCTGGACGGAGAACGTTGCCGGCTGGCCGCCGCAACGGCTGATGAACCATTCCAGGGACTCGCTCGGCACCGCCACTCTTTGGTGGTTGAGGCGTTCCGGGTCTGCGACATCGCGCCCGTTGGCATAGAACACCGTGTCGCCCAGCGGCTGCCACCAAAGAACGCGCACGCCCAGCTTGGCCAGTATCTCCTCGTCGATCAGTCTTCTGATCTCGCTGTGGGGGCTTGCCGCAGCCTCGTTCAGGGCCCGGAAATTGAAGAGAAAAGGCAGATCCATGATGGCGACCGCGGGCGCCCCGTAGGTGAATTGCTGGGTGGCCGTGGTGCCGATGTCGACAGCCCCGGACGACACCGCGCCAACGACCTGCTCATCACGGAAGAGTTGTGCCTTGTCGAAGATCTCGATGGTGACGGCGTTCTTGGACCGCCTTTCCACCTCCTCCTTCAAGCGTACCAGGCTCTTGCCGTAGGTCGTGAAGAGGGGGGTCTGAAGGTTGGCCTTGAGCTTGACCTGCTGCTTGACCTGTTGCGCGCCGGCACCGGCTGCCGAAAGCAGGAGAGACAGGAAAGCCAGGCAGAACACGCACAACTTCATGACATCCTCCGAAGCGCGTGTCGCCGCAAAGCGCTCGCGCAGGCAGCCCGCACCAGCAGGGCTGCAAAGTGACCCGATCTTTAGGCTGTATTAGGTCTTTCTCTTTCCGGCCTATCATGGAGGCGTTATCGCCTGAGCCAACCCGGCAGGAAACCGCAGATCGGTCTTGCGTCCGCAAGCGTGGCCAAAAAGCCACCAGCCTTGGAGCCGGCGGCCGTGCTGGTCGTTGGACCAGAAAGGGGCTGGACGCCTTATCTATGAGGCGGTCTGCGCCATCGAGCCGAGGTCGAGCAGCAGGTCATCAGCCGGCCTCTCGTCCTCGCGGTGGAAATCGACCGCCAGCTGTGCGCCGCTCGCCGGGCAATAGTACACGGTGCAACGCAGATCATCGTGCAGGTCGATCCGGAAGCACTCCGGCAGCTTGTCGAACGTCATGCTCCTGGCGCCCCCGCGCCAGGCGGTATTGCCGGTCGACAGGATGTACCCGGCGCGGGAGACGACGTGCGTGCCGCGTGCATCGGCGGCAATGAACAGCCCTTCGCTGAGCGAGGCGAAGGGCTTCGCGGCACAGCGCCTGTCCGGGTCGGCATCGAAAGCGTCGACGCGGGCCTTGCGGATGGCCTCGCGCTGCCGCTCGGTCGCGACCCGGTCGACGTCGCCACTGTCGCTGAGGATCACGCCGTAGACGTCGCGCGCCGCCGCCGCACTCAGGGCCCCGGACGCCAGGTCGCGCTGGACGGCATCGGCATCCCGCTCCAGGGGATCACCCCAGCCACCGCCGCCCTGCCAGGTCACGGCAAACACATCGCGGTCCGTCATCGGCATCAGTCCGGGCTTCGGGCCGAACCGCTCCCAGGTGCCGTCCTTCGGCACGCCGCCTTCGATGGCGTTGCGGCCCATCGACTGGACGACGGTCGAGCCCGGCCAGCCGCCGCCAAGGCCTGCCGTGTTCGGCACCTCGGCCCCGTGCGTCATGACCAGGGCCATGGCCTTCTCGATGCCGCCGAGCGTGAGGGCGACCTCGCCGCTCAACCCGCCGCGGAACTTGCCCGCGCCGCCGGTGTCGGGCGCCATCCTGCGGTGCAGGTAGAACAGCGGCACCGCCTGCTCGTTGCGCTCGACGTCGGCGATGCAGGAGACCGGCGAGGTGATCGGGCCACCGCAATCCACGCCGTCCTTGGTTGCGAACGCGCCCGAGCCCGCGGCAAGCGGGTCCATCAGGTGCAGTCCGAACGGTTCGCCGTATTGGTTGACGCCGCCGAGGTTGAAGGTCGCCATGCAGCCGTCGCTGATGCATTGTGCACGATGGCGATACTTCCGCGAGGCCGCCAGCAGCTTGTTCAGCGCCGCCATTACCGCGCTGCTGACGGACCAGATGGTCTCAACGGTTGCGGAGCCAACGGGTGCGGGAAACTGCGCCGTGCAGATCAGGCCGTCGGGCGCCACGATCTCGACCGGATCGAGCACGCCCTGGTTCCACTGGATGTCGAAGCCGAGCGTGGTCAGGATGCCGCCGGCGCATCCGCCGATGAGCCCGGCGCGCGTGGCATTGATGAAGCCCGGCGCCTGCCTGCTCGAGGCGGAGAAATCGAGCGTGAGCCGATCGCCCTTCTTCGTCGCCCTGCAGTCGATCTTGTAAAGGACGTTCTGGTGGCCGTCGTGCTCGATGAAATCGGCGGCATGCACGACGCCGTCCGGCAGCTCGCCGAGACGCGCCCTGAGCCTCGCTTCCGAGGAGGCGATCATGCGACG
>DASURA010000273.1:0-5470 GCA_036280295.1 Hyphomicrobiaceae bacterium
TTACTTCTGCTGCTCGGCTAGAATCAACAGGGACGGCTGCGACAATGGCCGCAACGTTCCCTCTGTCGAGATTGAAGCTCGTGTTCTCGCAGCGTTGCAAAAGCACCTCCTCGAACCGGACGTGATTGCGACGGCGATTGAGGCTTACCGTGTCGAGCGCCAGCGCCTCTCGCGCGAGGCCGCAAAGATCCGGGCGTCCCTTGAACGCGAGTTGGGTGAGATCCGCCGCAAGATTAAGTGGCTGGTCGGTGAGATCGAGAACGGGCGGGGCTCGCCGAGTGTGAGCGATCGCCTTTACGAGGTGGAGACACGCCAGGAAGCAGTGAAGTCCCAACTCGCATTGGCGGCCGGCTCGGATATCGTCGAGCTCCATCCACAGGCGGCAGAACGCTATGCGGCCAAGGTTGCCGAGATCCACGCGGCACTTGCGCGTGGCGATGACGCTGGGCAGGAGGCTATCGCGTTGGTGCGTGAACTCGTCACGCGGGTGCGCGTCAACCCTGGTCCGCGGGGCGAGCCCGTCGGCCTGGAGATCGCGGGCGACCTCGCCGCGATACTAAGCGTGAACGAAACGGTTCCGGCTTGTATGGTATCGATGGTTGCGGGGGTTGGATTCGAACCAACGACCTTCAGGTTATGAGCCTGACGAGCTACCGGGCTGCTCCACCCCGCGTCACCACGTCGATTGCCCGTTCGGGGTCGGCGGCTTGTTCGGGCGGTCACGACTGCCGGAGCAGCGCGCTGAGCCCGATAGTGCGACCAGCGAAGTGGGCAAGTGGGGGTCTTATAACAGATTTTCTTCGCCTGTGAACCCCTTCTTGGCGACTGTGGGCGAGCCTTCGCCCAGTGGGGCCTTGCTGCATCACGTAGGGGCCTCGCGCAGCCTTTCCGCCGCCTCCTGCTCCCAAAAGCTCGAGGAATCGCGGTGCGCCTTCGCCTTGGCCGACGGCCGTGTGCCTATGCAACATGGCGCAGGCGGTCATTGACGATGCCGGTCTTGTCGGTAGTCACCGGGACCGGCTCAGGTGGTGGGGCGGAAGCCTGGGAGAAGGCTGGAGTAGCGGGCGTGGTCTCGCCAGCGTCTTTATAATCAGCCGGCGCCGACAAGGGGGTGCGCCCGTCTCGGACCCTGTGCGGCCATCAAGGACGAGCGCTTTCGGAATGGCGCTGAAACGCGGCATTCTTGACAGCCGCCCGTCACGACGGCGTTTGCTTTCCCATCAGGATCAAGCCAATCGACTGCCCGGCGGGTGTCCAAGGTTCAGCGCCCTTCCAGACCGCTCAGTGTGCCGCCGCGCCAGCGGCCGTCTTGGCCTCGATCGCGTCCCAGATCAGGGCGGCGATGTCGGGGCCGCCGAACGCCTTCACCTGGCGGATGCCGGTGGGAGAGGTGACGTTGATCTCGGTGAGATACGGGCCGATCACGTCGATGCCCGTAAACAGCAGCCCGCGCCGCCTCAATTCAGGGCCCAGCCGGGCGCAGATCTCGCGATCGCGCGCCGTCAGGTCGGTGGCCGACGCCGTGCCGCCGACGTGCATGTTGGAGCGCGTCTCGTCCACCGCCGGTACCCGGTTGACGGCGCCTGCCACCTCGCCGTCGACCAGGATGATGCGCTTGTCGCCCTGGCGCACCTCGGGGCGGTACTCCTGCACCATGAACGGCTCGCGGAACACGGTGAGAAACAGCTCGACCAGCGAGTTGAGGTTGGTATCTCCGGGCGTCACGCGGAAGACCGAGGCACCGCCGTTGCCGTAGAGCGGCTTCAGGATGATGTCCTTGTACTGGGCGCGGAAGCGCTTCACGTCCTCCAGGCTGCGGGTGATCATGGTCGGCGGCATCAGGTCAAGGAAGTCGAGCACCATCACCTTCTCGGGAGCGTTGCGCACGTTGGACGGGTCATTCACCACCAGCGTTCTGGGGTGGATGCGCTCCAGCAGGTGGGTGGTGGTGATGTAGGCCATGTCGAAGGGCGGATCCTGGCGCAGCAGGACGACGTCGAGCCCGGCGAGATCGACCGTGCGCGGATCGGCGAGCTTGTAGTGGTCCCCGGCGCGGTCCTCGACGCGCAGCGTCGTACCCCGGGCGAGCAGTTGCCCGCGGTCAAGGGCCAGGTTGGACGGCGTGTAGTAGAACAGCGAGTGCCCGCGGCGCTGGGCTTCCAGCAGCAGGGCGAAGGTGGAATCGCCGCCGATATCGATGCGGTCGATCGGGTCCATCTGGCAGGCGACATGAAGAGGCATGGCTCGGCACCTTGAGGCTTCGGCTTAACACGGCCTCCGCGGCCGGATTGCGCGGCTGGGTCGCGCAGGCTCCCTTTTGCGGCGCCGCCGGGCCTCAAGGCAAGTGTCTCCTCAGGCCGGCCTGCCAATCCGCGGGAGGCGACGCTCAGCTTTTCTTTTCCCGCTTGGCGGCAAAGAAGGCCGCAATCGCTGCCTGTGGCTCGCCCGTCGTATAGGATTGCGAGAAGGAGTCGATGCTGGCGAGGATGCTGTCGCTGACGGAGACCTCCTCCCAGCGCCGCATCAGGGCCTTCTGCGCGCGGATCGCGGCAGGAGCGGCACGGCAGACGGCGTCCACCCAGGCGGCCACGGCGCCATCGAGCTCCGGCGCCGGCACCACCTTCTGCACCATACCCATGGCCGCCGCCTCTGTGGCGGAATAGAGCGCACCGGTGAGCAGCATCTCGCGCGTCCTGCCCCAGCCGATCAACCCAGGCAGCAGCGCCGCCTCGATCACCGAGGGGATGCCCATCGCCACCTCGGGCATGCCGAATTGCGCCCCCTCGGCGGCGGCGCGAAAATCGCACGAGGCGGCGATCTCCAGGCCGCCGCCGAGACAGAAGCCGCCGATGCGGCCGATCACCGGCACCGGGCAGTCGCGAATGGCCTGGCAGGCCTGGTGCAGGCGTGTGATGAACGCTCGGGCGCTATCGGGGTCGAGCGCGGCCAGCTCGTTGAGATCGGCGCCGCCGATGAACGCGCGGGTCCCGGCGCCGGTCAGGACCACGGCGCGCAGCCGCGCGTCCTTGGAGAGCTCTGTAAACGCCGCGATCAGCTCCAGAATAAGGGGCGTCGTGAGGCAATTGAGCCGGCGCTCGTTGTCGACCGCCACGACGGCGACGGGGCCTGAGGCTCTCTCGTCGATGCGCACGTGCACGCCTGTATCCGCCATCGGCTCTCTCCTCGTCGTCTGCCGGATCGCAACCAGCCCTTAATGTTGACGCCAGCGCGATCCACCTTGCTGCCGCCGCGGGCTTGCGGGCGGAGACGGTTTGCGGCCATTGCCTGCGTTATTTTCTATTCCGGCTGGCTTCAGCCTCAAAATGGGAGCGGGACAGGGAATGGCCAATCCGACCAATGCTCCATTGCCGGCGAGGTGCAGCGATTCCCTGCGGGCGGCGCTGACCAGCGCGGGGCTCGCGTTTGCCCTGCTGCATGGCCAGCCGGCGCAGGCGGAGCCGCCGAGCCTGGCCGACTCCGGCAAGGACAGCCAGGAGAAGAATTCTGGCTCGCGGCCGACGGCGGAGCAGATCTGCCGTACGCTCGCCGCCGCAGCCGCCGAGAACGGCATACCGCTTGACTTGTTCACGCGCCTGATCTGGCAGGAGAGCCGGTTCAATCCCAACGCCGTGAGCCCGAAGGGGGCGCAGGGCATCGCCCAGTTCATGCCAGGCACGGCATCGGGGCGGGGCCTTGCCGATCCGTTCGATCCGCTGACCGCGTTGCGCGAGTCCGCCGCCTACCTGCGGGAGCTGCGCACCACCTTCAAGGGCAACCTTGGCCTGGCAGCGGCCGCCTATAACGCCGGACCCGGACGGGTGGAGGGCTGGCTCGCCGGCCTCCGCAGCCTGCCGCCGGAGACCCGCGCCTACGTGCTTGCTATCACCGGGCACAGCGTCGAAATCTGGAACTCGCAGGAGCCGCCGGAGTGGCAGGTCTCCACCGGTACGGAGACTGTGGACTGCACCCGGCTCAGCAAGCTGATCACGGCAAGCCTCCACGCGCCGCGCCCGGCGCTCCGGACCAGCCCGGCATGGGGCCCATGGGGCGTGCAGCTGACGGCCAACTGGTCCGAGGGGCGGGCGCTCGCCACCTACGAGCGGCTGCGGCGCAGCTACGGGGCGGTTCTGGCAGATCGTCTGCCGCTGGTCCTGCGGGCACGCCGGCCAGGCCGGCGCGGGGCGACGAAGTTCATCATCCGCGTGTCGGAGCAGAGCCGGCAGCGCGCCGATACGCTGTGCGACAGGCTGCGCGCGGCGGGCGCAGCGTGCGCGGTGCTGCGCAATCCTTCGCGTTGATGGTCGGGCGCGGGGCGTCGGGCGTCGTAAAATGATACAATGTACGGTAAATTGTGCAACGAGACACACATCGCGCCCATGCCACTCCAGAACCGCGTCACACCCGAAGGCGAGATCATCGCGACCCCGCATCGCGGCCTGATGATGGGCAACCGCGGCGGCGCAATCCATCGGCCGGATCGCACGCTTGGAGCCCGCCGCTGGACGAGTCGGCAGTGGATCTGCTGCGTCCTGCAATTCAAGGGGCGGCAGCGGCGGGTGATGGCGCCGGGAACCTACACCGAGCTGTTCTTCCTCGATGAGGCGACCGCGCTCGCCGCCGGCCACCGCCCCTGCTTCGAGTGCCGCCGGGCCGACGCTCTCCGCTTCGCCGAGCTGTGGGGGCAAGCGCACGGCAGTCGGCATGACGGCCTCCAGGTCCGTGCACGAGCCCCCGTCATGGATGCCATCCTGCACGCCGAGCGCGTGGACAAGACAGGGCGCAAGCGCACGTACCAGGCTCGGCTTGCCGATCTCCCTACCGGCACCTTCATTCACGACGCGGCGAAGCAGGCGTACATGGTCGGCGAGGCCGGTCTCCTTGCCTGGCAGCCATCGGGCTACAGTGCGCTCGTTCCGGCTTCGACCCTCGGCCAAGATGTCGAGGTGCTGACGCCGCCCTCGATCGTCGCCGTACTTTCGGCCGGATATCGTCCGATGCTGCATGCATCGGCAGCGGCGCTGCTCGGTTGAGCCGCCGGCAACAAGGATACTGCGACGGTGACACGTTCCACGCTCAAGCAGACGCTGCGACGCGTCTACGTCTTGCTGATTGCCGTGCTCGGCATCTCGCTTCTGGCGAAGGTCGCCGACGGCATCCCCTACCTTGCCAGCACCAGCGCGGCGTCGCTGCTCAAGGACACCTATGAATTCCTGCGCGACATGTCGCTCTTGATCGCCACCGGCGGGGTCGCCTACCTCGCCAACGTCTACCAGAAGCGTCAGAGCTTCATCGAGGCGCTGAAGGAGGAGTGGCGCGATATCATCGCCGCCAAGTCCGCCCTCTTCACCTACTCCAACCTGGAGCAGCCCACGCACGAGCAATACCTGGAGACGTTCTGCAAGCTGTCAGAGACCATCGACAACATGCGCTCGGTCTATCAGAACGTCGGCGAGACCGAGGCGCTGATCGG
>DASURA010000274.1:0-33154 GCA_036280295.1 Hyphomicrobiaceae bacterium
CATCGCCGTGCCCTCACCCACTCGGGCATGGTCGGGGTGACAGCAAGGACGTGGCGTGCTTGCATGCGGCCGCACACCAGCTCTTATCGACCAGCCACGTCCGAGGTTCAGAAAGCTATGCCGCGCCGCGCTGCCGATCTCATTGTCGATTGCCTTGCCGCGCACGGCGTGGACCGCGTGTATTGCGTTCCGGGAGAGAGCTACCTGGCCGCGCTGGATGCCCTGCACGACAGCAACGCCGTTGAGACAATCGTCTGCCGGCACGAAGGCGGTGCCGGGTTCATGGCGGTGGCAGATGGCAAGCTCACCGGCCGGCCGGGCGTGGCGTTCGTCAGCCGCGGGCCGGGCGCCACCAATGCCTCGATCGCCGTGCATGTGGCCGAGCAGGACGCGGTGCCGCTGGTGCTGTTCATCGGCCAGGTGCCGCGCGCTGAGATCGGCCGGCGCTCGTTCCAGGAGGTGGACTATGCCAAGACCTTCTCGGACATGGCCAAGGCCGTCTACTTGATCCAGGATGCCAACCGCATCCCCGAGACGGTGGCGCGGGCGTTCGCCGAGGCGCAGGCGCCGACACCGGGGCCGGTGGTGGTGGTGCTGCCGGAGGACATGCTGGAGGACATCGCCGAAGCGCCAGTGATCGAGCCGCTGCGCGTGCCCCAGGCGGGCGCAGGGTCGGCGGCCGACATCGAGGAGATCGCCACGCTGATCGCCAAGGCGGAGCGGCCGCTGCTGATCGCCGGCGGGGGCAGCCTTGGGACGCCGCGCGGACGCAAGGCGCTACTGGCGGCATCGGAGGCGCTTGGCGTTCCGGTGGCCGTGACTTTCAAACGGCAGGATTACTTCCCCAATACACATCCCAACTATGCCGGGCACCTGGGCTTCAAGATCCCCAAGTCGGCCGTTGACCGCTTCCTGGAGGCCGATCTCATTCTGGCGGTCGGCACGCGCCTGGGCGAGGCGAGCACCCAGGGCTATACCCTGCCGGCCTCGCCGGTGCCGCGCCAGCCGCTCGTCCACATCCTCGACGACCCACGCCAGATCGGGCGCAACTACACCACCGCCAAGGCGCTGGTCGCCGATCCGGTGGCGGTGCTGGAGGCATTGGCGCGGCTGCCCGGCCAACTGTCGCCGCAGCGTACGGCGTGGCTCAAGCGACTGCACGATCCGATTGCCAGAGGCCTGCCCTGGGCGCCGCCGGCCGATGGTCTGCTCGACATGGGGCCGGTGGTCGCCGCGCTGGTGCCCCGGCTCGGCAAGGACGCCATCCTGGTGATGGACGCCGGCAACTTCTCGGGCTGGGTGCACCGCCACTTCCCGTTCTCGGGCGAGCACGTGATTGTGGGCGCCGTCGGCGGCGCCATGGGGATCGGCATGCCGGCGGCGGTGGCGGCGGCGCTGCGCTACCCCGACCGGCAGGTGATCAACTTCCTCGGCGATGGCGGCGCGCTGATGACGGGCAGCGAGCTGGCAACCGCCGTGCAATACGGCGCCAAGGTCAAGACCTTCATCGCCAACAACGGCAGCTACGGCACGATCCGCATGCACCAGGAGCTCGCCTACAGGCGCCGCGTGCACGGTACGCAGCTCACCAATCCCGACTTCGCCAAGTGGGCCGAGAGCTTCGGCGTGCTGGGCCTCACCATCGCGTCTATCGAGGAGGCGGCCGGCGTGGTGGAGCGGGCGCTGGCCCACGATGGCCCGGTGGTGGTGGACGTGCGCACGGCCGTGGAGCACATCACGCCGTCGGCGACGATTACGGGGCTGCGAGAAGGTTCGTAGGGCCGACTAGGGGCGCAGCCCGCAGTCCGCCGTATTCCGTCGCAATTGGCGGATTACGCTCTCGGCTAATCCGCCCTACGGGGTGGCGCTTGACCCCACCTGCCTCTTCCCGCCTATAGTGCGCCGCACCGCAGAGGGAGCCCCATATGCAAGACCACGACGTCGTCGCCATCGGCAATGCGCTTGTCGACGTTATCGCCCACTGTGATGACGCCTTCCTGGCCGCGCATGAGCGCACCAAGGGGTCGATGGCGCTGATCGACGTGCCGACCATGGAGACGCTCTACGGCGCCATGGGGCCGGGCATCGAGATGTCGGGCGGGTCGGCGGCGAATACCATGGTGGGCGTTGCCTCGTTCGGCGGCAAGGCCGGCTTCATCGGCAAGACCGCCAGCGACCAGATCGGCGAGGTGTTCCGGCACGATATCCGCGCGGCCGGGGTGACTTTCGAGACGCCGGCGTCGGCCGATGACGAGCCGACCGGCCGCTCGCTGATCCTGGTGACGCCGGACGGCCAGCGCACCATGAACACGTTCCTGGGCGTGAGCCCGCACCTGGGCAACGGCGAGGTCGACGCCAATCTGATCCGCTCCGCCCAGATCCTTTACCTTGAGGGCTACCTGTTCGACCGCGACGAGGCCAAGACGGCGTTCCGCGAGGCCGCCACCATTGCTGCAGGTGCCGGCCGGCGGGTGGCACTGACGCTGTCGGATCCGTTCTGCGTCGATCGGCATCGCGCCGAGTTCCTGCAGCTGGTGAAGTCGTCGGTCGACATCCTGTTCGCCAACGAGGCGGAGATCATGTCGCTCTACGAGACCTCCTCGTTCGACCTGGCGGCACAACGGGCCAAGGCCGATACCAAGTTTGCGGCGCTGACGCGCTCGGAGAAGGGCAGCGTGATCCTGGCCGGCGGCGAGGCGATCGAGATTCCGGCGGCGCCCGTGGCCGAGGTCGTCGACACCACCGGCGCCGGCGACCTTTACGCCGCGGGCGTCCTGCTCGGCGTCGCCCGGAACCTGCCGATGGAGACCGCCGGCAAGCTCGGTAGCCTCGCCGCCGCCGAGGTGATCTCGCACGTCGGCGCCCGGCCGCAGGTGCCGCTCACCGAGCTGGCACGCAGCCGGGGGCTGCTGGCGTAGCAGGGGTGCGATAGGCGAAGCGATTGCACCGCGTCCGCTGTGGCAACCGTGGCGCCACTTCGGAGCGACGAGGCTGCGCCTTGTTGCAGGCTGCGATTGCTACCTGTCCTGCAGGGCCAGTCGGATCGCCGCGGCTGCGAGAATGGCGGCAAGCAGGCCCCAGATCAGGCCGCCTGAGGTGAGATTCTGGCCGTCCGGAGTGATGCAGCTGGACGCCGCCTCGCGAATGCAATCGCGCCACTGCCAGTAGCGCTCGTAGAAGAGCCAACCGGCGAGGCACGACAGAGCCAGGCAAACTAACGCCAGATAGCGAAGCAAGCTCATTGTCCCACGCTCAGCGAAAGTCGTCTGCGGTCAGGATCGGCGTGAAGCGGATGCCGGCGGCCTTGAACGTCTCGGCCGCACCTTCCAGCCGGTCCACCACCGTGACGACCCGGTCGATGATCGCGCCCTCGGCCTTCAGCACCTCGATGGCCTTGGTGGCGGAGCCGCCCGTGGTGGTTACGTCCTCAAGCACAGCGATCCGCTTGCCGGCCAGGGTTTCGCCCGGGGCCAGGCCCTCGACCAGCTTCCTGGCGCCGTGCTCCTTGACCTGCTTACGCACGAAGAATGCCTGCAGCGGCCGCCCTCTGGCAAAGCTCGCGGCAGCGACTGTCGTGGCGAGCGGCACGGCGCCCATCTCCAGGCCACCCACCAGGTCAACGTTGGCGTCACCCAAAGCCTCCAGCACCAGCTCGGCAATCAGGTACGCCCCTTCCGGGTGGAGCATGGTGGGCTTCATGTCGAAGTAGAAGCTGGAGGAGCGGCCGGAGACCAGCTTGATCTCCGCACCGGTGGAGAAGGAGCGTCGCTTGACGATGGCGATCAGGCGGACGCGGGCAGTATCGGTGCTGGTCATGCGATGGCCTCTGTGGCAGCTCTGGCGCGTGGGGTGGCGCCGGTTCGGCTTTGCGGTGCGCAGGCTTCCCCCCAACCTCCATGCGGTGTCAAGCCGGCAGCCTTGTGCTAAGGGGGCGGCCTCGCATTTCGCGTGGGGCAAAACACGAGGGTCAGGCCATGCACTCCGACCTCAGGGCACGATTTCCGGCGGCCGGCTACATCGATCCAACCGCGCGCGTCTACGGTAGCGTCGAGATCGGCGCTGGATCGAGCCTGTGGCCCTATGCCGTGATTCGCGCGGAGGGCTTCCTCGTACGCATAGGCCGCTGCTCCAACTTGCAGGACCACGTCATGGTCCACGTCGGCTATCGCTCGCCAACCATCGTCGGCGACTACTGCTCGATCACGCACCGGGTCGTTCTGCACGGCTGCACCATCGGCGACAACTGCCTGATCGGCATCGGCGCCACCATCATGGAGGGCGCGGTGATCGGCGAGAACTCCATCGTCGCCGGCCACAGCTTCGTCGCCGACAATACCCTTGTCCCGCCCAACTCGATCGTCATGGGGACACCGGCCAAGGTGGTTCGCACGGCCAGCAACTTCATCGCCAATCGCGTCAACGCCAGGCTGTACCGTCGCAACGCCGTTGCCTACGCCAAGGGCGATCATCGCGCCTGGGACGGCCCGGAGTTCGAGGCGGAGCTGCAGCGGTGGACGGAGGAGGCGGAACGAGAGGAAGCGGCGCTGGAGGCAGCATCTAGGAGCGGGTGAGGGAAGCGGAGGTGGAGCGCTCTGATACCGTCGCGCGCGCCCTCTGCGCCGTTTCCCGCTCCTGCTCGGCACTTTCCAATGCCCAGATCAGATTTTCTGCGTCCAGCACGTATTGAACCCTGTCGCGGAACTCAAGCACGGCTTTGAGATCACCCCTGGCGGCCGCCATCTCGACTTTCCCCAGCTCGCCCGCCAGGCGTCGCAGCTCCGCCTCCGCCCACCGGTACAGCGCGCGGTTATAGGCATTGGCGGTGGAAAGCGCGCGCGTGCTCTTAAGATCCCGAGAAAATGAGCGGGCACCGGTAAAGGCAAGAAGGCTGAAGGCTCCGTTGAATGCCCATTGTGGCGTTCCGCCCGCCAGCAACACGTTGAGGAGGGGCGCGCCAGGTAACGGTGCGGCGTGCGGTGCGACAGCACTGATGCCTGCAATGAAGCTTACCCCTATCGTCGCGATCACAAACGCCACCTGCGCCAGCCGCAATTGGGCAAGGGATCTCCGATCCGCATCCACACGCCGCGGCAAGTCCGCGATGCGCTTTCGGTAGAATTGCATCTGCCAGTCCAAGTGAGCCGCCTTGAAGCAGGCAAGGGCCAGCTTCAGCTGCCCGGGATTGGAGCACGCCTGGATCATGAGCCGGAACACCTCGGCGCGTGCCTTCTCCGCCAGATATCGAGCACGCCTCCATCGCAGGTCGGACCTCCGCAGCCCCATCATGAGGATGCTGAGAGCGGTGAGGCCAACCATTGTGATGTGCAGCAGGTTCGCACCCACATCCCAGCCTGACAGCGGCTTCCCATCGGCAGAGAACACCAGAAGCGGAACGACCAGAACGCTGAGCCAGCTCGCCTGCCGCGAGATCCAGCCGGCACCCCAGTATCGCCGCTGCTCGGCGAGAGCGACTGCATCCAACCGGTCAAATTCCGCAAGCTGACGCTCAACCAGGGAAGAGCCCACGATGGGAAGAATATCCTCGCACGGAGCGCCGCCATCAAGGAACCGGTCGATGGCATAACGCAGGTCAGAGGCCGGCGCGCGGTGGGTGCGGAGATGGCGCAAAGCTGGCTGCCATACCCACGCCGTCCAGGCCCCTGCGAAAGCCGAACGGACGTCCGAAAGAAATGACGTCTGCCGCGGACGCCGGGCAGCATGCGCCGCTTGAGCGGCCTCATACTCGGCCCAGGCCGCAGCAAGGTGCGCATCGACCGCATCGGCAAAGTCGTGCCGCGACATCGCATTGCTGCTCATGCCTAGCCCGATGGCCTTCTGTTCAGTCATATCGGGATGAACCTTACCTTGCCGATAAAATTTCTCTACCTGAAAACCGCGTACACGGGCGGAAATCTCGCCTGGGTCCTGTCATATCTGGATGATCCCTATTCTCTCCGCCGTCGTACGCGGGCGGATAGCTCGGCGATATAGGCGGCAGGGATCGCATGGTCGCCAAACCGTCTGCGGGTCTGCTGCGATTTGGCAATTTTCTCCAATGGTTGGCGCATGGCCAGGGCGCGAAGAAAATACCTGTCATAGGCTTCGATCACACCCTCGCGCTCAAGCTCGTCGATCTCCTCCGGGCTGATGGGCTGATCCGCGACAGGCATCTCTGCCTGATCATCGGCATCCTCCGCCTCGCGAGGATCGTAGATCGGAGGCTCCAGATCGACAGGGCCGCCATGGGCCAGCGCGCGTCCGATCGACGAGCTGCGGAACTCTTCCAATGTCTTGAATCTGGGGACCGGCCTCTGATTCCAGACTGTATGCCAGAGCTCAACCTGGTCCGGTGTCGCTCCGGTCTGCCTGGCCAGGGCGTGGACCCGGGAGAGAAAGGCGGAGATTGCCTTGCGCAGATTGCTGGAGACGTCATCCCATTCCGTTGGACAAAGCCCCAGCGCGACACAACGGCCGTAAGGCGCATTTGCCTCCACAATGGCGTCGACGACTTGGCTCTGAAAGGGGCCGAACTGCGGCTCAGTCAACAACCTGAGCGGGCGCGGTCCGGCACGGATAGCCTTCCACAGGGAGAGCCGCTCCGGGATCTCGACAGCAATCCCGTCGACCAGCAGGCAGGGGGCGCCATAATGCGTCCGCGCCGCCGGCGCCCGGGTGTCCTTCTCCTCCTTCAGCAACTCGGTCAGCCGATCCGCGACCTCCATGAGGCCGGACGGCGCCGTCTGCCCGCTGATCGGCGGCGTCGCCAGCGCAAGCCGCCTCAGCTCTGCCCGCCTCCAGTGCGGATCGACGCCACGCCGGCACAGGGCGAGCAGCAATCGATGGCCGTGATGAAAGTGGTTGCTTCGAGCCAGCGCCAGCGGGCGATCCAAGACCCGCTCAAAATACACGTGCGCGGCCTCCAGCGGGGTCACTCCGCCGCGATAGAGAGGGCTGGCAACAAGGTATCTCGGATACCTGCCGAGCTCGCGCGCCTCGTCATCGTCTCCGCCGGAGAGGGTGCGCAGCAACCTCTCCAATAGCGCGCCAACGTCGATCGGGACGACGTCAATCGTCTCATCCCCGGCCCTGACGGTCTCACCGCTGGCCGCATTGAGCAGAAACGCAAGATGAGCGCCAAAGGTATGGACAAGTCTCCGTCCCGGCGGCATGCGCGGTGGACTTACTAACGCCATTCCGCCCCCAAACCCCGAGAGTCGGCGCCAGGCGCCGCACCAAGCATCACGTCCGCACTCCGATCGCCGACAATATTCTTTCCATCATCCCTATACGTTGTGACCATCATTGGGGATGCGCATCATCGGAATCCCAATCTTTCGTAGAGTCGTCCGCATAGCGGCTATTCTCCTCTACGGCATTGTGCTCTGCGGCTCAATCGACGGCTGGTATGCTGATCGTGAAATGCCCAGCGTGCCGCATGGCCGGAACGAATTCCGCGACCTGATCTCGAACGTGCATGTGTCCCACAGGAGTCGCCGTGCTGCCGCTTGGCGCGGCCTGTCGTCGTGTCGATGACTGCCGCCGCCGCGCCCCAGGGTGCTGCAAGGGCGTGAGCCTGCCCTCGCTCGCTCTGTCCCTGGCACTCTTGCCGAGCGTCGCCGAAGACGTCTGCAGCCGCGCACCGGTCCCCGCGTCCTCCTTCGGGCGCGGGGAAGACCTTCACAATGGCGTCGCTGCCGGAAGCTGCTTGCCCTCCGACCCATCTTTCATCGCAATCTACTTGTCACAAGGCCGCAGCGCAGTCAGATATAGAGCATGATCGAAACCACGGAGCTTGCTCGGCAGGTCGGGGCGATGCCGGTTCGCAGAGGGCCGGACGGAACGTTGCAGGTGATGCTCGTCACCACGCTGCAGACGCAGCGCTGGATCATCCCCAAAGGCTGGCCCTGGCCCGACGAGCACGACTACCTCGCCGCAGCCGCCGAGGCGCGCGAGGAGGCTGGCGTGGTGGGCGAACCGCGCGCCGGCAGCATCGGCTCCTATACATACGAGAAGCGCCGCGCCTCCGGTCTTGTGCCGGTCCGGGTCGCCGTCTACCTCCTGGAGGTTCTGGAGGAGCTGGAGACGTGGCCGGAGTGCACGCGCCGGCGGCGTGCCTGGTTCACGCTGAGCGACGCTGCCGAGGCCGTGAGCGAGCCCGAGCTGCGCGAGCTGCTGCTGCAGGTTGCGGCAACGGGAGGGCCTTGATCCTCAGTCCAAGTGATCGACGCCGTTGCGCCCGGCGTCAGCGGCCCGGCAGCACCAGAACCTTTGGCTCCCGGGGCAAGGTCGCCTGCGAGACCGTGATGGTGGGCCCTGCGCCCATCTCAAGACCGAAATCACCTTGGACACGATCGAGGAAGCGATTCAGCGTGTACTCGTCGAAATAGTGCATGGGCAGGATCAGGCGCGCATGCAGCGTCTTGAGCGTCTCGACCACGCCGCCAATATCCAGAGTGTAGCTGCCATCCACGGCCACCATCACCACGTCGAGCTGGCCGATGGCGGCCAGCTGCTCATCGCTCAGGGTGTGGTGCAGGTGCCCCAGGTGACCGATGCACATGCCGGCCAGCTCAAAGATGAAGATCGAGTTGCCGTGCGGCACAACCCCGCCGGCCCAGTCGCGGGTGTTGGTAGCGACGTTGCGCACCCGCACATCGCCGACGGTGATGTCGTGCCTGGCAGGCCCGCCCCCTTCCGGTTTCCAGCCGCGCAGGACGTGCTTGATCCTTGGATCGGGAAGCACCGAATAGTGCGTGGTATGCGCCCGGTTCATGGTGGCAACGTCGGGCATCACCGGCGGCCGGACGTAGTCGTTATAGTCGGTGGCGATTTTGATCCCGCCGGGGCTCTCGATAAGCCAGGTCGCGTGGCCCACGAACGTCAGGCGTGCCGCATTGGCCTCACGCGCAGCGAGACGCACGGCGGCGCGATGAACGAGGCCGTTGCCTGGTGGCGCTTGCGCGATGGCAATGCAGCGGTCCGACTGCGCTCTCGCCGCCGGCGCGATGAGGAGAATCAAGAGCGCCACGGCCACCGTGGACAGCAAGCGATAGACTGTCATCCCATCCTCCAACCCGAATGGTGAGCCCTTAATGCCGGCGCTCTCAGTTCGGCACCTCGTCGAGATACCAGCGCCACTGTCGCTCGCCGACGAGGCAGTCGTAAGGCTCCTCGTCCGTCGCCTGCACCTGGATTGGGTGCAACGGCGGCGCGACGCCCCATGATGACACCTCCATCAGCAGCTTGCGCCGGATCGCCGCCTTAAGCTCGGCGATCTGATGAACCGGCACCATGAACGCACCCGGTCCGCCGATCACGCAGCCGGCGTAGTAGCGATCCAGGTCGGGCAGGTCGAAGAAGCTTGGGGACGCGGCCTTCAGCATGATCGGCAAGCCGTTCACGACGATCCCCTCCGCCACCAAGGCGTCACGCGCCCCAGGCGCCGGCGGCCCGGAATTGTTGGGTCCGTCACCGGAGATGTCGATGACACGGCGCTCCGCGGCGAGGCCGCTCTCCGCCAGCAGACTGCCGGCAACGCGAAGCGCGGTGCCAATCGAGGTGAGCCGCTCGCGCGAGATCGGCTTCGCCGCCAGCCGGTCGGCGAGCCGGCGCGCCGCTGCCGGGCTGTCGATCACCGTCCAGGGAATCAGGACGCTCTGCCAGGACGGTCCCGCCCATTCCATGTACGTCACCGCGATGCGCCCATATGGCCCCGAGGTGATCGCGCGCTGCAGCTCGGCGTCGCGAAAGGCGGCGACATAGCCGTCGCGCTGCAATTGCTGCTCGTCCAGGTCCATCGACAGCGAGACATCGACCGCAATGACAAGTGCCACGTCCACGCGGGTTTGATCACTCGCTTGGGCGGCCACCTGACCGGTACACAGCAGCCCCGCCGCGATGAGGCCGCCGAGACCGGTCAGGATATGGCGGAGCCGCCTGGTTCCGGAGCCCGGCCTCAGTGATTCGGGTGCCAAGCTGCAAAAGAAATTATCCACAGAAGAACGCTCGTCCCTGCGCCGAGACAAACGACATGAGTTGTGCATGCTGCTACGATCCTACTCGTACGAACGTGCGTCTGTCGTTGTGCGTATCCCAGGTTGCGTCTGCGTACGGAGGGGCTCCTGCAGTTTATCGCTCGCCAGACCTGCGACACGCCCCGCGGTTTGTCCCTTTGGGCCTGACGGTCGGTCTTGTGGGAGCCCTCTAACGCTCGCGCAGCCACAACTGTTGCTGGCAATTTCGCCTGACGCAATCACGTAATGCAATGCAAGTTCCGTGCGCACTCGGTTGATTGCGCACGTTGTGGGAGCCGGGCATCTGAGGTGGTAGGAGCACCGCGCGATACCGATCGTACCCGCGGGCCATAGGGCGGATTTAGGGCGGCAGCCCCTAATCCGCCATTCTCGTCGAGCCTATCGAATGAAGTGGCGGATTACGCACTCGGCGAATCCGCGCTACGGCTACATCCGCCGGTTCCGCCCCGCCAGCGTCCGCAGCCGCAGCGCGTTGAGGCGGATGAAGCCTTCGGCGTCCTTCTGGTCGTAGGCGCCCTTGTCGTCCTCGAAGGTGACGAGAGTCGTGGAGTAGAGCGACTTGGCGCTCTCGCGGCCGGTGACGATCACATTCCCCTTGTAGAGCTTGAGGCGCACCTCACCTTCCACGTGCTCCTGACTCTTGTCGATCGCCGCCTGCAGCATCTCGCGCTCCGGCGAGAACCAGAAGCCGTTGTAGATCAGCTCGGCATAGCGCGGCATCAGCTCGTCCTTGAGGTGCGCCGCGCCGCGGTCGAGGGTAATCGACTCGATTGCCCTATGCGCGGCCAGCAGGATCGTGCCGCCCGGCGTCTCGTAGACGCCGCGCGACTTCATGCCGACGAAGCGGTTCTCCACGAGGTCGATGCGGCCGATGCCGTTGTCGCGGCCGAGCTCGTTGAGCCGGGTCAGCAGCGCGGCCGGCGACAGCGTCTGGCCGTCGATGCTGACGGCATCGCCGCGCGCGAAGCCGATGGTGATGTCGGTGGCCCGGTCGGGCGCCTCCAGCGGCGAGACGGTGCGCTGGTAGACGTAAGCCGGCGGCTCGATGGCCGGGTCCTCCAGCACCTTTCCCTCGGAGGACGAGTGCAGGAGGTTGGCATCGACCGAGAATGGCGCTTCGCCGCGCTTGTCCTTGGCCACCGGTATCTGATGCTTCTCGGCGAACTCGATCAGCTGCTCGCGGCTCTTGAAGCTCCACTCGCGCCACGGCGCGACGATGCGGATCGACGGCTCCAGCGCATAGTAGGAGAGCTCGAAGCGCACTTGGTCGTTGCCCTTGCCGGTGGCGCCGTGGCAGACGGCGTCGGCGCCAGTCGTGCGCGCGATCTCGATCTGGGTCTTGGCGATCAGCGGGCGGGCGATGGACGTGCCGAGCAGGTAGACGCCCTCGTAAACCGCGTTGGCGCGGAACATCGGGAAGACGTAGTCCCGCACGAACTCCTCGCGCAGGTCCTTGATAAAGATGTTCTCCGGCTTGATGCCCAGCATCTCGGCCTTGCGCCGCGCCGGCTCCAGCTCCTCGCCCTGGCCGAGGTCGGCCGTGAAGGTGACCACCTCGCAGCCGTAGGTCTCCTGCAGCCACTTCAGGATGATCGAGGTGTCAAGGCCGCCCGAATAGGCGAGCACCACCTTTTTGATGTCTTTCTTGGCGGTCATGCGCGCCCCTTCATGCCTGGTTCATTGCCCCGCAGGAAAATCGAGCGGCACTATAGGCATGGGCGCCGCCCCCGCAAGGCGGCGCATTTGGCGGCCACGGGCGACCGGCAAGGTGCCCGTCGCCGGAAGCAGCGCAGGAGCGTAGCAATGGCCGACACCTCAGGCCCGCGGCTCGAGTTCTGGTACGATTTCGCCTCGACCTACTCCTACCTCTCGGCCGTCCGCATCGAGGCGCTGGCGGCAAAAGCGGGGGTGAGCGTTCTGTGGAAACCATTCCTGCTGGGTCCGATCTTTCACGCCCAGGGATGGAATACGTCGCCGTTCAATATCTACCCCGCCAAGGGTAAATACATGATCCGCGATATGCAGCGCCTGGCTGCGGCCCGCGGCCTGCCCTTCACCCCCCCGTCGCCGTTCCCGCAGAACAGTCTGCACGCGGCCCGCCTCGCCTTGATCGGCCATGCCGAAGGCTGGGGCGTTCGCTTCACGCACGCCGTCTACGCAGCCGAATTCGGCGGCGGTCCCGACAGCGCCGACATCGGCGACAAAGCTGCGCTGATGGCGATCCTCAGACGCCTGGATCTGGACGCTGAGGCCATCATGGCGCGCGCGGAGGCGTCAGAGAACAAGGAGCGCCTGCGCCTGCAGACCGAGATGGCCCAGGAGCTGGGCATTTTCGGCGCGCCGTCGTTTCTCGCAGGCGAGGAGCTCTATTGGGGGGATGATCGCTTGGAGCAGGCGGTCGCGGCGGCCCGAGATATCCACAACCGCTAGCGATCCTTCTAACGAAACCACTTTTCGGATCTTGACGCCGGTTCGGAACATAGATAGAACATTTGCATCAGATGGGGAGTATGCTGCATGTCGACCAAGGGTCGTTTGTGGGCGGGCATGAGCGCCGCCGCCACCGTTGTCGCGCTCCTTTCTCTCGGCTTCGATGCGTCTGCACAGGACATCAAGAAGAAGCCTGCTGGCGCCGTCTCGGCCTGCAAAGGCCTCGATGAGAAGGCATGCAAGAGCAAAGCCGGCAACTGCCTCTGGATCGTGCCGAAGAAGGGTAAGCAAAAACCCTATTGCCGGCTCAAAGCCCGGAAGAAGGGGTAGCGCTCAGCGCCACCGATACGGCGTCAGCGTGGCCCTGCCCTCTGCCAGCCATTTGCGGGGCCCCCGGCTTTGACTGGCGTGGCCGTCCTTAAGCAAAGCCGTCCTCCCAGAGGGCGTATGTTTGGCTGAGAGCTGCCGGCGCCGCCTGCACCCAATGCGGCCTTCAGCGCGCCGCGCCGAAGTCCGCTCGTCCCGGTCGGCACGCCGTCGGTTGGCCTCAAGCCAGCTATGCGAAGCGCCGGTTTGCTTGCCGCGACAAAGGTGCCTAGCCTAGCGTGCAGGGATGGTACCGGACGAACCGTCGGCCAAGGTCCTGATCGCCCTGCGCTGGAACTGGGGCGCCGAAGGGAGAAAGAGCCGCCATGGAAAGCCAAGCCCGCGAGCGCCTGCACTTCCTGTTGCTGAACATCGGGCACTACCTCGATCATCTCTTCACGCTGATCTTCGCGACGGTCGCCGCCCTGGCGCTGTCGCGCGAGTGGGGCCTTGGCTATGCCGACCTGCTGAAATACGCGACGCCCGGCTTCTTCGCCTTCGGCGTGTTCGCGCTGCCGGCCGGCTGGCTCGCTGATCGCTGGAGCCGGGAGGGCATGATGAGCGTGTTCTTCATCGGCATCGGCCTTTCCTCCATCGCCACCGCATTCGCCAGGACCCCGCTGGAGATCGCCACCGGCCTGCTCGTCATCGGCATGTTCGCGGCGATCTATCACCCCGTCGGGCTCGCCATCGTCGTGCAGAAGTGGAAGAACACGGGCATGCGGCTCGCCGTGAACGGCGTCTGGGGCAACCTGGGTGTGGCCAGCGCCGCGTTGCTCACCGGCTACTTCATCGATCACGGCGGCTGGCGCACAGCCTTTATCGTGCCAGGTGCGCTGTCGATCCTGGTCGGCCTCGCCTACACAATATTGATGTGGTCAGAGATAACGGCCCCGCGCCCGCGTGCGGCCGTCGCCAAGGCGGCCTCCGCAGCGGCGCCGTCGGCTGATCTGAGGGCGCTTCTGCTGCGCGTCTCGGCGATCGTGTTCTTGACGACGGCTGTGTCCAGCATCGTGTTCCAGTCCACCACCTTCGCCCTGCCCAAGGTGCTGGACGAGCGCCTCGGCGGGCTGCAGCTGTCGGCCACCCTGGTCGGTCAGCTGGCATTCCTGGTGTTCGCCCTGGCGTCGGTCGGTCAGTTGATCGTCGGGCACCTGCTCGACCGGCTCGGGCCGCGCACGGTCTTCATGAGTGCGGCCGCCCTCCAGGTGGTCTTCTTCGCGGCCATGCCGGGCCTGGTGGATTGGGCGGCGCTGCTGTGCGCCATGGCCTTCATGCTGGCTGCCTTCGGCCAGATCCCGATCAACGACTATATGATCGGCCGCATGGCGGAGGGCGAATACCGGGCGCGCGTGTACGGCGTACGCTACGTGGTGAGCTTCACGGTGCTGGCGGCGGCGCTGCCCATGATCGCCTTCATCTACGAGAATTGGGGCTTCGATGCCCTGTTCCGGGTGCTTGCCGTATCCGCCGCCGTTATCCTCTGCGCGGTCGCGCTGCTGCCGCGCCGCCTGCCGGCGCCCGCGGCAGCGGCAGCGGCAGCGGGGCCGTAGGTTGGTCGACCCTGGCGAACACCAGGGCAGACCAACTCCGTCAGCGGCGCGCTTGCTCAACGCGTTGGGTCTTCACTGACGCTCGACCTGCAGCCCATCCGCCCCACGATTTTCGGAGCCTCGTCATGCTGATCCTGAAGCCGAACTGCGAATGCTGCGATAAAGACCTGCCGCCGGATGCGGCGGATGCGCTGATCTGCTCGTTCGAGTGCACCTTCTGCGCCGACTGCGCGGCCCAACGCCTGCCCGGCGGCCGCTGCCCCAACTGCGGCGGCGAGCTTGTGCGGCGCCCCGTGCGTCCCGGAGACAAGCTCGGCAAGTTCCCTGCTTCCTCCCAGCGCGTGACGAAGGCCCATGCCGGCTGCGGCAAGGCGGCCTGAGCGGTCGACTCGATCGTCGACGGCGCGGCTCTATCCCTCCTTGAGCATACAGCGCTCGGCCGGCTTGCACCTGCCACGCCGCCAGGCCGCGAAAGACGACGGCATCGGCTCCCGACTCGTCCGGCCTGCGCGGTATAGGCCTGCTGGCCGCAAACGCCTGCGTCCCCACGCGCGGCATCGCGCTCTGCTGCGTCCATTGCCCGGCGACCATCAACGTAATCCCCGCCTGCCCGGCACGGGCACCTGCCTGATTCGTTCGCCAGGCAAGTTTGGTTCAGCCTCCGAATCATGTTATCAAATAAATAATAACTGCTGTGTTGTGGTGTCTGTACTGTAGAAGCTGGCGTAGGGGAGGCCTCGCAATGCAGCACAACCACGGAGCACTGCTCCATCTCGGCGCGGACTTTCGATTGCGGGGTCACGTCTGCATCGTCCTGGCCATCTGCCTGCTGGCGGCACTCATCTCCTTCCCCACTGTGTGGTGAAGCCCAGACACCGACAAGGCACGGGCATCGCCGCACATGGCTAAAGCGAAGATTACGGAGCGTGTAATCGACACGCTGCGGATGGCGTCTCGGCGCACCGGGAAAGCCGCGTTCTTGTGGGATACGGAGTTGCGCGGCTTCGGCCTGCGCGTCACGGCCAATGGTCACGGCACCTGGCTGGTGCAGAAATGGATCGGCGGCCGACGCGGCAAGCTGAAGCGGATTGCCATCGGCCACCTGCCGGCGATGACGGTGGAGGAGGCCCGCGTCAAGGCGCGCAGCGGCGCGTTACGGCCGATCGATGAGCCAGACTTCGAGCTTGCCGGTGGGTCTCTGCCTGAGAGCATCGCAACCGAGTAGATCGTACGAGTAAGGTGTATACCGCTGACGGGAAGTGCCCGGCGGGAACCCCCATACCCCCTTGCCGGGCTCTGGACGGCGGCGCCGCGGTCTCTCTCTCCCCGGCGCCGCCGTTTCTTTGTGTCGAACGCGGTCACAGGCAGAGTTGGGCGAAGCCCACATCCGCCCGCGCCGCCCGACGATGACGCGCTGCGCGCCAACCGCACCTGCGGGTTCACGTCTCCTTCACGCCGTACTCCAGGATTCCCTGCTCGCTGCCATAGTATTTGTAGGGCAGGAACTTGCCGGACATGACAAGCTTGACGCGGTCGCCCTTGGGGTTAGGCAGACGCTCGATCTCCATGTCGAAGTCGATCGCCGACATGATGCCGTCGCCGAACTCCTCCTCGATCAGGGCCTTCCAGGCCGGGCCATTCACCATCACGAGCTCGTAGAAGCGATAGAGCAGCGGATCAGTCGGTGGCATGGGCGTACCCGCACCGCGGTACGGCACTTCGTTCAGCATGCGTTCCTCGGCGGCCGAGAGGCCGAACAGCTTGGCGGCTTTGGCCGCCAGCGGCTTCACCAGCTTCATCTGCCCGAGCAGCGCCCCCACCACCAGCACCGGCGACATGCCGCCAATCTCATCGGTGATGTGCTTCCACGTCCAACCCTTCTCGCGCTTGATGTCGAGGATCTTCTCGGTGAGGTCTGTGCGTTTCATCGGTCGTACTCCCTGGCTTGCTTCGTCCTCGGGGATCGGATGTCGGCATCCCAGAAGGCAGGACACCTGCCGCTCGGCTGAATGCTGCGACTAATGAGTATACGACAGGAAGCTGGCGATCTGAAAAGCTGATGGTCTCAACGCTGGTTGCGGATTCCTGTGGCGCCGACGGGCCGCGCATGCCGGCAGCGGCCGCCATGCAAAGCCCCGTGCTTGCAGCAATCCGCGTGCCAGCCACCGCCCGTCGGCTGGAGCAAAGGAGCTGGTGAGCGAATCGGGCCGTTGTCCAAGCGTGGTGAACGCCATCGAACCTTCAGCCGGGGCGGCATTCTCGCAATTGTCCAATAGATGAGTGGCCTCAGCCCAGGCCTTCGGCAGCATGATTACAAGAGCGGCAACATCCCCTCACACCATCACCTGCGTGCCCACCTCCACCACGCGGTCGCTGGGGATGCGGAAATACTCGGTGGCGTCCTCGGCGCGGCCGGCAAGCCAGATGAACAGCCGCTCCTGCCAGGCCGGCATCTCCGACTTGACCGCGGGCTTGAGGGAGCGCCGCGACAGGAAGAAGGAGGTGGAGGCGATATCAATGTTGAGATCCTTGCGCCGGCAGTGCTCGATGATCTTGGGCACGCTTGGCGTCTCCATGAAGCCGTAGTGGGCAATTACGCGGATGAAGGTGTCGGCGACTCGATCGATCTCGATGCGCTCATGGCGCTGCACCCGCGGCACATCCTCGGTCTTGATGGTCAAGATGACGTTGCGCTCGTGCAACACCCGATTGTGCTTGAGATTATGCATCAGCGAGGTTGGAGCGGAGTTGGGATCGCCGGTCAGAAACACCGCCGTCCCCGGCACGCGGTGCGGCGGCTTGGCATCGAGCTTGCGCACCAGCCAGTCGAGTTCCGCCTCGCTCTTGCGGGTGGCCCGGGTAAGGCTTCTGGTGCCGCGAACCCAAGACCACATGGCAACGGCGATCATCGCGGCAATGGTGAGCGGCAGCCAGCCGCCTTCGGGGATCTTGAGCAGATTGGCGCCCAGGAATGCCTGCTCGATCAGGAGCAGCGGCACCATGAGCGCGGCCGCCTTCCACAGCGGCCAGCTCCATTTGCGCCAGATCAGGAAGAACGCCATCAGGCTGTCGATCACCATGGTAGCGCTGACCGAGAGGCCGTAGGCAGCGGCAAGGTCGCTCGATTCGCGGAAGCTGAGCGTCACGACAATGACGCCTATCAGCAGCATCTGGTTGATGCGCGGCAGGTAGATCTGCCCGGCCATGCTTTCCGACGTATGGAGAATGCGCAGGCGCGGAATCAGCCCGAGCTGGATGGCTTGGCGCGTGAATGAGAAAGCGCCGGTGATCACCGCCTGGCTGGCGATCACGGTCGCCACGGTTGCCAGCAGGAGCATGGGGATCAGCGCCCAGCCGGGGTAGAGGCGGTAGAAGGGGTTTGCGATCGCATCGGGGTGCGCGAGCACCAGTGCCCCCTGGCCAAAATAATTGAGCAGCAGCGCGGGCAGCACCACTCCCAGCCAAGCCACCTGGATCGGCTTGCGGCCGAAATGACCAAGATCGGCGTAGAGGGCCTCAGCGCCGGTGGCGCACAGGAACACCAGCCCCATGATGACGAGCCCGGTCTTGCCATGCGTCAGGATGAATTTGACCGCGAGCCATGGATTAAGCGCGAGGAAGACACGGGGGGCGTCGATCAGGTGGATCAGCCCACCCATGGCGAGAGCGATGAGCCAGACCAGCATGATGGGTCCGAACAGCTGCGCCACTTTGGCTGTGCCGCGCGATTGGACGGCGAACAGGGCCAGCAATATCGCCAGAGTCACCGGCAGCACCAGGTAGCGCATCTGCGGCGCCACCTCGTTGAGACCTTCCATCGCCGACAGCACAGAGATGGCGGGGGTGATCACCGCGTCGCCGTAGAAGAACGCCGCCCCGGCAACGCCAAGCGCGAGAATCAGCGGTGCGGTCCGCTTCGCCACGGACTGACCGAGCGCCATCAGCGCAAAGGTGCCGCCCTCGCCCTTGTTGTCCGCGTTGAGCAGGACCAGCACATACTTGAGCGTGACGATCAGCAGCAGCGTCCAGGTCATCAGCGACAGGATGCCGAGCACGGCCTCCTCGCCGGTGGCACCATGGTCGGTCGCCGCCTTGACGGCCTCCTTCAGGGCATAGAGGGGGGAGGTTCCGATGTCGCCGAAGACGACGCCGATGGACGCCAGCGCCAGCGCCCACAGCCGCTTGTCATGGGGGCCACCATGTCCGGATGAGTCGGCACCGGACGCCGCGGCCGTTAGGTGAGCCATGAGCGCTAGCTCTCGAACTGCTGCAAGGCGCGGGACCGCGCGGGCGGAATTTGGCCGAGGCTTATACACCTGCCCTTCCTCGCAAGGAAGCCAATCGCGGCAACGCCATGGGGGCTGCGCTGCCGCCCGAATTCCTCGCGTGTTCCCAGCGCGATGATGCGATCGTCGCGGTCCCGCTGCCTGGCAATCACCGCTATGGCATCCGAAAGCCTCAAGGGGTCGGCACACGAACACCGGCCGGGGCAAAATCGGCCACGTTTCGGGTCACAGCCACAAATGTGCGGTGGCGGTGATCGGCCGCCATGGAGCAGGCAAAAGCTGCCACTGCACGTTCGCAAGATTGCGCCCGATCAAGCTCGCCTCCCTCCAGTTGCGAGCTTGAATCCCCATTTGCGGGCCACCGGGACTCCCCTAATGTCAACCGGACCTGACCCATAAGCCAACAAACTGGATCGTGCCGTGGCCCAGCCCCGCAGGGCTCGGACACCATCTTGCGGAGGCCTTCGATGACCCGATCGCTGCTCGACGCCTATCTCCCCCCCGAGGACGGCTATGCCGGGACGTGGATCGGGCGGGTCTGGGTGCCGGGTGGCGTGGCAGGCCCGGCCGTCGTGGTGGTGCGCGAAGAGGGCGTCTTCGACGTGAGCCGGCATGCGGCCACCGTCTCGGCGCTGCTGGACCTTGACGATCCCGTCGCCTTCCTGCGCAGCCTGCCGGCAGACCGGCGTCTTGGCAGCGTCGAGGAGCTGCTGCGCAACTCCGATCCAACGGTGCGAGATGCCTCCAGGCCGTGGCTGCTGACACCCATCGACCTGCAGGCGATCAAGGCGGCCGGCGTAACGTTCGCCTCCAGCCTGCTGGAGCGAGTGGTGGAGGAGCAGGCTAAGGGCAACCCTGCCGTCGCCGACGAGGTGCGGGCGGCGCTGGTGGCGCAGATCGGGGTGGATCTGTCGAAGGTGAAGCCCGGCTCGGCCGAGGCCGAAACGCTGCGCGCGGCGCTCATGGAGCGCGGGCTGTGGTCGCAGTACCTGGAAGTGGGGATCGGGCCGGATGCGGAGGTGTTCACCAAGGCGCAGCCTGGATCAGCCGTAGGCTATGGCGAGACCATCGGGCTGCATCCCAAGTCGCACTGGAACAACCCGGAGCCGGAGATCGTGCTCGCCGTGTCGAGCACCGGCCGCATCGCCGGCGCCACGCTGGGCAACGACGTGAACCTGCGTGATTTCGAAGGCCGCAGCGCGCTGCTGCTGTCCAAGGCCAAGGACAACAATGCCTCCACCGCCATCGGCCCGTTCCTGCGCCTGTTCGACGATACGTTCTCGCTCGACGACGTGCGGGCCACCGACATCGTCCTGCGCGTGGAGGGGCCCGACCAGTACACCGTGGAGGGCGTCAGCTCCATGAGCCAGATCAGCCGCGACCCGATAGAGCTTGTGGGCGAGACGCTCAACCGCTCGCACCAGTACCCGGACGGCGTGGTGCTGTTCCTCGGCACCATGTTCGTGCCGACCAAGGAGCGCGAGGGTGGCGGTGGCGGCTTCACCCACAAGGAGGGCGACATTGTCATCATCCGCGCCGCCAAGCTTGGGACACTCGTCAATCGCGTCGGCCGCAGCGATGCCACGCCGGAATGGACTTTCGGCGCCCGCGCCCTGATGGCCAACCTCGCTGCGCGCGGCCTGATCGAGGCCGCCGTGACGCCGACGCTGCGGCCGTGAAATCAAGTCGGGCGGATTGGCGAAAGCACAATCCGGCCTGCACTGACATGTTGTGGACTGTGGATTGGGCCCGACGCGTCACTTGCCCTTGCCCGACGCTGGGGCGAGCCAAAGAGCATTGTGCCTGCTCGGCGTGATCGCACTGACCATCGCCGCCGGCGGGGATTACCCGCGTCCGGAGACCGCAGCCATGATGCGTTTCTCAGAGGCTTCGATCATCTCGGCAATGACACGCGGCAGTGCATCGACCGATGCGCTGTTCTTATCGAGCTTGGCCTCCAGCCGGTCGACCTGCTCTCCCAGCTGGTCGACCCGTTCCCCCAGTTGATCAACCCGTCCCCCCAATTGATCAACCTGCTCCCCGAGCTGATCGACCCTGCTTCCGAGCTGGTCCACCTTGGTCTCCAGCCGATCCAGCCGCAATGTGTGCTCATCCTGGACGGCCTGCATGCGCGCGAGCTTGGTCACCACCCAACGCAGCGTCTCGGTGGTGTCGCCTTGGGCGCGGTCCAGCGCGGTCACGCGCTGGTCGAGGCCCTCAAGGGTCAATGCCATGGCACAACTGCAGCAGGGTGTTCCCCGCCCCCATCTGATGGACCTTTGGATAGCGCGTCTTCAGGCGCCGGGCCCACCGAACCTGTCTTTCTCCACTTTTTGCATGCGACAGACGCTATGTCAAGATATTGCGTGCGGCATCTGACGATATGTCCACGGTTCAGTGTGGCCAATGGCGGTTCGGCGGCTCTGTCGACCGCGAACGGCGTCTGTCGGACTCGCTCCTGGGACTCACAAGGGCGCAGCATCGAGAAGCCCGGGGCTTGCCATCGCGGGGGAGTGGGCGCTAACGAGGGACATGGAGACTGCACCCCCACGTCTCGCCGGGCGTCTCGCCCTTGTAACCGGAGCCTCGCGGGGCATCGGACGGGCGGTCGCGCTCGCCTATGCCAGGGAAGGCGCCCACGTCATCCTGGTGGCGCGCACCACCGGCGCCCTGGAGGAGGTGGACGACGAGATCCGTGCGCTTGGTGGCAGTGCCACCCTGCTGGGGCTTGACTTGAAGCGGCACGACAAGATCGATGCCCTCGGGCCAACGCTCTACCAGCGCTGGCAGAAGCTCGACATCCTGGTGGGCAACGGCGGCATCCTGGGGCCGCTGTCGCCGCTGGGCCATATACCGGCCGAAGCGTGGGACGAGGCGATCGCCGTCAATCTCACCGCCAACTGGCGCCTGATCCGAACGCTCGACCCGCTGCTGCGGGCATCGGATGCCGGGCGCGCCATCTTTGTCTCCTCGGGCGCGGCTTCGCGGCCGCGGGCCTACTGGGGCCCCTATGCCGTCACCAAGGCCGGCCTTGAGGCTCTGGTGCGGACCTACGCGCACGAGCTGGCCAACACGAGCGTGCGGGCCAATCTCATCAATCCGGGCCCGACGCGGACCAGGATGCGTGCCCAGGCCTTCCCCGGCGAGGACCCGGCCACGGTCAAGCCGGTCGAGGAGGTGGTGCCGACATTCGTACGCCTGGCCGAGCCGACCTGCACCGACAACGGCCGGCTGTTCGATCTGCCGACGGGCGAGGTGCGGTAGCTCCGCGCATCCTCGGCCGCATCGCGAGGCGGCAACGATGTTGATCCCTGGATTGTACGCCAGCTCCACGATGAGCTTGATGCCATCAAGGCTGCCGGCGAGGACGTGCCGCCCGATGCCTATGACGTGGCATGCGATCTTGGGCATCTCGTGGAGGAAGGCGTGTCGCCGCGCATCGTCGCCGAGCACGCCATTGAGCTGACGAGGCGCGGCTTCGTGTAAGCGGCGGAGTCGCCGTCACCTCAAGCCGCGGACGCCGAGAGCGGCGTGCAGCCCCGTCAGGGTCGCCACCGCATCGCCGCCCGCGAAAATGAAGGCGTCGACGCCCGCCGTCTTGAGCGCCGCCTCCTGCTCCTTCGGCCGGCCGGCGAGGAGCAGCTGGGCGGCGCCGGCCTGCTTCAGGGCGCCGGCGCTGGCCTCGGCGAGCTCGGCATAGACGGCGTCGGCAGAGCAAAGGCATGCGATGCTTGCGCCGCTCGCCGCAAAGGCGGCGCCGGCATCGGCGGAGCTGTGGAGCGGATCGCTCACGATCGCCTCAATGCCGCCGGCTGCGAGGTAGTTGCGCATCCAGGTGGCGCGCGCGCTATGCACGGCGAGATCGCCGAGGCAGGCGAGGAACACGCGCGGCGGCTTGCCGGTCTTGACCGTATAAGCATCGGCGGCGTCGCGCAGAGCCTCGAACGGGGCGGCCAGGCGCCGAGGTACAAGCGGCGTCACGCAGGCGCCGCCCTTGCCGTGCACCATCGGAGCAGCCGGCGGATACGGCTGTATCCTGACGCCGTCGTCGCCAAGGCGCGGGAAGGCGGAGACGCCCGTCAACTCGATCCGGCCGTGAGCGATGTTGCCGGCGCGGGCTTCGGCCACACGGGCGATCTCGCCCTGGATGAAGCCGGTCTCGAGCGCGCGCGCCATCCCGCCCTTCGCCTCGATCTGCTGGAAGATCGCCCAGGCCGCCTTGGCGAGGTCGTCTGTGAGCGTCTCGACGTACCAGGAGCCGTGCGCGGGGTCGATGACACGGGCGGCGGAGCTTTCCGCCTGCAGCACCAGTTGCGTATTGCGTGCAATGCGGCGGGCGAAGGCATCGGGCTTGCCGAGCGCCCAGGTGAATGGCAACACCGTGATCGCCTCGGCGCCACCGAAGGCGGCGCCGGCGCAGGCGGCGGTGGTGCGCAACAGGTTCACCCACGGATCGCGCCTGGCCATCATGCGCTCCGAGGTGGAGGCGGAGAGGTGGATGCCATCCGCGGCGCTGCCGGCGCCGCTGGCCTCGGCGATGCGGGCAATCAGCCGGCGGGCGGCGCGGAACTTGGCGATAGTAAGGAACAGGTCGGCATCGGCCGCCAGGGCAAGCGCGATCTTGCCAAACGCCATGCGCGGCCTGAGACCGGCGGTCTCGCAGGCGCGCAGGTAGGCAACCAGCGTTGCCAGCATCGCCGCCAATTCCTGTGCCTCGCTGGCGCCGGCCTCGTGGTAGGGTCGGCCGTCGGCCAGCAGGGCGGTAACATGCGACAGGGTCCGGCAGTCGGACGCCAGCTTGGCGGCGATCTCTGACGAGCGCTCGGCCGGGTAGTAGAGGCCGCCGGTCTCGGCGAGCACGCCCAGCGGATCGTAGTTGAAGGCGCCGCGCCACTCGTTCTCGTTTATGCCGCGCCCGCCGTCAGCCGAGCGCCAGAGCTCCATCAGGCTGCCGGCCGCATCCATGGTGTTCTCACGCGCGTCGAGCGCGACGGCGACGCCCTTGAGGTCGACCCCGCGGAGCGCGGTCGCCAGCGCCGCCTCTCCGTAGTTGAGGCCGGCCTGACCAGGGGCTTCAACCTGCAGCAGCACCGATGTCGCGCCACCAGCCAGGTCCTCCAGGATCGCCGCATTGGCGGCCTCGGCATCGGGCTCCAGGTGGCGCTGGCGCACGTCCCAGCCACCAGGATACCAGCCGCTGTGGCCGACGGCGGCGCTGCCTCCGGGCAGGGTGTCTGCGCGCGTGTAGAGCGGCTGCAGGGCGATGCCCTCGGTGGGGCGGGAGACGAGGCGCTTGTCGAAATCGTCACCCTTGAGCACCTTGGCCACCAGTGTCAGCCACGCCTCTCGCGTTGCGGGCTCGAACTCGGCGGTTAGCGCTGTGTCAGGCTTCGACATTGGCTCCAATCCCAAGACGTGACGTTCTGGTGAAACGGGGGTCAGACCCCTCGCCTTCACCTTTGCAATCCAACGCACCTCGCGCCGAGGGGTCTGACCCCGTCAACAGCCCCCCAATAACGTGACGTTCGGCACGAGACGTTGACCTGTTTCTAACGCAAATTGAACCTCCGCCAATGCCATTGATTCGCGGGCCGGCCCCGACACGTTATCCCCACGGTGCGCCTGCAACCGTGCATTGCCAATGGACGGGCGGCGTGCGATCAGGGGCTCGATTGTGCCGCCGACATTGAGTCGCAGGTTGGAAGATGCAGGATTGATTGAGGTGCGGGCGGCAGGCCCTGACAGCGAGCGCAAGAGCCATGAGCCAGAGTGAAACCCTGTTGGAGGAAGGCAAGCTCTTCCTTGGCAAGAGCAACGCCGGACCCGAGTGCCTGGAGCTCAAGCTCGCCAACCGGCACGGCCTCGTTACCGGCGCCACCGGCACCGGCAAGACCGTGTCGCTGCAGGTGATGGCAGAGGGCTTCTCAGCCGCCGGCGTGCCGGTGTTCGCCGCCGACATCAAGGGCGACCTGTCCGGCGTCTCCGCCATGGGCCAGCCCAAGGAGGGCCTGGCCAAGCGCGCCAGGGAGATCGGGCTGGACGACTGGTCCAACGCCGCCTTCCCCACGGTGTTCTGGGACCTGTTCGGCGAGCAGGGGCACCCGATCCGCGCCACGGTGCAGGAGATGGGGCCGTTGCTGCTGTCGCGCCTGATGGAGCTGAACGAGACCCAG
The DNA here is from genome assembly GCA_036280295.1 of Hyphomicrobiaceae bacterium. Taxonomy (GTDB): domain Bacteria; phylum Pseudomonadota; class Alphaproteobacteria; order Rhizobiales; family Hyphomicrobiaceae; genus AWTP1-13. The sequence continues at coordinate 24,843 of DASURA010000274.1, forward strand.
GAGGGCGTGCTCAACATCATCTTCCGCGTGGCCGCCGACGAGAAGCTGCCGTTGCTCGACCTCAACGACCTGCGCGCGCTTGCGAACGACGTGGGCCAGCGCGGCAAGGAGCTGATGACCAGGTACGGCAATGTCTCGGCGGTGTCGGTGGGCGCCATCCAGCGCCGGCTGCTGGTGCTGGAGGAGCAGGGCGCCAACAAGTTCTTCGGCGAGCCCGCGCTCGACATTGGCGATTTCATCCGAACGGCGCCGGACGGCCGCGGTATGATCAATATCCTCTCCGCCGACCGGCTGATGAAGACGCCGCGGCTCTACGGCATGTTCCTGCTGTGGCTGCTCGCGCAGCTGTTCGACCGGATGCCCGAGGTGGGTGATCCCGACAAGCCGAAGCTGGTGTTCTTCTTCGACGAGGCGCACCTGCTCTTCAACGAGGCGCCCAAGGCGCTGCTCGAGCAGATCGAGCGCGTTACGCGGCTGATCCGCTCCAAGGGCGTCGGCGTCTACTACGTGACGCAGAACCCGCGCGACGTGCCGAACACGGTCTCGGCCCAGCTCGGCAACCGCATCCAGCACGCACTGCGCGCCTTCACGCCGGCCGAGCAGAAGGGCATCCGTGCCGCGGCTGAGACGTTCCGACCGAACCCGGAGATCGACGTTGAGCGCGTGATCCAGGAGCTGAAGGTGGGCGAGGCGCTGGTCTCGGTGCTGCACAACGGCGGCGAGCCGTCGATGGTGCAGCGGACGCTGATCCGTCCGCCGTCGGCACGCATCGGGCCGGTGACGGCCGAGGAGCGCAAGGCGACGATCGAGAAGAGCCCGCTCTACGGCAAGTACGAGGAGGCGCTCGACCGCGAGTCCGCCTACGAGATGCTGCAGAAGCGCACCTCGGAGCAGGCATCGGCCGAGGGCGGCTGGGGCAGCATCCTGATGGGCGGCGGCACCGGCAAGCGCCAGAGCTACGCCGAGACGTTCGCCAAGTCGCTGGCCCGCTCGGTGGCGTCGAGCATCGGCCGCACCATCATCCGGACGGTGCTGGGCGGGAAGCGGTGACAGCCCGCGATTGGTGAATGGGCGATTGCGAATGGTAGGGTGATCCATTCGCCAGCGACCTTCGCCATTCGCGCACCCGGGGAGGACGACGATGAGCACCAGGCCAAGCCAGGACGAGCCGAGCACGCCGCTGGCGGCATACGAGCCGCCGCCGCGCCGCTCCGGCGGCCGGCAGCGCCAGAGTATTCTGGAGGCGATCCTGAAGTCCTTCATCCGCTCGCTGGCGTCGAGTCTGGGCCGCATCATTGTGAGGACGCTTACGGGGCGCGGGCGCTGACAGGGGACCTCTCTCCCCATCGCCTTTGGCGCACCCAAGATCAGTCCCGACGCCCCCGAAGGCGATGGGGAGAGGGCCGGGGTGAGAGGCAGCCAAGGGCGCTGCCCTCGCAACGCGGGGTGTCGATGAGAGGTGGCGCAGCTGCACGCAATCGAAGGCTATGACATGGATAGGGCGTTCCCGCGTGGCTGCCCTTCACCCTATCCCTCTCCCCGCAAGCGGGGAGAGGGGATTCCGGCGACCTCTGAAGCAACCGGAGGCTGACAATGATGGCTGGACAGGCCGTGCGCACACCCCTCCACACCGGCGGCTGCCAATGTGGTGCCGTACGGTTTGCGGTCTATGTCCAGCCGCAGAAGATCGGCCTCTGCCACTGCCGCATGTGCCAGAAGGCGGCGGGGGCGCCGTTTGTGGTGCTGGCGGAGGTGCCGTGGAGCGATTTTGCGTGGACGCGCGGCCAGCCCGCGGCGTTCCAATCCTCCTCGCGTGCGGCGCGCGACTTCTGCGCCGCCTGCGGCACGCCGCTCAGCTATCGCCACACCGGCGGCCCGGTCATCGAGCTGATGACCGTCGCGTTCGACGATCCGTCGCGTGTGACGCCTACCTACAAGGTTGGCACCGAATCTGAGCTCGCCTGGGTCGACCACATCGCCGAGCTCCCCGGCAAGACGACGTTTGAGAATACCGGCGCGGAGGAGCTTGCAAAGATCGAGAGCTATCAGCATCCCAATCGGGATACCGGTGCCGATTGGAAGCCGCTGTCCGGCGCGGGTCTTTGAACAATCCGATGAACCGGGCGTCCATTGCACAATGGTGGCTGAGATTTCTGATCTTTATCCTAGCAATCGCGTGGGTGGGCATAGCAGTCGCCATCTTTGTCCAGAGCGCTGCCGATGGCAGCTGGAACGCGATGCTTATGGAATCCTGGCCGCGCCCAGGCTATCGGATTGCGGGCGCGGTCTCCATTCTGTGCGCTGGCCCAACGATGCTTGTCGCCACCTATTACTTCCTATCGACGCTCGCCGAGATGAGACCCGAGGCAAGGGCCTTGATGGGGCCATTCGCATTTCTGTTGCCGCGGCTCTGGACCGAGAAGGGAAATAGACATCGCAAGCTCGCAGGGCTCTGGTTCGCCATCTTTCTCTTGCTCTTCGCTGTCACAGCAATCTGCTTTGAGCTTGGCGGTGGATCAAACGCTCGACCGTAGCGGGGTCAAGCGAGCAGCGTCGTCCCGGGAGAGGGTACCGTTGGCGCCTCGATACCCTCCAGATCTGACACCACGCCTGCGGCGTTGCAAAGTTCGGCAATTATGCAGCTTCGGAGGCTGCGTGGGGCAGGGCGGTTACGCAATGCCACGACAAGGGCGGCCGGCCGGCAGCACATTCGACTGGGGCAGGATTGCGCCGAGCTGGCCGTTGCGCAGTATAGGGCGAAGGACGCTTACAGCAGGAGACCGGCGATGTGCCGCAACATCAAGACTCTCCATAACTTCGAGCCGCCAGCGACGGAGGACGAGGTGCGGGCCTCCGCGCTGCAATTCGTGCGCAAGCTGAGCGGGTTCACCCGCCCCTCCAAGGCCAATGCCGCCGCCTTCGATCATGCCGTCGATGCAGTCGCCCAGGCTGCCCAGGAGCTGCTGGACGCGCTGGTGACGACCACGCCGCCCCGCGACCGCGACGAGGAGGCGGCCAAGGCTCGCGCCCGTTCGGCGGCGCGCTTCGGGACGGCACCTTAGATTCGCTGAGACGCTGCCAAGCAATGGTGCAGCCCAGAGGGTGTGACACCTGCTAAGGTGGCGGCGTCGGCAGGCCCCAAAGCTGCTCCAGGCGCGCGGCGCGGCCGCAGGCGTACTTGTAGAAGCGGTAGCGGTTGGGATTCTTCTTGTAATAGTCCTGGTGGTACTCCTCGGCCTCGTAGAAGGCACCTGCGCTGACGATCTCGGTGACGATTGGCTGCTTGAAGCGGCCCGAGGCCTGCAGCGCCTGCTTGCTGGTCTCGGCCACCTTTCGCTGGGGCTCGTCGTGGACGAATATGGCGCTGCGGTACGAACTGCCGTGGTCGCAGAACTGCCCGCCGGCCTGGGTGGGATCGATGTTGCGCCAGAACCAGTCAACGAGCTGGGCGTAGCTCACCTTGGCCGGATCGTAGGTGACGCGGACGGCCTCGGCGTGGCCAGTATTCTCGTAGCTCACCTGCTCATAGGTGGGGTTGGGCAGGCTGCCGCCGGTGTACCCAGAGACCGCCGAGATCACGCCCGCCACCTTCTCGAACGCCTCCTCGACGCACCAGAAGCAGCCGCCGGCGAAGGTGGCGATAGCGGTTGAGGGCTGTGCTTGCGTCTGCGCCAGAGTCGCGGGCAGAGACAGCGCCAAGGCGACCGCAACCAGCAGCCATCGGCACAGGTGAGTGACGCGGCACATTCGGCAGGCCTCCCAGCACGGTGGGTTTCGGCGGCATGCGGACTGAGCCGGACAGGATATCAAGCGCCGGCGCCTGCGCAACCGCCGTGTAGCCAGCCGTGGATGCGATCAACCGCGTCCCCACAGCTGCGGCCGGCGCTCCTCGATCACGCCGAGCAGGGCCGTGGCTGCCATGAAGATCACCGCCATGCCGAAGATCCAGCGGGGCGCACCGTTGTCCATGAGCCAGCCGAACAGCAGCGGGCCGATGATGCCGCCGATGTTGAACCCGGTGGAGACGATGCCGAACACGCGGCCGGCGGCGCCGGGCGGGGCGGCCTTGCGCACCAGCATGTCGCGCGACGGCTGGATGGTGCCATAGATGAACCCGGTGAGACCCATGGCGACCACCAGCACCGGGACGGGCAGGGGTGCGATGGCAATGGCAAGCGCCAGCAGCGCGGCCACCCCGAAGCCGGCAGCGGCGACATCGCCATGGCGCCGGGTGCGGTCGGCGAGCAGGCCACCGGCAAGCACACCAGTCGCCGCGGCGGCGAGATAGGCGGTAAGGGCGGCCGTGGCCGCCGCCTCGGAGATGCCGTGTCCGCCGATCAGCGCGGCGATGGCGAACGTCGACATGGCGCTGCCGGACAGGGCGAGAAGAACGAAGAACACCGACAGCGCCAGCACTGTCGGGCTGAGGAGCTCGCTGAGGCTGACTTTCACCTGCGTGGCGCCGGCACCCTGCGCCTGTCGCGCGCTGGGAGCGGTGGGCATCAGCAGGACGACTGCCGCAACCGCCCAAGCAAAGGCACCGGCTGCGAGCAGCGAAGAGCCGACGCCCATGGCCGCGGCGAGCCCGAGCAGCAGCGGCGGGGCAATGGCGCCGCCAGCGAAGCCGGCAAACGTATGCACCGAGAACGCCCGCCCTATGCGGCGCTCGGAGATGCTGTCGTTGAGGATGGCGTAGTCCGCCGGGTGATAGACGCAGTTGGCAAGGCCCGCGAGCGCCGCCGCCAGGATCAGCCAGGCGTAGGAGTCCAGTACCGAAATCGAGGCAAAGGCCGCCCCGCCCAGCAACAGGCCGCCGACCAGGACGGTGCGGGCGCCGATGCGGTCGACCAGGAAGCCCATCGGCGCCTGGGTGAGCCCGGACACGATGTTGAAGGCGGTGATGGCGAGACCGAGCTCGAAATAGCTGACGTTCACCCGGTCCTTCAGCAGGTGCAGCAGCACCGGCAGCACCATGATGTGAAGGTGGCTTACCAGGTGGGCGCTGGAGACGACGGTGAGCGTCGCCAGGTCACCTGATGCGGGCCCGGAGCGCTCGAGGCTTTGTGTGGTCATGTCTCCGGCCCGCGCGAGTGGATTGCTCGCGCATTCTATAGCACGCCAGGCAAGCGCCCAGCATGCAGGCACGGCAGGACAGCCCTGCTCAGGAACCCGCCGGTCCGCACGCCCTGGCGTCCTGCTCTCGGCTACGCTGCGATCGGCACCGGCCGGTCGACGACGATCTCGTCAGTGCCGATCCGGCATCGGAGCGCAATCGCCTCGACGCCGGCGGCGCGGGCGGCGTCGAACGCCGCGCCATAGGTGGGATCGATATCGCGCGCCAGGCTGAAGCGCCGGGCCGCGCCGCGCTGGATCAGATAGACCATGATGGCGCGATGGCCCTGGCGTACCATCTCGCTCATCTCGCCCAGATGCTTGACGCCACGCGCTGTCATCGAATCGGGGAACTCTGCCAGGCCGTGCCGGCGCGAGAGATGCACGTTCTTGATCTCCACGTAGCATAGGCCCCGGCTGGGGCATTCCAGCAGCAGGTCGATGCGGCTGCTCTGCCCGTAGCGGACCTCGCGCCGCAGCGCCGGATAGCCGGCGAGCGCCTTTATGCGCCGGGCAGCGACGGCTTCGGCAACCAGCTTGTTGGGATGGCCGGTATTGATGCCGACCAGCTCAGGTCCGGCGCCCAGGTCGGCCTCCACCAGCTCCCAGGTGAAGGGATATTTGCGCGTGGGGCTGTCGCTCTCCGACAGCCAGACCGCGGCGCCCGGATTGGCAAGGCCGAGCATCGACCCGGTGTTGGGGCAGGTGGCGGTGACAAGGCGCCCGTCGACGAGTCGAACGTCGGCCAGGAAGCGCTTGTAGCGCTGGATCAAAATACCGCGCAGGAGGGGTGGGAGGCGCATACAGGTGCAGGGACCGGAAAGGAAGTGCGAGGGACGGGGCTCAAGCCGGACGGGAAGCAACCACCTTCCCACTGCGGTGCGCCCGGATGCAGGTGACGGATCATAGACCGCAGCCGGCCAGATCGGATATTTAAATCGGGCCGGTCGTGCGGATTGGGAGCATGCAGGGAATGTCTGCGACGATCGACATTGCGCCCTTCGGCTCCTTCTCCCCGCGCCGCATCGAGCTGGCGCTGATGGCCCTCGGCGGGCGCCTGCCCCGGACCTGGATGGGGCGCAGGTTGGCCTCGCTGATCCGCTCCACCATGAAGCGCATCGCGCGACGGCCGATCGACGTGGTCCGCCTCGGCAGCCGCATGCGCCTATATGCGCGCGGCAATGCCAGCGAGAAGCGCCTGCTGGTCACGCCGCAGTTCTTCGATCCCGAGGTGTTGGCAGTGCTTGAAGGAGCGCTCCGGCCGGACTTTGTGTTCATAGACGTCGGGGCCAATGTGGGCACGTATGCTCTGTTCGTTGCCAAGCGCACGGGCCGGTCGGCGCGAGTGCTGGCCGTCGAGCCCCATCCAGAGGCGCAGAGGCGGCTGGCCTGCAACCTGGCGCTCAATGGTCTCGACTGGGTCGAGATCGCGCGCGTGGCGCTGGGCGAGTCTGCAGGCAGTATCGAGCTGCTCATCAACGAGCGCAACATCGGCTCCACATCGACCCGCGAGGGCTGGGAGCCCAACCGGCTCCGCCGGCGTATCGCCGTGCCTTGCGACACCCTGCTGGCGCTGGCCGAGCGTCACAGCCTCACCCGGATCGATGCCCTCAAGGCTGACGTCGAGGGCGCCGAGGACAGGGTTCTGGTCCCGTTTCTCACCAATGCGCCGCCAGCGTTGTGGCCGCGCTTGCTGATCATCGAGGACGGGCGACGCGCCTGGCGCGAAGATCTGCTCGGGATCCTGCACGCGCGTGACTACGTGACAAGACTGAGGGTCGCCGGCAATATTGTTCTCAGCTATACACCTGACGGCAAGGCATGAGCCGGAAACGCCGCCAGCGATATCTGATGGGTGGGATGCCATAGATGAGCGCCAGCACAGCTGAGATTGCCGCCGACGACCTGGTCACCGCCGCGCTGCTCATCATCGGCGATGAGATCCTGTCAGGGCGCACGAAGGACAAGAACATCGGCCATATCGCTGATCACCTTACCGCCATCGGCATTCAGCTGAGGGAGGTGCGGATCGTCCCCGACATCGAGGACGAGATCGTTGCCGCCGTCAATGCGCTGCGTGGGCGCTATACCTATCTCTTCACCACCGGCGGCATCGGGCCGACGCACGACGACATCACCGCCGATGCCGTGGCCAAGGCGTTCGGCGTCGGCATTGACGTCGACGAGCGCGCCCTCAAGCCGATGCTGGCCTATTTCCAGAAGCGCGGCGTCGAGATGACGCCGGCACGGCTCAGGATGGCGCGCATTCCGTTCGGGGCCGAGCTGGTCGAGAACAGCGTGTCGATCGCGCCGGGCTTCATGCTGGGCAACGTCATCGTCATGGCGGGCATTCCAGCGATCATGCAGGTGATGCTGGACGCGGCCACCAGGCGCCTCAAAACCGGCAAGAGGATGCTGTCGGCGGCGCTCGACCTGCATCGCCCCGAGGGCGAGATCGCCGCCATGTTCGGCGAGTTGCAGCAGCGCTACCCCGACGTCCCGATGGGCAGCTATCCGTTCCACCGCGATGGCAAGCCGGGCACGCAGCTGGTGCTGCGCTCCACCAACGCCGCCCGGCTCGCCGAGGCCGAGAACGAGCTCAAGGTACAACTCGCCGCCCGGGGGTGGCTGTAGGGTGCAACAAGGCGCAGCCGCGTTGCACCGAAATCGCTGATGGCACCTACCCGCTAGGTTGTTTCGGTGCAATGCGCTTCGCTTATTGCACCCTACGGACTGCGCCTACGCCCGTTTCTCGACGTCGCTCAGCATCGCCTGCAGCGCCACCAGCTCGGCGAGGATGTCGCGCAGCACGCCGACCTCGGACGGACTGAAATGCGGTACCGGTGCGGCAGTCACGGCAGTCGGGGCGGGGCGCGGTCGCGGTGCTGTCCGCGGCCGGCCGCGCGGGCGACGCTCGACGAAACTCTCCCGCCCCTTGCGCTTCACGTCCTCTGCGCCGCCTTCGCGCAGGATCTTCTGCACGCCGCGCACGGAATAGCCCTCCGCCTGCAACAGGTGCCGGATGCCGCGCAGGAGCTCCATATCCGCCGGCCGGTAATAGCGCCGGCCGCCGCCGCGCTTCATCGGCTTCAGCTGGGGAAACTTGGTCTCCCAGAACCGCAACACATGCTTCTTTACGCCAAGCTCCTCCGACACCTCGCTGATGTTGCGAAATGCCTCCATGGCCTTTGGCAAGGCAC
>DASURA010000275.1:0-4420 GCA_036280295.1 Hyphomicrobiaceae bacterium
AAACGGACAAGGCTGGAATGTGCGGGACAAATTGCCATGGCGACTACGCGAGGTACGGCGCGGGATTCCTTGCTCCGGACGGTCAGCTATCGGGTGCTGATGGCTGCCTGCGCCGTAGGATCGGTGACGGCGACCGTGCCGCATATATCCAGCGGCTGGGGCACGGGAATTCTGAGCGGCAGCGCCTGGGCTCAGGACGGCGATCCGTGCCCGGGGGACCATATCCCCGTCTATAATAACGGCGATCAGCAGCCGAACCATTACGTCTGTGCCGCCCCTGGCGCAACCGGTGCCACGGGCGCGACCGGTGCCACGGGTGCCACGGGCGCGACCGGCGCCACGGGCGCAACCGGTGCCACGGGCGCGACCGGCGCCACAGGCGCGACCGGTGCCACGGGCGCAACCGGTGCCACGGGCGCAACCGGTGCCACAGGCGCAACCGGTGCCACGGGCGCAACCGGTGCCAAAGGTGAAAAAGGCGATACGGGCGCAACCGGTGCAACCGGCGCAACCGGCGCCCAGGGGCTCAAGGGCAGGGACTTCAACATGGACAAGGCCCTGGCGCTGTCGGCCGCGCTGTCGATGCCGGCCTGGCTTGAGGCCGGCGAGAACTACTCCATCTCCGGCGGTATCGGCTTCTCCGAGAATGGCGAGGCAGCCATCGGTGTCACAGGCGTGATGCGCCTCGACAAGGGCACCGCGGCATTCGGCGGCATCGCCGTCGACGAGGAGGGCCACTGGGCCGGCAAGGCCGGCCTGCGCGTCGGCTGGTAGCGCGAGCCTGGAATCACGAGGGGAGGGGAGGTGGCGCCGGGGGGCGCTGCCTCCTCTTTTTACGTCGCAGCCGCGGCACATTGCATGCAGCGGCGAGGGGGTGCGCTGGCGCATATTGTGGGCACAACGGTCCGCGACCAAGAGCGTCTCGCCAGAGCGTGAAATACCGGGATTCCAGGATGCGCCCAAAAGTCTGCCTCAACATGATCGTCAAGAACGAGTCGCGGATCATCCGGCGCTGTCTTGAATCATTGCGTCCAGCGATCGACTGCTGGGTGATCGTCGATACTGGCTCGACAGACGGTACTCAGGACCTCATTCGCCAATACCTGGCGGGCATTCCAGGCGAACTGCACGAACGGCCGTGGGTGAACTTCGGCCGCAATCGTACCGAGGCGATCCGGCTGGCCGAGGGCAAAGCCGACTACCTGCTGCTGTGCGACGCCGACATGGCCCTGAAGATCGTGGATCCCGCTTGGAAGGGCTCCCTGACTGCCGAATCCTACTTGGTGCGCCAGGATGCCGGCACGTTCTCCTACTTCAACGTTCGCTTAATCAACGCGCGCTCAAGCGGGCGCTGGGCGTATTGGGGCGCCACGCACGAGTTTCTGGGTGGCGAAAGGCCCTCTGTCGAGATTGCCCACGCGACCACCGAAGCCATTGCCTTCGACGATTTTGGCGATGGCGGCTCGAAGCGCGAGAAGTTCGAACGCGACGCCCGGCTGCTGCAAGAAGAGCTTGATGCCATCGAGAGATTGGAGAGGCGCGCCGCCACCGCCCCGCGCGATGCCGACCTTGCTGTTGAGGTTGAGGGAGCGCGCCACCTGCAACGCCGAGACGTATTCTACTTGGCGCAGACATGGCGTGACATGGGTGAGTTGCAGAAGAGCCTCGAGGCATACCAGCGCCGCGCCACCATGGGCGGCTGGGACGAGGAGGTGTGGTACGCGCTGTTCGAGGTGGCCAAGCTCAGCGAGCGGCTGGGATTGCCGGCACCGCAGGTGACGGAGCGCTACCTCGCGGCCTACCAGAACCGACCACGGCGCGCCGAGCCGCTGGTGGAGCTGGCCCGCTTCCACCGCGAGCGCAACGAGCTGGCGCTGGCCCACCTGTTCGCGCTGCGGGCGATCAACGTTCCCAAGCCCGACGACACGCTGTTCCTCGATACGGCGGCCTACAGCTGGCGCGCCCTCGACGAGTTTGCGGTCGCCAGCTATTGGATGGGCGAGTACAAGGCGGCGGCGCGCGCGTGCGAATGGCTGCTGGAGAACGGCGTGCTGCCCTTCGAGCAGCTGGCGCGTGTGACCGACAACTTGAATTTCAGCCGCGCCGGCATGGCCAAGGCCATGGGTCAGCAGGAGGGCCAGCCTGGCGAGCCACCCAGCCCTGGCGTCTTGCGGGATGGCGGCGCGGCGACGCCCAGCGTCACGCTGTCCCTGGGGGGATTTGTGCCGGCATGGAACTGGGCGGGCGGCTCCGACACCGTGGCGAAGCCGGACGGAACCAAATAACATCGCTGGTGTCCTGATCGCGAAATTCGTTACGGCGGACTTCTCGATCATCGCACCAGGTGTGCCCGCAAGTCGCCGGCACGTCCGCCCACAAGGTCCCCGCCGCTCGGGGAGCGCCCAGGGGAGCCCCGGGGGAGCCCATGACCGACATCGCCACTCGCGTCTACAACCACACCTGGAAGATCGATCCGATCGTACGCTCGGTGCTCGATACGGATTTCTACAAGCTGCTGATGGCGCAGACGATCTTCCGGCGGCACCGGGACGTGCGCGTCACCTTCGGCATCCTCAACCGCACTACCTCGGTGAGGCTGGCGCAGCTTGTCGACGTGGGGGCGCTGAGGGAGCAGCTCGACCATATCCGCACGCTGTCTCTCAGCAGGGGAGAATCCACTTGGCTGCGCGGCAACATGTTCTACGGCAAGCGGCAGATGTTCTCGCCCGATTTCATCCAGTGGCTGGAGGGATTCCGCTTCCCGCCCTATCATCTGGAACGGCGCGGCGACCAGTACGAGCTGACCTTCGAGGGGCCGTGGATCGAGACCACCATGTGGGAGATCCCGGCGCTGGCGGTGCTGATGGAGCTGCACTCCCGCGCCGTCACCAAAGACATGGGGAAGTTCGAGCTGCAGGTGCTCTATGCCCGCGCCATGACGCGGGTGTGGGAGAAGATCGGCCGGCTGAAGAGCCTGCCAGACCTGGGCATCGCCGACTTTGGCACCCGGCGGCGGCACGGCTTCCTGTGGCAGGACTGGTGCGTGCAGGCGATGATCGAGGGGCTGGGCCCAGCCTTCACCGGCACCTCCAACTGCCTGATCGCCATGCGGCGCGAAGTGGAGGCGATCGGCACCAACGCGCACGAGCTGCCCATGGTCTACTGCGCGCTCGCCGGCAACGACAGCGAGCTGGCAACCGCGCCGTACCGGGTGCTGGAGGACTGGCAGGAGGACTACACCGGCAATCTGCGGGTGATGCTGCCCGATACCTACGGCTCGCGCGGCTTCCTTGAGCAGGCGCCGGACTGGGTGGCGAACTGGACCGGCATCCGCGTCGATTCGGGTGATCCAATAGAGGGCGGCGAGATCGCCATCGATTGGTGGCGCCGGCGCGGCCAGGACCCGACGAAGAAGCTCGCCATCTTTTCCGACGGGCTTGACGTGGAGTCGATCGAGCGCATCCACGCCCATTTCCACGGCCGCCTGCGAGTCGGCTACGGCTGGGGGACGCTGCTCACCAACGACTTCCGGGGGCTCGGCGCCAACGGCGGGCTCGACCCGTTCTCCATCGTCTGCAAGGTGATCTCCGCCAACGGACGCCCGGCCGTAAAGCTGTCCGACAATCCCATGAAGGCAATGGGGCCGGCGGACGAGGTGGAGCGGTATCGGCGCGTCTTCCAGGTGGGTCCGCAGCAGAGCCGGCCGGTGGCGGTGTAGTCCTATCGGACCACCCTGATCGCAACCCCCAGATCGAGCTTTGCCCAGCTCCGGTCGGCCGTGAGGACGGGGAGCCGCTCGCGCTGGGCCAGCGCCAGGCAAGCGCGGTCGCCCAGGGAAAGCCCGAGCGACCGCGTGGCAGGGCGCAGCGCGCCGGTCTGGCGCGCCAGCTCCTCGTCGAACGGGATGACCTCCAGCCGGTAGCGGTACACGATCCCGTCCGCATCCCGCTGCGACAGGCCCCGCTCGGACAGCTTTGCGAGCACCTCCGCCAGGTTGACCGCTGAGATCAGCGCCTCGCCGGCCAGCGCGTCGAGGCCATCGGCGCCCGGCTCCCCGCCGATGTGGGCGAGGAGCGCGGAGGCGTCGAGAATGGCGCTAGCCATCGGCCGCCCCTCGCCCTGAGCCCTCGCGCCCGTCCTCTCGCCGAGCCTCCTCGCGCCGCTCCGCGATCAGCTCGTCGGCCAGCGAGCCGGCGTCGGGCATCAGCCTGCGGGCCAGCGCCTGCGCCTGACGGAGCGCCACGCGGGGGGTGACGAGATGCAACTCGCCATCCTCCAGCCAGGCGAGCACCGTGTCGCCCTCGCCGACCTGCATGGCCTCGCGCATGGCGGCCGGGATCAGCACGCGCCCACCGGCATCCAGCTTGAGGCTGACGCGGTGGCGTATGCCGTCCGGGGCCGCCGCGACCATCGCTGGTGC
>DASURA010000276.1:0-9837 GCA_036280295.1 Hyphomicrobiaceae bacterium
TGCCCCTCACCCCAACCCTCCCCCCGAAGAAGGCGGGGGAGATAGAGCAGATCCACCCTACACACACGTCGCAACCCCGCTTGATCCAGGTCAAACTCCGATGCGGCGGATTGTGCGTGCACTAGAGGCGTACCTCTCTCTCATAAAAATGCCTGCAAGGACGCCGCCATGCTGACCTGGAACTCCTGCCGCGACTGCGCCATCCGAAGCGACGCACTGTGTGGCGCGATGCAAGCGGAGGAGTTGGCGCAGCTCAACCGCGTGGCGCATCGCAAGCGCTTCCGGCCGGGCAGTGTCATCATGGGGAACGGCGAGCCGCCCGACTGGTGCGCCAACATCGTCTCGGGCGTCATCAAGCTGACGCTGACCCTGGCCGACGGGCGGCAGCAGATCGTCGGGCTTCTGTTTCCGTCCGACTTTCTCGGCCGTCCCTACAAGGACCGATCGCCATACACCGCCGAGGCCGCCACCATTGTCGAGCTGTGCTGCTTCAGCCGGCGCCACTTCGAGCAGATCCTGGAGGAGCAGCCGGCGCCGCGCCGGCTCTACATCGAGCGCACGCTCGATTGCGTCGACGCGGCGCGCGACTGGATGCTGCTGCTCGGCTGCAAGAGCGCCGAGGAGCGGGTGGCAACGCTGATCCTGCTGATCGCTCGCCGTCGGCGCACGTCTTGGCTTGGCGCTGGGCCGGGGTCAGGGTTGCCCCCCGGGCAGCCGCCAGATGCGGCGAGCCAGCCGCTGCACTTCGAATTGCCGCTCTCGCGCACCGACATGGCCGAATACCTGGGGCTCCGGATCGAGACCGTCAGCCGCCAGCTCCGCCGCCTCAGCACCGCCGGCATCATCGCCACCTCCAGCCGCCGCTTCGTGACGGTTCGTGACGTGGCCGCGCTGGAGCGGATCGTGGAGCGTCCGCGAGGGTGAGAGGCGCAGACATGCGCAGGGAGTCACGGTCGTCGAGTGGCCCGGACAGGCACCGCGCCACCCCGTCGAGTGAATAGTTCGCCCCTGAATCGGCGTCCCGACCGTCGCGGCCACCCCTCAGTTCGGCGCAAACGGGTTCGTCCATCCGCCCGGCTGGGTGCGCTCCGGGAATGCGCCGGCCAGATAATCGAGGATCTTCTGTCTATCGTCGCCCTGGATTTCCGGCATGTTGTGCCGCGTCACCATGTCGTTCAGCGTATCGTTCCAGCGCGTGCGCGACATGCGCTGGGCCGCCACGATTTTGAAGGCGTGGCAGGCGGTGCAAAAATAAAACGTATCCTCGCGATGTGGGCCGTCCGGATACTGCTCCGGCTGCTCCTCGACAGACTTGTCCTGGCCGGCGCTCCGCGGCGCCGGATTGACAAGAAGCAGAACAACTGCCGCGAGCGCCCTGGCGCTTGCGGCAAGCTGTCGTGTCAAGCTCGGCTGCATCGCCGCCATCATCCGACAAGGACGGCGACACGGTGTATCGGATTGCCGCCGTAGCCCTGGGGGTTCCAGTTCCCCGCGATGTGCGGCTGGGCGACACCCTGCGAGTCGGTCGCGCGCGACCAGACCTCGAAGTAACCATCGCTTGGCAGCTTGACGATTGTCGTCCAGCGTTGCCAGTCGTAGGGGTTCTTGGGCTGGCCGACGGTTGCGGCCTGCCAGGTGGCGCCGTAGTCGATCGATACATGCACCGCCTTCACCGTGTAATCGCCGGCCCAGGCGGCACCGCGCAGGGCGACATCCCTGACGCCGGCAGCGAGCTTGCTGCCGTTCGCGGGGCTGGTGATGATTGAGCGGACCGGCATGGACTCGAGATCGCGGAAGTTGGCCGGATCGGCCTTGCTGCCCGGCACGATCGGGTTGATGGCAACGCGGTACGACGTGCCGCCCATGCCCTGGCCGTCATGGACCTTGTCGCGGACCCAGATGCGGGTGAGCCATTTCGCGGAAACCGAGCCCGGCCAGCCCGGGATGACGAGGCGCACGGGGAAGCCGTGAACCGCCGGCAGCGGCTGGCCGTTCATCGCCCAGACAATCAGGTTGTTCTCATCCATCAGCTTCTTGATCGGCACGCCGCGCGACAGTGCCTGGCGCGCCGGATCACCCGAAAGGTGCGGGTCGGCGCCGTAGTGGCCGCTGAAAACCGCCGTGGGCTTGACGCCTGCAGCCTTGAGCACATCGACAACCCGGATGCCGGTCCACTCGGCGCAGCCGGCTCCGCCGTTGGTCCACTGGTTGCCGCGCGCCTGCGGGGTAAAGAACGAACGGCCGTTGCCGCCACATTCCAGCACCATGCGGCGCGTGACCGGCGTGAACCTCTTCTTGAGCTCGCCGAGGGTCAGCTCCAGCTTGGTGTTGACCTCACCGTCGATGGTGATTTTCCAGGAGTCGGGATCCTTGGTGCTCTCCGGTGTGAGGCCGTTATTGCGAATGTAGAACTTCTCGGTCGGGGTCGTCTCACTGTCGAGCAGATGCGCGGGCGTCTCGGCCACCAGCGGCCTGTCGCCCAGCACCACCAGGCCAGGGTCCTTGCCGGGAAACTGCAGGAGCTTCGGACCAGCTGGCGCCGCCGGTGGCGCGGGGGTATCCTTTTTCTCCTGCGCAAACGCTGCAGGGATCAATCCTGCCGGCATCTGATCGCCAAGGACAACTGCGCCCCCAACGGCGGCACTCATGGCACCCAGCCCGGCACCGCCCAGGAAGCCGCGGCGCGATACGTCCGTGCGGCGGCCGAAGACGACAGCGTCAGCGCGTTCGGGGTCTTCCCGATAGAGTTCCTCTACCGATCTTTCCTTGCCTGGCATGCTGCTCTTCCTTCTCGCTTTGATCCCCCGACTGAAAAACGCGTTCTCCCTCGCTCCTCCAAGTGCCATGCTAATCGCCAATTTGACCGAATGGGGAGCAAATTTTGCAAGCTGCAGGCCGTTCCGCGCTGCGACTGTCACGCCACGCGATATGTCTAAGCATAGCGTGAGACCGCTGCGAGACCACCACGGTCCTAAGCAGAATCTCCTCAAATGACATTTGATTCTCAAATAACGTTCCGCTCTCGCAACGGTGCGCCCTGTGCGATGCGATCATAACCCAGGCGGGAGAGATCGATCGATTGATAGGCACCTTCCACGATCAGCTCGGCGATGGCGCGGCCGGCGGCGGGGCCCTGCTGTGCGCCGTGGCCGGAGAAGCCGGCGGCAAAGTAGAGATTGGTAATCTGCGGGTGGGGGCCGATCACGGCGTTGTGGTCGAGTGTATTGGTATCGTAGTAGCCGGCCCAGGCGTTCACCACCTTGACGCGCTCGAACACCGGAACCCGCGCAGCCAGCTTTGGCCATATCGCAGTCTCGAAGAACGCATGGTCGATGTCCTCCAGGTTGCCGACCGGTGGCTCCTGCTCCTCCTCCGGCGACTTGCCGCACAGGAACATCTGCCCCTCGGGCCGGAACCAGACGCCTGCCGGATCAACCGTGAGCGGTGCGTGGCGCAGGGCCTTTGGCGGCTCACGGCAATCGAGGACGTAGACAAAGCGCTTGCGCGGTTCGACCGGGAGGCAGACGCCGGCCAGCGCCGCCAGCCGGCCGGCCCACGCGCCGGCCGCATTGACCAGAAGACGGCAGCCGAGACGGCCACCGCCGGCCAGCGTTACACTCTCTATGCGGTAAGTACCGCCGACGTCGATGCCGACCACCTCGTCCTTGAGCACGACGACGCCGGCCGCCACGGCTGCCTGGCGCAGCAGCGTCGCCAAGCTGACCGGATCGAACCACCCCTCGCCCGACTGCCCATGGGCGCCGGCCGCGATGCCATCGGCATCGAGCCAGGGGAAGCGCGCCGCCAGCCCGGCAGGATCGAGCAGCGCAATGTCGGCGCCCATCGCCTGCTGCAGGGCCACATTCTCCGCCAGCACCGGTGCGCCCTGCGCGCTCGCGAGAATGAGGTAGCCCTGCTCGCGAAACGCCACGTCCGCCTGGGCGTCGAACCGACTCTTGAGAGTACGCAGCGTTTCCAAGGCGAATTGCGACATGGCGATGTTCTCGGGCGTCGAGAACTGCTGGCGCACGCCACCGGCCGAGCGGGCGGTGCTGGCCTCACGATAGCTGGTGTCGCGCTCGATCAGGGCGATGCGGCCGTTGAAGCGATGCTCGACCGCCAGGAAATAGGCGACGGCGCTGCCGACGATGCCGCCGCCGACGATCGCCACATCCACCCGATCCATGAGCTGTCCATTCACCGCTGCGCCATCCCGGTGGCGCCGTCAGGACTCTTGAACTTGCCGCGCGGCGCTGCCAAGTCGCAGGCACGGTCTTTGCGCGGGCTTTGCTTAATGCGCCGGCCTTGCCTAGCTTGTGCAAATCATACAGTTCCAAGGGGACAAGGAGCCAGGATGACCATTCGGCCGCGCCGCAGTGTGCTCTACATGCCGGGCTCCAATGCGCGCGCCCTGGAGAAGGCCAAGACGCTTGCCGCCGACGCGCTGATCCTCGATCTGGAGGATGCGGTGGCGCCCGAGGCCAAGGCGGCCGCCCGGGCGCAAGTGTGTGCGGCAGTTGCGGCCGGCGGCTACGGCGGTCGCGAGCTCATCATCCGTGTCAACGGCCTGGATACGCCCTGGGGTGCCGATGACATTGCGGCCGCTGCGGGGGCCGGGCCCGAGGCGGTGCTGGTGCCCAAGGTTGCCGGCGCCGCCGATATTGTACGGGCGACGCAGGCGCTGGCCGACGCCGGCGCGCCGCCCAAGACGCAGCTGTGGGCGATGATCGAGACACCGCTGGCGGTCCTCAACATCACCGAGATCGCAGCGGCGGCCAGGGCGCCCGGCTCTCGACTCGCCTGCTTCGTGCTGGGCACCAACGACCTCGTCAAGGAGACCCGCGCGGAGCTTTCGGGCGACCGCGTCGCTGCGCTCTACTGGCTGGGTGCCGCCATCACCGCGGCGCGCGCCTACGGCCTCGATGTGCTCGACGGCGTCTACAATGCCTTCAAGGATGCCGAGGGTTATCGCCGCGAATGCCAGCAGGGCCGGACGCTGGGCTTTGACGGCAAGACGCTGATCCACCCGGACCAGATCGCCGTCGCCAACGAGGTGTTCGCGCCGGCGGCGGTTGAGGTGGCATGGGCACGCAAGATCATCGCCGCCTTCGATCTGCCGGAGAGCAAGGGCAAGGGCGTCATCACCGTCGACGGCCGCATGGTCGAGATCATGCATGCGGAGATGGCGCGCCGCACCGTCGCCATCGCCGACGCCATCGCCCGAAAGGAGACCGTGCCATGAGGCTCTACCGCTATCTGACCGGCCCGGACGACGCGAGCTTCTGCCACCGCGTCACGGCCGAGCTCAACAAGGGCTGGCAGCTCTACGGCCAGCCGACGCTCACCTACGACCCCGAGAAGAAGCGCGTCATCTGCGGGCAGGCGATCATGAAGGACGCACCGGGCGAGTACTCGCCGGATATCAGGCTGTCGGAGCAGTAGGAGCAGTAGCGGTGGTCAGCCCCTGCGGGCCTTGACACCTCTTCGAGAATCGCCATGACGGACAACAAGGCCCGGGCCGGCAACTTCTTCGAGGACTTTGCTGTCGGTCAGGTGCTGGTGCACGCCACGCCGCATACCCTCTCGGCCGGTGATGTCGCCGTCTACACCGGGCTTTACGGCCCGCGCTTTGCCGTACAGTCCTCCGACACGTTCGCCCAGGCGATCGGCTACCCGCGCGCACCCATCGACGACCTGCTCGTCTTCCACACCGTGTTCGGCAAGACAGTGCCGGACGTCTCGCTCAACGCGGTGGCCAATCTTGGCTATGCCGAGGGACGCTTCCTCAAGGCCGTCTATCCCGGCGACACGCTGAACGCCACGTCCGAGGTGATCGGCGTGCGCGAGAATTCCAACCGCGCCTCGGGCGTGGTCTATGTGCGCACCACCGGGCGAAACCAGAACGGCGAGCCGGTTCTTGAGTACGCGCGCTGGGTCATGGTGAGGAAGCGCGATGCGGACAGCCCGGCGCCCACGCCCGTCGTGCCGAAGCTTGCCGAGCGGGTGGACCCGGCGACGCTGGGCTCGGCGGTGCCCGAGATCGATGTCAGTCGCTACGATCTGGCTTTGGCCGGCGCGCCGTATCGCTGGGGCGACTACACAGTGGGAGAGAAGATCGATCACATCGACGGCATGACGCTGGAGGAGGCCGAGCACCAGATCGCCACCCGCCTCTATCAGAACACCGCCAAGGTCCACTTCAATCTGCACGAGCAGGCGCAGGGGCAATTCAAGCGCCGGCTCGTTTATGGCGGCGTCGTCATCTCGCTTGCCCGCGCGCTGTCGTGCAACGGACTCGCGAACGCTTTCCATATCGCTGCGATCAACGGCGGCCGGCACGTGGCGCCGTGCTTTGCCGGTGATACCGTTTATGCCTGGTCGGAGGTGCTGGAGACCGCCGAGCTGCCTGACCGGCGCGATGTCGGCGCGTTGCGGGTGCGCCATGTGGCGACGAAGAATGAGCACTGCGGGGAGCATCCCTTGCGTAATAGGAATGGCGACTATGCGCCTGGCGTGATCCTCGACATGGATCTATGGCTGCTGCTGCCGCGCTGAGACGAACTGAGGCGGGGTCAGAACCCTCGCCTGACCGGCACAGATTGGAGAGGGGCCCGACCCGGTTCTCTCATGGCTGCCGTATATAGCAATGGTGCAATGCGCGCCGTCTGTTGCGTCCCGACGTTGCGGCGCACACCTACGACCTTGCGCCGAGGATGCCTGGGTTGGTATACAATACACCCAAGCGTGCCCATTCTCCATGCCAGCTCGGCGTGTGAGACAAACAGCCGATTGCTTGCCCTGCTGCACAGCGTTACAAGCGCTCTAATGTAGCACGCCGGGGAGCACCTCTGCATGGCCGGGGCCAAGCCAACGATCGAGCGGCCGCTATCGCCGCACCTCACCGT
Source organism: Hyphomicrobiaceae bacterium (assembly GCA_036280295.1). GTDB lineage: Bacteria > Pseudomonadota > Alphaproteobacteria > Rhizobiales > Hyphomicrobiaceae > AWTP1-13. The sequence goes on from DASURA010000276.1 coordinate 6,906, forward strand.
CTACCGCCCGCAAATCAACATGGTGATGTCGATCGTGCACCGCATCACTGGCGGCGCCCTCTATTTCGGCACCCTGTTGCTCGCCGCGTGGCTCATCTCCGCGACGATCGGCGAGCAGGCGTACAACTGGGTGAACTCGCTGTTCGCCCATCCGCTCGGCCTCCTGGTGCTGTTCGGCTACTCCTGGGCACTGCTCCATCATATGCTCGGCGGCCTGCGCCACCTGATCTGGGACACCGGCCGCGGCTTCGATATCAAATCCGTGAACATGCTCTCGTGGCTGACGATTCTCGGCTCGGTGGTGCTGACGGCGCTGGTCTGGGCCGTGGCGCTGTCGCTGCGGGGCATCACATTTCAGGATCTGCTGTAATGGGCCAGCGCACTCCCCTCGCCAAGGTTCGCGGCCTCGGCTCGGCCAAGGCAGGCACCGAGCACTTCCGGCTGCAGCGTGTCACGGCCATCGCCAACTTCTTCCTGGTCTGCTTCCTGATCGGTCTCCTGGTTCACTATGCGGGGCAGGATTATGCCACCGTGCGCGCGGCGCTGGGGCAGCCCTGGGTCGCTATTCCGCTGCTGCTGCTGGTGCTGTCCGGCATCGTGCACATGCGGATCGGCATGCAGGTGATCATCGAGGACTACGTGCACGGTGAGGGCACCAAGGTGCTGGCGCTGCTGCTCAACACCTTCTTCGCCATCCTGGTCGGCATCACCTGCGTGTTTGCCGTGCTGAAATTGAGCTTCGGAGCTTGAGGGCATGTCAGCTGACGGAACCGACGTGGCCGGGCCCGGCGTGAACGGCCGGGCCTATCCTCTCACCGACCATACCTACGACGTCGTGGTCGTGGGGGCCGGCGGCGCCGGCCTGCGCGCCACCCTTGGGTGCGCCGAGGCGGGCCTCAGGACGGCGTGCATCTCGAAGGTCTTCCCCACCCGCTCGCACACGGTGGCGGCGCAGGGCGGCATCGCCGCCTCGCTCGGCAACATGGGGCCGGATGACTGGCGCTGGCACATGTACGACACGGTGAAGGGCGCCGACTGGCTGGGCGACCAGGACGCCATCGAGTACCTGTGCCGCAATGCGCCGGCTGCGGTCTATGAGCTGGAGCACTATGGCATGCCGTTCTCGCGCACCGAGGACGGCAAGATCTACCAGCGCCCGTTCGGCGGCATGACCACCGAGTACGGCGAAGGCCCGCCGGCCATGCGCACCTGCGCCGTGGCCGACCGCACCGGCCACGCCATGCTGCACACGCTCTACGGCCAGTCGCTGCGCCATTCGGCCGAGTTCTTCATCGAATACTTCACCATCGACCTGATCATGGATCAGGACGGCGCCTGCCGCGGCGTGGTGGCCCTGAAGCTGGATGACGGCTCGCTGCACCGCTTCCGCGCCAAGAAGACCATCATCGCCACCGGCGGCTACGGTCGCGCCTACTTCTCCTGCACCGGCGCCCATACCCAGACCGGTGACGGCAATGCCATGGTGCTGCGCGCCGGCCTGCCGCTGCAGGACATGGAGTTCGTGCAGTTCCACCCCACCGGCATCTACGGCGCCGGCGTGCTGGTCACTGAAGGTGCGCGCGGCGAGGGTGCCTATCTCACCAACGCCAACGGCGAGCGCTTCATGGAGCGCTACGCGCCGCATGCGAAAGATCTGGCCTCGAGAGACGTTGTCTCGCGCGCCATGACCCTTGAGATTCGCGAAGGGCGCGGCTGCGGCCCGAACAAGGACCACATCCACCTCAACTTCTCCCATCTCGACCCGCAGATGCTGCACGAGCGTCTGCCGGCGGCGCTTGAGAACGGGCGGGTGTTCGCCGGCGTCGACATCACCAAGGAGCCGATGCCGATCGTGCCGACCTGCCATTACAACATGGGCGGCGTCGCCACCAACTACCACGGCGAGGCTCTCACCAAAAAGGGTGCCGATGGCGAGACCGTCATTCCCGGCCTGATGGCGCTCGGCGAGGCGGCGTCGGTATCGGTGCACGGCGCCAACCGGCTCGGCTCCAACTCGCTCATCGACCTCGTCGTGTTCGGCCGCGCCGCCGGCCTCAAGTGCGCCGAGACGGTGGAGAAGGGCACCACCCCGCCCGAGCTGCCCAAGGACGCTGGTGATTTCGCCCTGGAGCGCCTCGACAAGTTCCGCAACGCCCGCGGCGGCACGCCGACGGCGCAGCTGCGGGCGCGCATGCAGGCGGCCATGCAGTCGAACTGCGCCGTGTTCCGCACGGCCGGTTCCCTCAAGGAGGGCATGGACAAGATCTCCGAGATCTGGCGCGCCACCGACGACATCGCCGTGACGGATCGTTCGCTGGTCTGGAACTCTGACCTGGTCGAGACCCTGGAGTACGACAACCTGATCATGCAGGCCGCCGTTACGGTAGCCGGCGCCGGTGCGCGCGAGGAGAGTCGCGGCGCGCATGCCCGCGAGGACTTCCCCAACCGCGACGATACGAGCTGGATGAAGCACACCCTGGCGTGGGCAGATTATAATGCCAAGACGGTGCGCCTCGACTACCGCCCGGTGCATACCTACACGCTCACCAACGAGGTGAACTACATTAAGCCGAAGGCCCGGGTATACTGAGCAAGATCTGACATCGCGGCGGCCTGGAGGCGGATCAGCAGAGAGCAGTTCGCCATTACGCCGCCGAGCTCCAAGGCGGGCTACGCCCCTGATCCGCTCCTCACCGTCGCAGACCCTCCAGCCTGCACAGGCACCACCTCCACACCCACGCCGCCACGTTTCAGGACTCCGCCCGATGGGGTGCGGTGGCGCTTCAGGTTGAAATGCCGGAAGCGTCAACAGACGGAAGCGGGCGGGTCTCATGCGGCGATTGCTCCTTGCGGGGTGCCTGACGCTGGCGGTGGCGAGCGCGGCCTCCACTCAGATCACCCAACCGAAGGTTTCCGCGCCGGCGGATGATGC
>DASURA010000277.1:0-7779 GCA_036280295.1 Hyphomicrobiaceae bacterium
CGAGGCGCAGGCCAAGTCCGGCCACGACATCCTGGCGTTCCCGAACTGGGAGCCGCAGGCGCACGCCGAGCAGCTTGAGCCTGTCGACGACGTGATGAACGATCTCATCAAGGAGCACGGCAAGGTCAACGGCACCGTCGAGTATCTCGGACACATCAAGGGCACTTGGCGCGTGGTTCCGGCCACCGCGGGCAGCCAGATCAAGGGGCCGTGCTCTCGCATCGACCTGATGAAGTCGCTCGCCGGCATCGACGTGCAGGCAATGTATCCGGTCGGCAGCGCGCCCAAGGCTGAGAACTGGACCCTGGAGACGTTCCTCAAGGCGGCGGAAGCCTGCCACAAGGGCGGCAAGCCGTTCGGCATCGGCCTCGGCACCACGACCGACTCGGTGGATGCGATAGGGGCCTTCTTCCACGCCTATGGCGCAATGCTCGTGGATGCCAAGGGCAACCTCACCGTTAAATCCGACAAGGTGCGCCAGGCCCTGGAATACCTGACCAAGCTTGCGCAGTTCCTGCCTCCCGACGCGCCGGCCTGGGATGACGCCTCCAACAACAAGTGGCTGGTGTCGGGCAATGGTGCGCTCATCATGAACCCGCCGAGCGCGTGGGCGGTCGCCAAGCGCGATGCACCGCAGGTGGCAGAGCAATGCTGGACGCACGGCTTCCCTTCCGGCCCGAACGGGCGCTACGCGCCGTTCCTTCCCTTCCTGTGGGGTATCTGGAGCTTCAGCAAGAACAAGTCGGCGGCCAAGAGCCTGCTCCGGCATCTCTCGACGCGCGCGGCGGCCGAAAGGATGGTGGTGGCGAGCGGCGGCTACGACCTGCCCTCGTTCGAGAAGCTCACCGACTTCAAGACCTGGGCCGAGGAAGGGCCGCCCAAGGGCACGCTCTATCACTATCCCAACCCGCACAACCACCAGACCTTGTCGATGGCCGCGGCGCCGGCCCCGCCGAAGATCGCGCACCAGATCTACGTGCAGGCGGTGCAGACCAAGATGGTGGCGCGGCTGCTGAACAAGGAGAAGATCGAGTCCGTCCTCTCCTGGGCCGAGAACGAGGTGGAAGGCTTCATGCGGACGTGAGGCGCGCTTTCTCCCTCTCCCCGCTTGCGGGGTGAGGGGCAGCCTCAAGCTCCGACGTCGGCGTCCTTCGCTGCCCCTCACCCCAGCCCTTTCCCCATGCTGAAGAAGCATGGGGAAAGGGAGGTAAAGGAGATTCCTTATGGTCGATGCCGCGCTCCCCCAAGCCGCGACCGCCATCGCCACGCGGAAGCGATCGAGCCTGCGCGCTGCGATGCAGCGCAAGTCGACAGTCGCGTTCCTGATGGCCCTGCCGCTGATCCTGCTGATCGTGCTGCTGGTCCTCTATCCGGCGATCTACTCGGTCCACCTGGCGACGCTCAACAAGTCGATGGAGCGTTTCGTCGGACTCGGGAATTTCTGGTTCCTGTTCAAGCGAGAGACGTTCTGGAAGGTGGTGCAGCAGTCCTGCATCTTCGCCATCACGGCCGTGATCTTCAAAGCCCTGATCGGCTTCTTTGTCGCGCACTTCGTGCACAACATCCCGGCCAAGGGCCAGCGCAAGTGGCGCGGCATGCTGCTGGTGCCGTGGGTGATTCCGCCGGCCATGAGCTGCCTCGCCTGGCTGTGGCTGTTCGACCCGTCCTACAGCGCCTTCAACTGGGTCCTGGCCCTGTTCGGCATCGGCCCGGTTCACTGGACCGGCGATCCCTATTGGGCACGCTTCTCGGTGATCCTTGTCAACGTCTGGATCGGCGCGCCGTTCTTCATGATCATGTACCTGGCTGCGCTCAAATCGGTGCCAGACCAGCTCTATGAGGCGGCAGCCATCGACGGCGCCAACTGGTGGCAGCGTACCTGGTACGTCACCCTGCCGATGATGCGCAACATCATCGCCATCACGGCGCTGTTCTCGCTCATCGTCACGTTCGCCAACTTCGACATCGTGCAGATCCTGACCGACGGCGGCCCGATCGACATGACGCATGTGTTCGCCACCTGGTCGTTCCGGCTCGGCATCCGCGGCAGCGACATCCCGCTCGGTGCGGCCGTCTCGCTGTTCATGGTGCCGATCCTGGCCGTGGCCGCCATCTTTATCCTGCGCGACATCACCCGACGGGGGAATGAGGCGTGATGGCTGAGACAGCGATGGCCACCCCGGCACAGGGCGCCCGCCGCCCGCGCTACGGCAGCATGCACCGCGAGCGAGTATGGGCGTTGCGCTGGTCGTATTTCTTCCTTGTCCTGTTCGTCATATTCTTCCTGCTGCCGCCCATCTACATGCTGATCACATCACTGAAGACCAGCCAAGAGATCTCGGCGGCCACCAACCCGTGGTGGGTGTTCAATCCGACGCTGGAGAACTACCGCGAGCTTCTCACCTCGCCGCAATACCTCGGCTATTTCCGCAACTCGGTGCTGGTCTCGGTCATCGTCGTGACGATTACGATGCTGATCAGCGTACCTGCGGCCTTCGCGCTGTCGCGCATGCGGTTCTGGGGCTCGGCGACGCTCGCCACCGGGGTGTTCCTGACCTACCTGGTGCCGGACACGCTGCTGTTCATTCCGCTGTTCAAGATCTTCGCCACCTTCAGCGACTGGACCGGCATCCAGCTGATCAACCGCTGGTACGTGCTGCTCCTGGTCTACCCGACGCTGACGGTGCCGTTCTGCACCTGGATCATGATCGGCTACTTCGCGTCGATCCCCAAGGAGCTCGACGAGGCGGCGCTGATCGACGGTGCCGGCTGGATCCAGACGCTCACCAAGATCTTCATCCCCGTCGCGCTGCCGGGGCTGATCGCGGCCACCATCTTTGCCTTCACGGTGAGCTGGGCGCAGTTTCTCTATCCACTCGCCTTCACCACCTCGACCGAGCAGCTGGTGCTGCCGGTCGGCATAATCACCTCGCTCATCAAGGGTGACGTGTTCAACTGGGGGCAGATTATGACGGGGGCGCTACTGGGGGCTGCGCCGCCGCTCATCATCTACGCGTTCCTCATGGACTACTACATCGCCGGGCTCACGGCCGGTGCCACCAAGGGCTGACGAGGGGAACGCCATGGCGGAAGTGAGACTGAGCAAGATCGTCAAGCGCTACGACGACGTCGAGGCGGTGCGCGGCATCGATCTCGACATCTCCGACCACGAGTTCGTCGTGCTGGTCGGGCCGTCGGGCTGCGGCAAGTCCACGACGCTGCGCATGATCGCGGGATTGGAGGATATCAGCGGCGGCGAGATTTCCATCGGCGGCGACGTGGTGAACGACGTGCCGCCGAAGGACCGGGACATCGCCATGGTGTTCCAGAACTATGCCCTCTACCCGCACATGACGGTGTTCCAGAACATGTCGTTCGGCCTGCGCCTCAAGCGCTATCCCAAGGCCGAGATCAAGAGCCGTGTGGACGAGGCCGCCCGTATCCTCGACATCACCGAGCTCCTGGACCGCAAGCCCAAGCAGCTTTCCGGCGGCCAGCGCCAGCGCGTCGCCATGGGCCGGGCCATTGTGCGCAATCCCAAGGTGTTCCTGTTCGACGAACCGCTCTCCAACCTCGATGCCAAGCTGCGCGTCGCCATGCGCACCGAGATCAAGAAGGTGCACCAGCAGGTCCGCACCACCACGGTCTATGTCACCCACGACCAGGTTGAGGCGATGACGCTGGCCGACCGGGTGGTGGTCATGAACAGCGGCGTGATCGAGCAGATCGGCACGCCGCAGCAGCTCTACCACACGCCCCGCACCCAGTTCGTCGCCGGTTTCATCGGCTCGCCAGCGATGAATTTCGTTCCGTGCCGGCTGGAGGAAGCTGCCGGCGCACTGAGCGTCCGCCTTACTGACGGCCTCGCCTTCCCGGTGCCGGAAGCCAAGGCTGCCCGCTATCGGGCCAGCGCGGCCAACGGCGCCCTGCTCCTGGGCCTCAGGCCCGAGCACATCACCGAGGCGCACGGCCATCTCGAGCCGGGCGCCGTGCCGTTCGAGGCCAGGCTCGATGTGACCGAGCCGATGGGGATGGAGACGCTCGTCTATTTCGGCGTGAACGGCACGCAGGTGTGCGGGCGGGTCAACCCCAACTCCGGCGCCCGCGATGGCGCGCCGCTGCGCCTGGCCGCAGATCTCAACAACATGCACCTCATCGACGCGACCACGGGGCGGGTGATCTAGGCGCAGATCGGCATGCATGTCACTCACGGCGGCAATCGCTGCGGCAGCGATGATGGGCCCGGCTTGCCCATGCTGCGGATGGGTGGCATCCTCCAAGTGCTCCAACGGCGTGAAAGCGGTGGCTCCGGCGCCAGCGGTCAGTATTGCATCGATGCCTGAAGGCCCATGACGCCAAAGAAGAACGTCCTCTTTATCATGTGCGATCAGCTCCGGTTCGACTACCTGAGCTGCTATGGGCACCCTATCCTCCAGACGCCCAATATTGACCGGCTGGCGGGGCACGGCGTCCGTTTCACGCGCGCCTACGTGCAATCGCCGATCTGCGGCCCGTCGCGCATGAGCACCTATACCGGGCGCTACATGCGCAGCCACGGCTCGCACTGGAACGGCTGGCCGCTTCGGGTCGGCGAGCCGACGCTGGGCGATCACCTGAAGGCGATCGGCGTGCGCAACGTGCTGGTCGGCAAGACCCACATGACGGCCGACCGCGAGGGGCTGGAGCGCTTGGGGCTGGACCCCGCGTCCCTCATCGGCGTGCACGTGTCCGAGTGCGGTTTCGAACCCTACGAGCGCGACGACGGCCTGCACCCGGACGGCCGCCCCCGTCCCGCCTATGACGCCTACCTGCGCGCGCACGGCTTCGATGCCAAGAATCCCTGGGAGCAATGGGCAAACTCCGGCCAAGCCGAGGATGGCTCGATCCGCAACGGCTGGCTGCTCGCGAACGCCGACAAGGCCGCCCGCATCGACGAGGAGCACTCCGAGACGCCCTACATGACCGGCCGCGCCATGGATTTCATCCGCGAGACCAGGAGCGATCCGCGGCCGTGGTGCCTGCATCTGTCCTACATCAAGCCGCACTGGCCCTACATCGCGCCTGAGCCCTACGCCAGCATGTACAAGGAGGCGCCGATCCCGCCTGCGATCCGGTCGCAGGCGGAGCGCGAGAATACGCACCCGGTGTTTCGCGCCTTCATGGATATGCGCGTGTCACAGAATTTCTCCGCGCAGGGCGTTCGCGAGAGGGTCATCCCGGCCTACATGGGGCTCATCAAGCAGATCGACGATCAGCTCGGCCGGCTGTTCAAGCTTCTCGACGAGGAAGGCCTGGCCGCCAGCACCATGATCGTTTTCACTTCCGACCACGGCGACTACCTCGGCGACCATTGGATGGGCGAGAAGGACCTGTTCCACGAGGTCAGCGTGAAGGTGCCTTTGATCGTCTATGACCCTTCTCCAGAGGCCGACGCAAGCCGCGGGGTGGTGTCGGACGCGCTGGTCGAGGCCATCGATCTTGCTCCGACATTCCTCGAATTCTTCGGTGCCAAGCCGCCGGCGCATCGCCTCGAAGGCCGCTCACTGCTGCCGATCCTGCACGGCCAGGCTCCGGCCGCGTGGCGGGACTACGCGTTCTCCGAATACGACTATGCCATGCAGGAGCCGCGCGCCGCTCTTCAGCAGCCGCTGCGCGATTGCCGGCTCTTCATGGTTGTGGACCGGCGCTACAAGCTGACGCACGCGGTGGGCTTTCGGCCGATGCTGTTCGATCTGGAGACCGATCCCAACGAGCTGGTCGATCTCGGGGCCCATCCCGAGTACGCGGATGTGCGCGCGCGGCTCACCGACGCCCTGGTGCATTGGTCGCTGACCGGGCACAACGCCGTCACCACGCCGGAAAAGCAGATCACCGATTACGTCGACCAGCACAAGCAGCTCAGGAACGGCGTCATCATCGGCTACTGGGATGAGGCCGAGCTCGAATCCGAGCGCGCAAGGCTGGCGATTCCCAGGCCTTGAAGGCGGGCGGCGCTTGCACATGCATCGGCCTGAGAGCATCGAGCGCGATGCAGGACCTCGCCATCCGCCTCTACGCTCTAATGCACCCTGAGATCGGCCGCAGAGGGCAGCTCCACACCCTTCACCTCGGCCCGAGCGGCGAGACGCGCCACGAATTGCGCCAGCGCCGTGCGCTGTGCCCGGTCCGTCAGGTAGCCGGCGATCCTGTCGTGCACGATCTCGAAGGGCAGCGCCGCGCCGGCGATGCGCCGGTCCAGGCGGATGATGTGGAAGCCGTAGGCCGTCTCCACCGGCTCGGTGGTGATGCCGCCAGGCTCAAGGCCGGCGAGGGCTTGCTCGAAGGGGGGAGTGGTCGCGCCTTGGGTCAGCTGCCCAAGGTTCCCGCCGGCGCTGGCTGATGGACAGTCGGAATGCGCCCGGGCCAGATCGGCAAACCGGTGCGGCTCCTTCTGAACCAGCGCAAGCATAGCAAGCGCACGCTCGCGTGCCGCCGTGAAGGCCGTCGCATCGCCGCGACGTGCGGCGATCAGGATATGCGAGGCTTCGTGGATGTCGACCGAGCGGAACCGGGCGCGGTTGTTGGCGTAGTAGCGCCGGCAGGACTCCTCGTCCGGTGCGGGGATCGCCACGCGAGTGTCGACGAGCGCCCGGATCAGGGCCTCCTCCTCGGTCTCCCGGCGACCTTCGGCATCGGCGGCGGGCTCGACCTGCAGGTCGGAGCGGCGCGCCTCCTGCAGCAGGAGTTCGCGCACCACCAGCGCGCGTGCCGCCGCCGTCCAGGCGCCGATCGGTGTCGGCGCGGGGTGGTTCTGTGCCTCGCGCGAGATCCAGTCATGGGGGATCTCGACGCCGTTCACGCTCACGGCGATGCGGGGCGCGCCGGCCAGCGCGGATTGAACTGAGCAGCTCGTTGTCTGGCTCATGGCCTCACTCCGCCGGCTCGAATGGCCGATACGGCGGCCGGGATGCCGTGGTGCGGTTGCTGCTGCGGACGATCTGATAGCCCTGCCGGCCAAGGTACCAGATCGGTGCGCTCCATACATGCACCAGGCGGGTGAAGGGGAACAGCAGGAAGATGGTCATTCCCAGGAACAGATGCGCCTTGAAGATCGGATGGGCGTCGGCGACGAGCTGCCAGGAGTCGAGCCGCAAGGTCAGCACGCCCTGCGCCCAGTTCATGAACTTCACCATCTCGTGGCCGTCGAGATGGGCGAGCGACACCGGGATGGTGGCGAGCCCGAGCAGGAGCTGGGCGAACAGGATGAGCAGAATGGCAATGTCGCCGAACGACGAGGTGGTGCGGATGCGGGCGTCGAACAGGCGGCGATGGGTCAGCAACGCGATGCCGATGAGGCAGGCGATGCCGGCGATGCCGCCGATCAGGATCGCCATCCATTGCTTCACCGTATGCGAGATGCCGAGCATGTCGAACACCCAGATGGGCGTGAGCAGGCCGACGAAGTGGCCAGCGAAAATCACCAGGATGCCGATGTGGAACAGGTTGGATCCCCACATCAGCTGGTGCCGACGCAGGAGCTGGCTGGAGCCGGACCGCCACGTGTATTGCTCGCAATCGAAGCGCAGGAGACTGCCGAGCAGGAACACCGTGAGGCACAGGTAGGGGTACCAGCCGAACACGATCTGATTGATGATGTCGCGCATGGGTTAGCCTCGTCAGTCGGGGATGCGGCCGTTGTAGGTGACGATGGGGCGCTGCGATGGCGACGGCTCCACGCCTGGCGCGGGACGCTGTACCGCGCGGAGCTTGGAGATGAGGCCGTCCTTGCCGCATTGATCC
>DASURA010000278.1:0-6240 GCA_036280295.1 Hyphomicrobiaceae bacterium
ATCCCGACAAACACTTCGCTACTATGCCCCACGGCTCATCCTCCTCGTGTGAGGCTCTACCCGTTCCATTCGGGCAACCCTCGTACATCACATCGAGGGTGAGCCGCCGCCTCACCAGAGGGGACATACAGTTTGGCGCGCAACGCCACCCCGCCGACGCGGGAGCATCGCTTCGCGATGACGGGGCGTCTCCGTGGTGGCCACTGGTCACGGCGGCACACTGAACGCCAGGATCACCGCCTTCAAGCAACCTATTTGCAATGCCAGGGAGCTTGAATTTTGTCATAGCCCGCCCGTCATAACCTACGTGTCATAGCTGTGGCTCTCAGAACGGTGAATGTCACTGTGCAGCCCATTGCCCACACAATCGCAAAACACGCGCATGCTGTCAATCATGAAATGCATTTTGATTGGATCGTTCACGACAGTCTGTTGGCGGCAGCGTGAAGGCCGTCGCGGAGCATCAGGGCCGACGCGAGCACGGGCGCCAGGAGCGACGGAGGGAAAAGCCTTGCACAGAGTTCCACGCACCCGCCCTACCTTCCCACGCTCCCTTCGACCACCACGTCCAGCAGCTTCGGCCCCGGCGAGGCAAATGCCGCCCGCAGCGCCGGCCCGACCGCATCGGCCTCCGTCACCCGTTCCGCCGGCACGCCCAGCGAACGCGCCAGCGCCGCGAAATCGATCCCCGGCTCGGCGAAATCCATGCCGATGAAATGGTCGCTGCCGTGGAAGCCGAGCAGGCGCTGCTTGATGATGCGGTAGCCGCCGTTGTTGGCAATGACGAACGTGATCGGCAGCCGCATGCGCGCCGCCGTCCACAGCGCCTGGATCGAATACATGGCGCTGCCGTCTCCCGAGAAGCAGCACACCGGCCGCGGTGCCTGCGCCAGCGCCGCGCCGACCGCCGCCGGCAGGCCCCAGCCGATGCCACCCGATGCCAGCGCGTGATACCCGTAGCGGTCGCGATACGCCAGGAGGTCCGGCAGGTGGCGCGCCGCGGTCATGCCCTCGTTGACCACCACGGCGTCGGCGGGCAGCGCCTCGGCCACCTGCAGGCAGAGCCAGTCAGGGTGGATCGGCCTTGCACCCTTGCGGTCGGCGAGGCGCCCTGCCAGATCGGCCCGCCTGGCCGACCAGTTGGTTTTCGAGAACTGCGCCAGCCGCCCCTGCGCGGCGAGGGTTAAGCGCTCACCGCCCAGCCTTGCCACCACCGGCATCAGCGCGGCCAGCGTCTCCTTGAGATCGGCACGCACGGCAATTTCGGCGGCGAAATTCTTGCCCATGTCCCAATCGAGCTGGCCGATATGCACGACCGGCATGCCGGCGGGCAACGGCTCGGTCTCGCTCCACACCGACATGCGCACCGGGTCGGCGCCAAGCACGATCATCAGGTCGTAGGCTGACAGCACGTCGCGGACCTGGCGCTGCTCGCGCGACAGCGCTCCCATGAATGTGACGTGCTCGGAAAGAAAGTGCGCGCCGTAGGCTACGCTCTGCTGGTACACCGGGCAGCCCAGCATCTCGGCGAATTGGGCGGCGGCTTCAAGCGCATCGCTCTTGACGATCTCGTCGCCGACCACGATCACCGCCCGCTCGGCCCGCAGCAGCCGCCCCGCCAGCCGGGCCAGCACCGCCTCCGACGGCCGCGCTGATGTCTCGACGCGGGTCACCCTGCCGAGCTCCAGCCCTGCCTCCGCGTTCAGGATGTCGCCGGGCAGCGAGAGGAACACCGGCCCGGTGGGAGGCGTCATGGCCACCTTGGCGGCGCGGCGCACGATGCGCGGCAGGTCCTCCAGCCGCGTCACCTCCGTCGCCCATTTCACCAGTGGGGACGCGATCGGCACCAGCGGTTCGTACAGCAGCGGCTCGGTCAACCCGTGCCCCTGCTCCTGCTGGCCGGCCGTGAGGATCATCGGCGTGCCCGTGAACTTGGCATTGTAGAGCGAGCCCATGGCATTGCCGAGCCCCGGCGCCACGTGCACGTTGCAGGCGACGAGCCTGCCTGAGGCGCGCGAGAAGCCGTCGGCCATGGCCACCACCAGCGCCTCCTGCAGCCCGAGCACGAAGGTCAGGTCCGGGTGATCGGCGAGCGCATGCATGATCGGCAACTCGGTGGTGCCGGGATTGCCGAACAGGTGGGTGATGCCTTCGTCCTTCAGCAGCGCAAGAAAGGCCGACCGGCCCGTCGTACGGTTTTCGCCCACTGCTGACCTCCTGAAGACGTTCCGCGCGGGCCCGCAGCATGCCACGACCGGTCAGAGCGGTACATGCAGCGCGACGCATGCCAGGTCTTTTGACCGTCGCGTTCCATGCTTGACGTAGCTGCCGGAACCAGCCAAAAGACGCCACCGCATTGAGGTCTCGGGCGCGTAGCTCAGCGGTAGAGCACTACCTTGACATGGTAGGGGTCACAGGTTCGATCCCTGTCGCGCCCACCATCCCGGACCCGTGGGGTGCAATAAGCGCAGCGCATTGCACCGGGCTGCCTCGGCCACGCTCGGCAGCCTGCAGGGTGCGGCACGGCTCACGTCTCGCTTGTTCCACCCCAACTCCCAAGTTACAGCCAACACGTCCTATCGGTGTGCCAATGAGCCGCGCCGGTAGAAATCCCCCTCCGCCACGCCGGCGGAATAATGGAGACGGCGAGGTATAAGTGCCGTCATGCTGGGAAGAGTTCAGATTTGATTAAGTATATCTCTGTCGTCGCAAAGTACTCATTGACACCCAGACGCTGCTCTGCTACTGTTCTGCTATCGTCACCACAGTCGTGACAGCGGCGGCGCCAGCGCCGCCTCCGGCGCCCCTTTCTCCACAGCCCGCCCGCGTGCCCGCATGGTGTTCCGCTCCAAGCTCAGCCCAGAGCAATGGGCCGAGGCCCGGCGCCTGTACGCCTGCGGCGTCCGCACCGAGGACATCGCCAAGCAGATCGGCCGCAGCCGGAGCGCCGTCTTCGCCCGCGCGACCCGCGACGGGTGGCTGCGGATGGACGCTGCCGCAGGCACAGCGAGGCAGCCGCTCGGGTGCCAAAGCCGGGCTGCGGCCGCCGCCGCCCGCGGCCGCCTCGCGGCACGGCTCTACCGCCTCATTGAGTTCAGCATCAGGATGATGGAGCTGCGCATGACGAGGCAGTTGCAGACGCACGAGCGCGATCCCGACGGCGATGCGCCACCGGCGCTCTCCAAGGACGAGCGCGACAGCTTCGTCGCGCTGATCCAGAGCATCAACAAGATCATGGAGATGGTCTCTGAGCCTGCCCCCTCTGCCGCTGCCGCTGCAACCCATGCCGGCGCCCGCGCCGGAAAGCGAAAATCCGCAGTCGAAGTCAGCCCCGAGCTCACCGCTCTCAGCGACGATATCGACGCCGGCGGACTCGCCGCCGCATCCGCGAAGGACAGCTACCGCCGCGAGATTGCGGAGCATCTTGCAAAGATTTTCCCAAAGCCCTGAAGGGCTCGACTTCCTTGCCGAGCATCTGCCGCCCGCCACCTTCCACTATATCCGCAACTACGAATGGGGCGTCATCGGCCGCGATGACCAGCTGGCGCCGGTGCTCGCCAAGGGCGGCGGCCGCTGGCAGACTTGGCTCCTGCTCGGCGGCCGCGGCTCCGGCAAGACGCGGGCCGGCGCCGAGTGGGTGCGCGCGCAGGTGAAGGGCGAGCCGCCGCTCGCCGACCGCCGCTCGCGCCGCCTCGCCCTCGTCGGCGAGACCATTGCCCAGGTGCGCTCGATCATGATCGAGGGCGTCTCCGGCCTGATGTCGGTCTACCCCCCGGCTGAGCGCCCCACGCTCGAAGCCTCCAAGAACCGGCTGATCTGGGACAACGGCAGCATCGCCCAGCTGTTCGCCGCCGACGATCCCGAAAGCCTGCGCGGGCCGCAGTTCGATGCCGCCTGGTGCGACGAGCTCGCCAAGTGGCGCCGCCCGCATCTGGCCTGGGACAACCTGCAGTTCGCCCTGCGCCTCGGCCGCTGGCCGCAGTGCGTCATCACCACCACGCCCCGGCCGCTGCCGCTGCTGAAGAGGATCCTCGATGACGACGCCACCGCCGTCACCCGGTCGCGCACCGCCGACAACGCGGCCTTCCTGTCACCCTCGTTCCTGGCCGAGATGCGCCGCCGCTACGGCGACACGCCAATCGGCCGCCAGGAGCTGGAGGGCGAGATCGTAGAGGAGCGCATGACGGGGCTGTGGAAGCGCAGCCACATCGAACAGGGCCGCGTGGTCATGCGGCCCGAGCTTACCCGTATCGTGGTCGCCGTCGATCCGCCCGTCACCTCCACCTTGGGCTCCGACAGCTGCGGCATCATCGTCGTCGGCCTCGGTGTTGACAGACGTGCCTACGTCATCGCCGACCGCACCGTGCAGGGCCGCGAGCCGACGGTGTGGGCCAAGGCCGCCGTGGCCGCCTACCACGACCACGAGGCCGACACGATCGTCGTCGAGACCAACCAGGGCGGAGACCTCCTTGTGCAGATGTTCCGCTCGATCGACGCTTTTGTGCCCGTCAAGAAGGTCTACGCCAGCCGCGGCAAATGGGTGCGCGCCGAGCCCGTCTCCACCCTCTACGCCGAGGGCCGCGTTGTTCACGTCGGCGAGTTCCCTGAGCTGGAGCGCCAGATGTGCGACTTCGCCGCCGACGGTCTCTCGACCGGCAAAAGCCCCGACCGCCTCGACGCCCTCGTCTGGGCCATCACCGAGCTGATGCTGGTAGCGCGCGCTGCGCCTGGAGTCCGGACGACGTGGTGAGGCGATCTCGGAAGAGTGGGCATCTTCTCACCGCTCACTCCAACAGTCATCCCGGCATTTATTGCCGGGATCCAGCCGACAGCTCACTCCGTTCGACCCGTTTGGGGAACCAGACAGCGAAAGAGTCGCCCGATGAGTAGCCATTATCCGTACGGCCGCTTGACCCATTGGCTTGCGCGTATCCTGCGCACCCACACATCCACTCCCTCCGCAACCAAGGCCCTCGCCGCCCCCTATATCGCCCTCGACCGCCTGGCCGCCCCGGCCTGGGCGCCGCGCGACTACGCCGCCTTTGCCCGCGAGGGCGTCATGCAGAATGCCGTGCTCTACCGCGCCGTGCGCATGATCGCCGAGGCGGCCGCGTCCGTGCCGCTGCTGCTCTATCAGGGCGAGGACGAGATCACCGATCACCCCCTGCTCGACCTTATCGCTCGCCCCAATCCGGGCGCCACCGGCACGGACCTGCTCGAAGCCTGGTACGGCTACCTGCTCGTCTCCGGCAATGCCTACCTGGAGGCTGTCGCCATCGGCAACGCCGTCCGTGAGCTGCACACCTTGCGCCCCGACCGCATGCGCGTCGTGCCTGGCCCTGGCGGCTGGCCCGAGGCATTCGACTATACCGCCGATCACAGGACCATCCGCATCGCCGGCGAGGCTGTCCCCGGGGTCCAGCGCATCCTGCACGTCAAGCTGTTCCACCCGCTCTCCGACCACTATGGCCTGTCGCCGATCGAGGCCGCCGCCAGCGCCGTCGACATCCACAACACCACCTCGCGTTGGAACAAGGCGCTGCTCGACAACTCCGCCCGCCCCTCCGGCGCCCTCGTCTACACCGCCCGCGACGGCAATCTCACGGCAGAGCAATACGAGCGCCTGAAGGCCGAGCTGGAGCACGGCTTTCAGGGCGCCGCCAAAGCCGGGCGCCCCCTGCTGCTCGAAGGCGGCCTCGACTGGAAGTCGATGTCGCTTACGCCGCGCGACATGGACTTCATCGAGGCCAAGCATGTCGCCGCCCGCGAGATCGCACTGGCGCTGGGCGTGCCGCCCATGCTGCTCGGCATCCCCGGAGACAATACGTACTCGAACTACCAGGAGGCGAACCGCTGCTTCTGGCGCTCGACGGTTCTCCCGCTCGTCAACCGCACCGCCCAGGCGCTCTCGCTGTGGCTGGGGCCGGCGTATACGGGTGACGGGAGTAGGGCGTCGGACCTCGCAAGCGCCGATCGAACGACCGCCGGCTCCCGACCGTCGACTGCCGTCTTGCGCCCCGACCTCGACACCATCGACGCCCTTGCAAGCGAGCGCGAGGCGCTGTGGTCCCGCATCACCGCCGCCCCCTTCCTCACCGACGACGAGAAGCGCGCTGCCGTCGGCTACGGGCCGCTCGCAACGTAGGTTGCAACAAGAGCAGCGCATTGCACCGCGTCACCTTCGTGCCAGCCGCATGCGTCGATCGGTGCAGTACGGCCTGGACGGCCTATTGCACCCCA
>DASURA010000279.1:0-2403 GCA_036280295.1 Hyphomicrobiaceae bacterium
GGCAGCGGCACGCGCACCCACAGGATGCCGGGCGCGATCTCGACGGGAGTCGCCGGCGCGGGAGGCTCGGGCACCGGATACACCAGCGTCCCGTCATCGGTCTTGCCCGCCATTCTCTCCACCTTGGCCTCTTTCCGCTGCCTCGATTAGACTCCAGCCTATCGTCGCATGCCGTGACGTGCACCGCACCAATCTGCCGCGCAAGCGAGATGCGCTTAAGATGCGGTTCGGCCGCCGATCGGAGCCGGTGGGCGCCGCCTCCCTCATTTTGGCCGCGAGACGGCCGTAAACAGCGCTTGCAATCGGGAGCGGACGCCCCGCGACCGGATGCGGCCCAAGACCAGAGGTGCCATGACCGGACGCCGCAGGACCGCAGGTGCAAGGACCGCCCGTTCCGCGCAGCGGGCGGCGCGGCGCTGGCTGTCGCTGGCCGGCTATACCCTGCTGGTGCTTGCCGGCCTGGCCGCAGCGGGGCTGGCGGTCCTGCTGGTGGCGCCGCCGCTGGATGTTGTGCGCGATCGCCTGATTCGCCAGGTGGAGGCGCGCACCGGCCGCGCCCTGACGGTAAGCGGCCCGATCTCTGTAGCGCTGCGCCCGCGTACCATCGTCTCAATCCACGATGTCGCGTTAGGAGCGCCGCCAGGCATGCAGGGCGCGCCCACCGTGGTTGTGCCGGCGATCGACGCGGAGATGAGCCTGTGGTCCCTGCTCGCACGCCGGCCCCAGCTTGATCGGCTGACGCTGCATCGCCCTGTGGTCGACCTTGTCATCGATACGCAGGGGCGGCGCAGCTGGATGGCGGGAACGGCCAAGCCGGAGCCGCCGGCACGGTCCGCCACGAGCGCTGCGGCCGGTCGGCGCGACGCAGGTCCGCCGCCAACCGGGAATGCCAGGCGCCGGCGCGTGCGGCGCCCGATCGCGCTGCACGTCGTCGATGGCACCATCCGCTTTCGCGATGCCCGCAACGGTACCCGGCACGATATCGGCGGCATCAATCTCAAGCTGATGCTGGACGATCCGGCAGGTGCAGCGCGCGCCGTCGGCACGTTGGCCTGGCATGGATTGCTCTTCGACATCTCGGCCACGGCCAGGCCGGCGGGGCAGACGACCGGCGCGCATGGGCCGACGCAGGTCACTCTTGCGCTCGTTGGGCCGCCCATTGATGCCACCTATGAGGGGATGCTCACCGTTGGCGATGATGTCGCCACTGCTGGCACCGTGTCGATCAAGCGGCTCGCCTACAACGGCTGGCGGCTCGGTCCGGGCAGCCTCGGCGTTGATGCAGGCGGCGGAACCACCAAGCTGACGTTGCGCGATCTCGAGCTTTACGGCGGCCGGGCGAACGGCACCGTCACGCTCGACACGACAGGCGCCACGCGGGTGGTGAAGACCGACCTGCAGCTCACGGGCGTCGCCGTTCAGCCGCTGCTCAAGGATGCCAGCGGGGTCGAGTGGCTCGACGGCACCGGTACGCTCAATTTCGCGCTCGAAGCGCAGGGCCTTTCGGAGCCGGAGCTGCTGCAATCCCTGCGCGGCCGGGTGCAGCTGGCCGTCGCCGACGGCGGCGTCACCGGGCTGGATGTGGACCGCGCCCTGCGCGAGCTGCAGCGCGGCCGCCTCGACAGGCTGGCCCCGCGGCGTGGAGACCGCACGCCCTTCCAGGCACTCAGCGCGTCCTTCAACATCGCCGATGGCGTTGCCCGGAACGAAGACCTGAAGCTTGTGAGCACGCACGTACGGCTCGACGGGACTGGCAAGATCGAGCTGGTTCCCCGCCGCATCGACTACACGCTGCAGACCAGGATCGATGGCAGCGCTCCGGCGGAGGGCGGCGGCATCGCCATCGGCACGCTGGAGGTTCCTGTCGCTATCACGGGCGCATTGGATCGCCCCAGGTTCAGCATCAAGGGCCAGGAGGAGCTCACCGGCACGCTGGAGAAGATCGGCCGGAACCTCAAGTCGCGCGAGGTCCAGGATGCCATCCAGGGGCTGTTGAGCGGAGATAAGAGCAAGCGCGTGAAGCCGGCCGATCTCCTGGAGCAGCTGCTCAAATAAGAGAGACGCTGCGAACGCAGCGAAGCAGCGCCGCAACGCTGCAGCAGGCTTTCGAAAATTTTTGGTCGCAGCGCCCCAAAATCTCTTGCGGGCTGGGGGCGTTGGTCTCATATGACCGCACTCCGTTTGCTCTACGTACCGGATGAGCGGAACGTGGGGCAGCGGGTTGGCTGTCTACTGGTTGGGGAGGGGTCCCATGGCTTATACCGACGCCCTCTTCCAATTGGGGATGGACTTGACCCGTTCAAGCACCGCCCAAAAGGAAGATCATGGTCTCAGCGCGCTAGCGCAAACTGAGGACAGGAAAGACTACTTTATCGAGCGAGATGGGGTTAAGTGCGCAGGCAC
>DASURA010000280.1:0-11664 GCA_036280295.1 Hyphomicrobiaceae bacterium
AGCGTCGACTTTCCGACACCTCCCTTCGCATTCATGATCGAAATGGTGCTGTGCATGCTGCTACCACTCGCCAGTGGTCCGAGCGTCGGGACGCTCGTACAACCAAGGCCGGAACAGGGGTGAATTTATGGCCGAGGCGCACAAAAGGCGGCCGCTGCAGTCAAGGCCGCACCAGCCTCTATTGCAAGCGCACGCTTCTTGGCGCCGCGAGCAGCTGTACTCCGCCATTCGCCAACCTCGAGACGCTTGATTGTCGCCCTGGGTGATGATTCACTTCAGATTAGCGGTATTGGCTGGCATCAGTCCAGCTTATCGGAAGCGTCTGGCGCAAATCTTTCCGCGTTGTGTGCACTGAGGTTGTGCCCAACAACACGCACCCCGTGTCCGGGGCGGTTGTTCGTCATCTCGCCCTTCCAGTCCGGCCGGAAATCGTGTCGGTACGCGCGCGGTGATTGCGGTCAATGCGATGCTCTCATCTCCAGCGTGCATACATCCAATGGAAAGGAGTATCGCCGCCCCCGGGACCTGGCGTGATCCCGCCGCGAGCAGCGAATCTGAATTGCCGATCTCAATTTGCCGACGTGCCCAGGCGCGATGATCGAGGAGTCCGCTGCATTGCGGGCGGCTGGGTGGCGAAGCGGACTTCTCGATCGCAATCGAGCAATCATAATGCCGGCTCGTGTCCGTCTGACCGCGAGATTCGATCTTAAGCCCGCCGTACCTGTGACGAATTTCGCGATCAGGACACTAGCAAGGTCTTGCTAAGACGTTGCACAATAAACCGGCTTTGCCTTTCTGCGCCCCGCTGGCATAGGGTGGCGCCGGAGGCAGCGCTCGGGGTGGGGAGCCATGTCAGCACAAAGTCCAGCAGAGACCTACGATTACATCATCGTCGGCGCCGGCACGGCCGGATGCCTTCTCGCGAACCGGCTGTCGGCCGACGCCAATGTGCGCGTGCTGTTGCTGGAGGCCGGCGGCAAGGATGACTTGCGGTGGATCCACATTCCCGTGGGCTACCTCTACCTGATGGGCAATCCCCGCGCCGACTGGTGCTTCCAGACCGCGGCTGAGCCGGGTCTCAACGGGCGCAGCCTCAATTACCCGCGCGGCAAGGTGCTGGGCGGCTGCTCGTCCATCAACGGCATGATCTACATGCGCGGCCAGCAGCGCGACTACGACCGCTGGCGCCAGATGGGCAATCCCGGCTGGTCGTGGGAGGAGGTGCTACCCTACTTCAAGAAGCACGAGGACCAGTGGGCACTGGAGCCTGACGCCTTCGAGGGGCTGCACGAGCGCGGCGGTGAATGGCGCGTCGAGACGGCCCGCATCCGCTGGGACATCCTCGATGCCTTTCGGGAGGCGGCGGCCGAGGCCGGCATTCCCAGGGTCGATGATTTCAACCGCGGGAACAACGAGGGCTGCGGCTACTTCCACGTGAACCAGAAAAAAGGGGTGCGCTGGAATACGGCCAAGGGCTTCCTGCACCCGGTCACGCACCGCGCCAACCTGAAGGTTGAAACGCACGCAATGGTCGAGCGTCTGGAGCTCGACGGCAAGCGCGTGACCGGCGTGACGGTGCGCCGGCAGGGGACGCAGCGCACATTCGGTGTCGCCCGCGAGGTGATCCTGGCCGCCGGCTCCATCGGCTCGCCGCAGGTCCTGCAGCTGTCCGGCATTGGGCCGGGGAGCGTGCTCTCACCGCTCGGCATCGATGTCAGGCACGAGCTGAAGGGCGTCGGCGAGAACCTGCAGGACCACCTGCAGGTTCGCTGCGCCTACAAGGTCACCGGCATCAAGACCATGAATGAGACCTACCGCGGCCTGTTCCGGCAGGCCGGCTTCCTCATGGAATACCTGCTGCAAAAGACCGGCCCGATGACCATGGCCCCCTCGCAGCTCGGCGCTTTCGTGCGCTCCGATCCGAGCCGCGACACGCCCAACCTGCAGTATCACGTGCAGCCGTTGACGCTGCCTAAGTTCGGCGACGCGCTCGATCCGTTCCCGGCGTTCACGGCGAGCGTGGCCAATCTGCGCCCGACCAGCCGCGGCTGGGTGAGGATCTCGTCACCGGAACCGGGTGCCCAGCCCGAGATCCGGCCCAACTACCTGTCGACCCAGGACGACCGGCGCGTGGCTGCCGATGCCATCCGCGTGACGCGCCACATCGTGTCGCGGCCGGCGCTCGCCAGGTACAACCCCGAGGAGTTCCGCCCCGGTCCGCAGGTCGAGGGCGACGAGGATCTGGCGCGGGCCGCCGGCGACATCGCCACCACCATCTTCCACCCGGTCGGTACGTGCAAGATGGGGAGCGACGAGACGGCTGTGGTGGACGCCCGGCTCAAGGTGCGCGGCCTCGCCGGGCTGCGCGTGGCGGACGCCTCGATCATGCCGACCATCACCTCGGGCAACACCAACTCGCCAACCTTGATGATTGCCGAGAAGGCGGCGGCAATGATTATTCAGGATGCCCGCAAGAGCCCGTTCGGCGCGCCCTAGCGTGCAACAAGGCTCGTGCGATAAGCGAATTCGTTCCAACCTTACGGCACGCTGAGACGAATTTCGCGATCAGGCCACTAGGCCTCGTTGCGTCGCATACGCATGGCGTAGACGCGACCGGGCCATTCATCTCCATATAGCCGTCCGGCGAAGTCCTGACTCTCGGAGACCCGGGCGCCGGGGTTCGGGCGCCGTCGGCTCCAGCGTTCATCAATGCCCGACCACCGACGCCCGACATTCGACGCATCGGTCTACACTTGGATGGAACGTTATTACGCTTGTCGATTCCGCCAAGGAGTCCGAACTGCTCCACAGCGTCGCCGATCCGCGGGCGCGTCCTAGATCTCATACCGGAAGCTCGCCAGCAGCGCGCCCTGACGAAGCTGCAGCCGGTGCATGACGCCTTGGGAGCGTCCGGGCGAGCCCCGCCTTCGTCTGCCGGCCGTCGTTCTGAAACCAGACCGGTTTTACAGCGTTGGATCCAACGGGGGGCGTTCTTGGGCGCATTTTCGGACTACAGCCAATGGAGCATAGCCATGAGATCGTCGAAGTCGCCGTTTTGGATCGCGCTCGCCGCGGGCGCACTGGTTGCCGGCACCGCAGCAGCCAGGGCTGGACCTTGCACTCAGCAGATCAATGATGTCACCAAGCTGCTCGCCAAGAGCGATGCCGGCGCAGGCCCCACCAAGGGAAGCCCCGCACCGACGGCCGGCGACCAGAAAGGCAAGCATCCCGGCACAGCCCTGATCAGCAAGGAGGCCAAAGGCAAGGCGACCGCGCCTGAGGACGTGTTGCGCCAAGGCGGTATCAAGTCCGAGGCCGGCAAGGCTCTCGAGCGCGCACGCAAGCTCGACGTGGCCGGGAAGGAGGCCGCGTGCATGGCCGAGGTGAAGGCCGCCAGGCGAATGGCCGCTGAAGGACGCTGATACGCGAACGCACGTGGCGGCGCGTAGGGAGGTCGTCAGCTCTTCTTCGTCCTGAAGTAGTAGCCTGACGCGGAGCCACCGCGAGTGGTCGCCCGAGCACAGGTTGTGTAGACGCGTCCTGTCATTCACATTCCGCCATCTATGACCTCGCACGACCACGCTCACCGCGGCGGTGCCGGTGCGATGTGCGTTCTAGCCTTTCGCGACGACAGTTCTACGTGCGGCAGCGGCTCTGACGTTCCTTGGAGAGCTCGCCGTGCACCTGGCTGGATAGCGAGCGGGTGCGCGTGATCTGGTCGGGGGCCATGCCGGATGCGCCGCTGTCCAGCGTGCGCGACACCGATTGCAGCTCGTCCACCGCCATGCCCAACTCGTTACAGGTCAGCTGCTTGCGCAGAGCCCGGTAGGCGAACAGGCGCGTGCCGTTGGCGTACACGTCGGGCGATTGCCGCTGGCCGATCCAGCCGTGATCCGGGCTCTCTATCATAGCCTTGAGGACCCTCTTGCACTCCGCCGCGCCGCTGCAGCTGCCGCGCGGCGGGGGCGCCGCGGATGTGCTGCCCACTGACGCTGGGCGCTGCGTGGTCGCCACCTCCGACGGCTGCCCCAGCAGCCCGCCGAAGAAGCTCGACGGCTGGCTCGGCCCGGTGCACCCTGCCAGCAGGACGCCGGCAACAAGGGTTGCGACCAGGGGCTTGGCAAGGCCGCCAAGGCCGCCTGCAAAAACCTCGACCCGCGCAACAAGACGGTCGCGCGTCGCGATCGAACGACAATGAGCACCAAGCACGTAAGCACTCCCCCACACGAAGCCTTTCCCCATCAGCTTCGTCGACTAGGTTTTTGTCTCACTGTTCTCGCCCAGCTTTTGATCGTAGTTAGGCGATTGTCTGGTCGCAAGAACCTAAAGCTGCGCTGTTTCATTCCGGCACGATCGTCGGGCAAATGCGCAGTGGAATACCGCCGATCGGCTGCGGACAGTTTGCGCCAGAGCCGGTTGCGTGGTGGCTCATTTCAGCAAAGCCTCGGCCCTGCCGAGCCTGGACGCGCGGAGCAATGACAGGTGACTTTTAACAGTGTGGGAGTTGTCGGGGGTGGCGCATGGGGCACAGCGCTCGCCCAAACCGTGTGCCGGGCCGGCCGCAACACGCTGATCTGGGCGCGCGAGGCCGACGTCGTAGCCGAGATCGCGGCGCGGTGGACCAACACGCCGTTTCTCCCCGGCGTCGCGCTTGATCCCGCGTTGCGGGCGACCGCCGACATCGCCGAGGTCGCGCAATGCGATGTGGTGCTGATGGTGGCGCCGGCGCAGCACGTGCGCGGCACCGGCGCGGCGCTGGCGCCGAGCCTGGCGCCGGGCAAGCCGGTCGTGATCTGCGCCAAGGGGTTGGAGCAGGCCACCGGGAAGCTGCTGGCGGACGTGCTGGGCGAAACCCTGCCGCAGGCGCAGGCGACGCTGGCGGTGCTGTCCGGGCCGAGCTTCGCCGCCGATGTCGTGCGCGGGCTGCCGACGGCGCTGACGCTGGCTTCTGCGGACGACGCACTGGGCGTCAGCCTCGCCGAGACGCTCAGCAGCCGACCCTTCCGGATTTATCGCTCGACCGACCCGATCGGTGTGCAGCTCGGAGGTGCCATCAAGAACGTGCTGGCGATCGCCGCCGGCATTGTCGAGGGCAAGCAACTCGGGGCCAGCGCCCACGCCGCGCTGGTGGCGCGCGGCTTTGCCGAGATGCGCCGTCTTGGCGAGGCCTTGGGCGCGCGCTCGGAGACGCTGATGGGGCTTTCCGGTCTCGGCGACCTGCTGCTCACCTGCGGCAGCCCGCAGTCGCGCAATATGAGTCTCGGCCGCGCCCTCGGGCAGGGCCAGGAGCTTGGCGCCATTCTGGCCAGCCGGCGCTCTGTCGCCGAGGGCGTCTACACCGCTGCTGCTGTCGTCAAGATAGCGAACGAGCGGGGCATTGACATGCCAATCTCGCAAGCGGTGCATGCCATTGTCGAGGGACGGCAGAGCGTCGATGCGGCAATCGAGTCGCTCCTGTCCCGTCCGCTGCGCACGGAGGGATAGCGACCGGGGGGCGCAAGCCTTCCACCCCGGTTGCAAAGATGGCGCTCACCTACGGCGGCGCCACCGCAAATGTGCCCGAGAGATGGCTTAGTACCGGAAGTTGAAGGTGAAATACCCCGGCCCGTCGTCGCCGGACGTGTCGATCTGGCTGCGGATGTACCAGAAGTCGATTGTTTCCTGCCGCAGCGTGTTGGTGCAGCTGCGCCGGCACTCGATCCACGTTCCACCTGGCAGCCGCACCTCGCGCCGTCCGAGCGCCGAGATGCGCACCGGCGCCGTGATGGTCCCCGACCCGTAGCGGCTCTCCGCCGTGACGAAGCCATGGCGGGGCTCGGTGGGCCAGTGCCGCGAGCCGGCCTCGGCGGGCGCGGCGACACCGGCGACGAACGGCAGGGCGGACACAAGCAAGGCAAACGGGGCGCGCATTCGAGTTTTTCTCCTCCGATGCGAAGCAGGCCGCATGGTTATCGATTGAACGTTAACTTACAGCAAGCGCTGGTCAAAAATCGTGGCAGCCGGGTGAGCATCCCGCCGATTGCGGCGGCAGATGTAACCGATGCGCCACGGTCGATGGCAGTTGGCCGAATCGAGCGAGCTACAACCTCGGTCGTGCCGGCTCGTCCCTACTGGCCCTACTGCGAGGCTTGGCGGGTCTGACACCACTCATGCGATCTGTCCGCCCAGTTCGTCCGCGATATGGATGCGGATGATCTCCTCGAAGCTGGCGTCGGGCTTGAAGCCGAGCTCCAGGGCGCGCCTGGTGTCGAAGCGGCGCGGCCAGCCGGCGACGATCTGCTCGATGAACGGATCAGGCGCGCGTTTGATGCGGGCCACCACCTTGTCGCCCGCCACCTTGCGGAGGGCCTCGATCTGCTCGCCGACGGTCACCGCGAGACCCGGCATTGTCAGCGCCCGACGCGGGCCGACGACGGCGGTATCGATGGTCGCCGCGTGGCGCAGGAACTCCACTGCGGCGCGAGGCGAGGCATGCCAGTGCATGACGCTTTCCGAGACCGGCAGCACCGCCTCCTTGCCCGCCAGCGGCTCGCGGATGATGTTGGAGAAGAAGCCCGATGCCGCCTTGTTGGGCGCACCGGGGCGGACGCAGATGGTTGGCAGGCGGATGGAGAGGCCGTCGAGGAAGCCCTTGCGGGTGTAATCGGAGACCAGCAGCTCGCCGATCGATTTCTGTGTGCCGTAGGAGGTGAGCGGGGTGTGGAAGAACTCGTCGCCGATCGCCTCGGGGAACGGCGCGCCGAACACGGCGATCGAGCTGGTGAACACCACGCGCGGCTTGTGGCCGGCTGCCCGCACCGCCTCCAGCAGGGAATGCGTGCCGGCCAGATTGATCCGGTAGCCCTTGTCGAAGTCCTGCTCCGCCTCGCCGGAGACGATCGCGGCGAGATGGAAGATCACGTCGGGCTTGTCGGCGACCAGGCGCGCCGTCTCACCCGGTGCCGGCAGATCGCCGGTGGCGATCTTCACCGGCACCTTCGTGTCGGCCGGCACTGCCGCCTCGACCACATCGTAGAGCGTGAGGGCGGAGATCGCCTTGCCCCCAAGTGAGCCGTCGCGCGCCAGCCGCTCGCTGAGCTTGCGTCCGACCATGCCGGCGGCACCGATGATGAGGATGTTCATGAGCGTTTCCTTGCTACGATGTCGCCAGCGCGCTGTTGAGCCTGTCGGTGATCAGCATCGCGCCGGGCTTGTGGGTGATGCACAGGGCCGGCCGCGCCGCCTCGACCGTCACCTGGGGTGTCACGCCGCAGGCCCAGAACACCGGGATCTCGCCGGGCCGGATCTCGGGCGGATCGCCGAAGTCGGGCTGCGCCAGGTCGGCAATGCCGATCGCCTCCGGCAGCCCGAGATGGACCGGCGCGCCGTGCACCGCGGGAAAGCGCGAAGTGATCTGCACCGCGCGGATGGCATCCGCGGGGCGCATGGGCCGCATCGAGACGACCATCTTGCCCTTGAAGGGGCCAGCCGGCACGCAATCGATGCTGGTGCGGTACATCGGCACCGTGACATCCCGCTCGACGTGCTGGAGCCGGATGCCGGCCGCCATCAAGGGGCCCTCGAAGGACAACGAGCAGCCGAGCACGAAGGCGACGAGGTCGTCCGACCAGCAGGCGCCGATGTCGGTGGGCTCATCCACCAGCCGGCCGTTCCGGAACACGCGATAGCACGGCACGTCGGTGCGAATGTCGATGTCGCCGAGGTCGGGCAAGGAGGGATCGCCTGGCGCACTCATGCCGATCAGCGGGCATGGCTTGGGGTTGCGCTGGCAGAACGCGGCGAAGTCGAGGGCCAGGTCCTTCGGCAGGATGCAAAGGTTGCCCTGAACATGGTCCGGCGCAACGCCTGCCGTATGGCCGGTGTAGGCGCCGCTGCGGATGATGGCTCGCGCCGCGCGCGGATCGTCGATCTGCATCATGCGATTGGCCTGAGGGCGATTGAGAGGGAGCGTCATGAGTAGATCTCCATCCAGCGTAGGGCGCAATAAGCGCAGCGCATTGCGCCGTGAAAGTCCTAAACGGTGCAACGCGGCTGTCGCCTTGTTGCACCCTACCTCAAGCGAGGCTCACCCCGCACCTCTCCACCCAGCGCAGGCCCTCCAGCGTGCCGGCGCGCGGGCGGTACTCGCAGCCGACCCAGCCCTCGAAACCGGTCTCGTCGATGCAGCGGAAGAGATAGGGATAGTTCATCTCGCCGTCGTCGGGCTCGCCGCGGTCGGGCGGGCTGGCGATCTGGTAGTGGCCGGCAAGCGGGGCGAACTCCCTGATCGCCATGGCCACGTCACCCTCCTCGACCTGGCGATGGTAGAGGTCGAATTGCAATCGCAGGTTCAATTCCCCAACCTCGTGGATGACGGCGCGGGCTTCGGATGTCGTGTTGAGGAAGAAGCCGGGCATGCTGCGCCGGCTGATCGGCTCGATCAGCAGCTCCACGCCGTGGCTGGCGGCGGCCTGCGCCGCCCGCTTCAGGTTGGCGAGGTAGGTGGCACGCTGCGCGCCCTGATGCACCATTCCGGCCTGCAGGTGGATCCGGCGCCCGCCCGTCACGTCGGCATAGCGCAGCGCCGTCTCGAACGCGGCCCAGAACTCGGCCTCGCGCCCCGCCAGCGCCGTCAGCCCGCGCTCGCCCGCTGCCGCGTTGCCGCTCGGCATGTTGAAGAGCGCAAGCGTCAGGTCGTTGGCCTTGAGCCGCGCCGCTATGTCCTCGGCGGTCGCCTCATAGAAGCCGGTGGATTCCACACCCTTGAACCCAGCCTTCGCCGCCGCCTCGAAGCGTTCGAGCAGCGGCAGCTCGGTGAACAGGAAATTCAGGTTGGCGCAGAAGCGGGGCATTGGATGATGACCTTCATGATCGCGACAACGCTGTCATCCCGCGGCTTGTCCGCGGGGTCCAGCGATCCGCAAGCGCCGGCGCGCGCTGTTGGCTGGACCCCGGCGACAAGCGCCGAGGTGACAAAGGGTGTGCACTCACAGCGTAAACCCGCCGTCGGCTATGATCGCCTGCCCGGTCGTGAAGCTGGACTCGTCCGACGCCAGATACACTGCCACCGCGGCCATCTCCTCGGGCGTGCCGAGACGGCCCATGGGCTGGCGAGCGATGAACATCTCCCGCGCCTTGTCGGCGCCGCCGACCTGGCGGCCAAGCGCGGCGATGCGGGCATCGAGCGAGGGCGACTGGATGGTGCCGGGGCAGATGCAGTTGCAGCGGATCCCCTTGGTGATGAAGTCCATCGCCACCGCCTTGGTGAGGCCGATCACTGCCGCCTTGGTGGCGCCATACACATAGCGGTTGGGCGCCGCGCGGATCGAGCTGGCGGTGGAGGCAATGTTGACGATCGAGCCGCCGCCTTTGCCCAGCATGCCCGGCAGGAACGCCTTGATCGTGCGGTGCATCGACTTGACGTTGAGATCGAAGGAGAAATCCCAGTCCGCCTCGGAGCAGTCGAGCACCGTGCCGTGGTGCACGAAGCCGGTCGCATTGTAGAGCACGTCGATGGGGCCGATCTGCGCGGCGAGTGCGTTCACGGCCTCACTGTCGCGCGCATCGAGCTTGATGCACTCCGCCACGCCCGCGGCCTTGAGATCGGCGAACGTCGCCTCGTTGATGTCGCTGGCGATCACCCGTGCGCCCTCGCGCGCAAAGGCGATGGCGGCGGCACGGCCGATGCCGGCGCCGGACGCCGTGCAGAATGCCACCTTGCCCTTCAGGCGCTCGCCCATCCCCGTTCCTCCCAAGCCTGCTTTTTGTGGGGCATGGTGGGCGGCGGCTTGCTGAGGGTCAAGAGCCATGCCGAGATGGCTGGCGAACAGCCGTTGCGGGCCGGCGCCCGGGGGCGCTACGCTGATGCAGGAGCGCCGATGCACGATTCACGTGTCATCCTGGCGCTTGTCGCCGGGATCCAATCCACAGCGTGCTCCGGAGCTTGGGGCGAGATGGATGCCGGGCACAAGCCTGGGATGAAAAATGAATCGATGCGTCAGGCGAGATCGCCAGCATATGCGCAGGCCCTGCCGCGCCTGGAGGAGATAGCCAATGAAGATGCGCGCCGCCGTCCTGCGCGAGATGATGAAGCCCCGTCCCTACGCGGAGTCCAAGCCATTCACCGTCGAGGAGGTGGAGCTTGAAGGACCGGGCGAGGGCGAGGTGCTGGTGCGCATCCGGGCCGCGGGCCTGTGCCATTCGGATCTCTCCACCGTCAACGGTGACCGGCCGCGGCCGATGCCCATGGTGCTCGGCCATGAGGCGGCCTGCGAGGTGATGGAGCTGGGGCCGGGTGTCAAGAACCTTGCGGTCGGCGACCATGCGATCCTGGTGTTTGTGCCGAGCTGCGGCGCCTGCATCCCGTGCATGGAGGGCCGGCCGGCGCTGTGCGAGCCCGGAGCTGCCGCCAACGGCGCCGGCACGCTGCTGTCGGGCGCCCGCCGTCTCAAGGTCAACGGCCAGCCGATCTACCACCACATCGGCGTCTCGGCGTTCGCCGAGTATGCGGTGGTCGCGCGCCAGTCGCTGGTCAAGATCGACAAGGAGCTGCCGTTCGACCAGGCGGCGTTGTTCGGGTGTGCGGTCATCACCGGCGCCGGCGCCGTCATCAATACCGCGCGTACGCCAACTGGATCGTCCGTCGCCGTGGTCGGCCTGGGCGGCGTCGGCCTCATGTCACTGCTCGCCGCCCGCGCGTCCGGCGCCCGCCAGATCGTCGCCGTCGATACCCTCGACGACAAGCTGAACCTTGCCAAGCAGATGGGCGCCACGCATACGGTGAACGCCACCGCCGCCGACGCCGTCGAGCAGGTGAAGGCGCTGACCGGCGGCGGCGTCGAGTACGCCTTCGAGATGGCCGGCTCGGTGCGGGCCTTGGAGACCAGCTACAAGGTGACCAAGCGTGGCGGCACCACGGTGACGGCGAGCCTGCCGCACCCGGATGCCCGCTTCCCGCTGCCGGCGACGAACCTGGTGGCCGAGGAGCGCACCTTGAAGGGCAGCTACGTCGGCAGCTGCGTGCCTGCCCGCGACATCCCGCGCTACATCGAGCTGTATCGCCAGGGCATGCTGCCCGTGGACCGCCTGCTGAGCGATCGCATCGGCCTCGACGACATTAACGCCGGCTTCGACCGCCTTGCCGACGGTGCCACCGTGCGGCAGATCCTGGTGCCGTAGCCGGGAGAAACGGCGTCAGACCCCTCGCCGCCACGCCTGCAATCAATGTGGATCGAAGGCGAGGGATCGATACCGTTCCGGAGAAATTCTGACTGAGCGTGACAACGAAGCGATGAGTAAGCCGTATCTTTCTGTCACGGTCTCCAACAGGTCCCCTCCCATTGTGGGGAGGGGTTAACGGTGTTGTCCCTCCCCCACAAGGGGGGAGGGGACGCTGTAGCGCGCGTCTCACCGCAACTTTGGCCGCTCAAGCGCTGCGATCAAAACTTTGATCGAACGGCATGACCCCTTCACATGCTCTTGCTCTCCAAGCCCAGACGCGCCAGCAGCGCCGTGTCGTGGTCCTGGCCTGGATTGGGCGTCGTCAGCAGGCGGGCGCCGACGAAGATCGAGTTGGCCCCGGCAATCAGGCACAGCGCCTGCGCCTCGTCAGTCATGCCCTCGCGGCCGGCGGCCAGCCTCACCACCGACCGGGGCATGACGATGCGGGCGGTGGCGATGGTGCGC
>DASURA010000281.1:0-3996 GCA_036280295.1 Hyphomicrobiaceae bacterium
GTGGGAGGCTGACAAACGACCCGCATCGGAGCTCGTTAGGGCTGCTTCCTTCCGGACCTGACCCGGTTGGCGAGGGACACGTCCGCCGCCAACCTCCCGCCGAATTATCCTACGAATATCATCCCAATATCAACCCATGCACTGCCCGGCGGGCGCTGTGCGCACAGAATGCGTTGCATGACGGCCCGCCCTGTGCTCAATCTCGAGCCCTAGCAGGAGCTTCCCAGATGCCGACCGTCGGTGCCACGACGATGCTGGATCGCCTTGGGCAAAGGCGCAGCGACGAAGAGTTTGTCAGATCGAAGCTCAACGCGTCTGGCGCCCGCATCCTGCTGCTGGCCGACCTGAAGCCGGTGATCCGCTCCAATCCCGAGCGCACCACGGCCAAGCTGGCGTGGTTCTCGACCCAGGAGCTTGCCGGGTTTGGCCTGCCGGTTGCCGAGTCGCTGTTTCTGGGCGTCGATGGCGATGGCAACGGCCACTTCGCGCTGGCGGTCAACGAGCACCGCACCAGCCATCTTCCGGGCGCTCTTGAGACGCTGCGGCCGATCGTGGATCTGCGGTCGCTGGCCATGCAGGGCGTCATGGCGCGGGAGGAGCTGTCCCTGTGCGGGCAGGCCCGCGCGCTCGCGCAGTGGCATGAGAATGCGCGCTGCTGCGGCCGCTGCGGCGGTGTGACGCTGGTCAAGGACGGCGGCTGGCGGCGCAGCTGCTGGGCCTGCAAGACCGAATGGTTCCCGCGCACCGATCCGGTGGTGATCATGCTCATCACCGATGGCGAGCGCTGCCTGCTGGCGCGCGAGCATCGCTACAGCGAGGGGATGTACTCGGCGCTGGCGGGGTATATCGAGCCGGGCGAGGACATCGAGCACGCCGTGCGCCGCGAGGTGATGGAGGAGACCAACATCAAGGTCGGCGAGGTCACCTATCACTCCAGCCAGCCCTGGCCCTTCCCGCACTCCCTGATGATCGGCTGTTTCGGCCGCGCCGAGACGACGGACATCACCATTGACGCAGTTGAGATCGCCGATGCGCGTTGGTTCACCCGTGCCGAAGCCCAACAGATGCTGGAGCGACGGCATCCGGATGGGCTGCACGTTCCGGGGCGGCAGGCGATTGCCAATGTCCTGGTCGCGCGCTTCATCGGCGCCGGCTGAGAGAGCCACTGATCCCACTGCGGCCCGTCCCGGCACTTGTGGCACGGCATGATGTTGCTGATCCGATGCAACGACAGTGCCGAGTCCTGCCGAACTCCGCCGACTTCCATACTGGCGCCGGACGGGCCTTCGCCCGTACTTTCCGACGCTGACCCGCAAGCGCCGAGGCGGCCATGCCCCGTGAAGCCAACGCTGTCGATTTCTGGCGCGGCTTTGCGCTGGTCTCGATCTTCATCAACCACGTGCCGGGTATCTTTTACGAGCACTTCACGCATCGCAACGTATCGATCTCGGATTCAGCCGAGCTGTTCGTGTTTCTCGCCGGCTGGTCGCTCGGGCTCCTGGTGAGCGGCAGCGGCGCGGCAAAGGCCAGTGCTGTGCCGCTTGCGTTCCGCCTCGGTGGGCGCTCTCTACAGCTTTATGCCGCGCACATTCTCATCAGCGGCATCGCTCTCGCCATGCTGGCGGGCGTCGCCTATTTGACCGAGAACGCGCTGATCCTGGAGTGGCACAACGCGGCCTCTTTTTTTCAGGACCCTGCGCATACCCAGATCGGCATCGTGCTGCTGACCCATCAGCTCGGCTATTTCGACATCCTGCCGCTGTACGTGGTGCTTATACTGGTGGCGCCGGCCTTCGTCATCATCGACCGGTTTGCACCGCCCATCCTGGTGCCCATGTCGCTCACTCTCTACTTTTCGGCTCTCGTCATCCCCTTCACGGCACCGACTTGGCCGGTGGATGGCCAGTGGTTCTTCAACCCCTTCGCCTGGCAGGCGATTTTCGTGCTCGGCTTTGTCCTGGCACGGGATCGGGGGCTGGGCCATACCGTGCGCCGGCATATCACGCGGATCAGGCAGGTCGCGCTTCCTGTCGTGATCGCTGGCGCGATCGTTACGGTCTTCAACCTGTGGCCGGACCCGACCAAGTTGCCGGAGCCGAAGCTCCTGTTTCTTCACGGCAAAAGCTTCCTGACCCCGATCCGGCTACTGCAGTTCCTGGCGCTGGCGGCAGTGTTCTCCGCGGCCTATCCCCTGATCGCCCGCCTGCTTCCGTGGCTGACCGGGCCGCTATCTCAGCTCGGCCGCAACTCGCTCAACGTGTTCTGCGTCGGTTCCCTCCTGAGCCTGAGCGGCCAGATCATCCGCTATTTCTACGGAGGGTCGCTGACCATCGACACAGTTGTCGTCCTCGTGGGGGTTGCGCTACTTTGGCTCACGGCCTGGATGTCGGAGTGGAGGCAGCGGCTACGCTTCCAAGCCTGACATACCGCGCTCGTGCGATGATCGAGAAGTCCGCTGCATCGCGCGCCGCTGGATGATGAAGCGGACTTTTCTGAATCGCACTGGCAACATCACGTTGGCTGGTGTCCTTCAGATCGGGAAGTTCGTTCCGAGCTCGCGGCACGTTGTGACGAATTTCGCGATCAGGACACTAGGGTTGGGCAAACCATGCATCGCTCTGAGCTTTTGGCGGTGTTTCTGGCAGGCGGGCTGGCGTTGGCCGGAAGCAGCGGCTTGGCGGCCGAGGTTTCGCCTCCATTGATCAGCAAGGAGTGCGGCGACTCCCGGGTTGTGGACAAGCCGCTCCCCAACAGCGCCGCCGCCCTCCAGCAGCGCAAGCGCATCAAGCTCCTGGCCATCGGCTCGTCCTCGACGGCGGTGCTTGGGCTGGGCCGCAACGGCAGCCCGCTGCTGGAGCGCATTCTGGAGCGCACCATCAAGGGGCTTGATGTCGAGATCGTCAATCGCGGGTTCTCCGGCGAGTTGGCGGAGGCAGCCAGCGAGCGCATCAGGATCGAGGTGGCGCTGAACGATCCCGATATCGTTCTGTGGCAGGTGGGAACCAACGATGCCCTCGCCCAGGTGCCTGCTGACAGCTTCGAGCAGGTGGTCACCGACACGGTGCGATGGCTCAAGCAGCATAATGTCGACGTGATCCTGGTTGGCCTCCACTATGCCAGGAGCCTCGCCAAGAATGCGCATTACCAGGCGATCCGCGCCAGCCTGAGGCGTGTGGCGCAGACGGAGAACGTCCTCCGCCTCGGCCGCTACGAGGCCATGGAGGTACTGTCGCGCACCATCGACACCGGCTCGAACGGGCCGGTGCTGGAGGACTTCGGCATGACGGAGGCGGGCTACAACTGTATGGCCCAGTACCTGGCGCGCACCATCACGGTCGGACTGTTCGCCAAGGCTCCCAACCGGCTGTCGCCGCCCGCTCCGGCACCGTCCGACTCGACCAAGCCCTGACGTCGGCAAGTGCCTCGCCAGCCCCCCGGATGGAGGCCGACGGCGCCAACACTCGAGATGGCACCATCAGGTATGGCGCCATCGTCTCATGCTGCAAGCAACCCCTCGCCGCTTCCCTGCGCTCAGCTCCCGCCCGCGGAGGAAATGCCGTCGGCAGTAGAGGGTGGTGTGCGTCCCCGGTGCCGGCATTTGCCTCTAACCGAACGTGCGCACGTCCACGAAATGCCCGGCGATCGCTGCCGCCGCCGCCATCGCCGGCGACACCAGATGCGTGCGGCCGAAGCGGCCCTGCCGGCCCTCGAAGTTGCGGTTCGAGGTTGAGGCGCAGCGCTCCCGCGGCTTCAGCTGGTCCGGGTTCATGCCCAGACACATGGAGCAGCCGGCCTCGCGCCAGTCGAAGCCGGCCTCCTTCAGGATGACGTCGAGCCCCTCGGCCTCGGCCTGCGCCTTCACCAGGCCGGAGCCAGGCACGATCATGGCGTAGACGTTGCCGTTGACCTTGCGGCCCTGGGCAATGCGCGCCACCTCGCGCAGGTCCTCGATGCGGCCGTTGGTGCAGGAGCCGATGAACACCCGATCGAGGGGAA
>DASURA010000282.1:0-7626 GCA_036280295.1 Hyphomicrobiaceae bacterium
AGCGGAGGCGCGCGCCAGGCTCGCGGCAACCTCCTCGAGAGGCGCGGCGCGGCGACCCACAAGGCTCACCGCAGCACCGGCGTCGGAGAGCGCCTTGGCAATGGCTGCGCCGATGCCGGTGCCCCCTCCCGTTATCAGCGCATGCCGCCCGTCGAGCGGTCGCGACATCATACCTCCACTCCGCCATCGCAGACACGCCAGCGCAACGCGCCCGAGCCAACGTCTTGCACTTCGCCGTCGGCGCACGCCGATCTGCCGCCGCTCTCCTGCTTTCGCTGCCTATTCTTTAAGCCTAAAATAGAATTCGCGTCAATTGGCTGAGACGCCCTATCGACAGGAAGCCCGCCGCCGGTGCGGCGCATGCCGTCTGCCTGGCAATGCATTTTCCTTTTGCTGTGGGGCAGGAGAACTGCGAGGATCGCCTTGCAGCGCAGGCCCGGACATGGTCATTGACAGCCGGGCAGGAAATGCGGATATTTTACGATTAAAGGAGTTTGCGGTAAGCTTCGATCGTCGCGATCATCTGCTCGAGGGGCATCTGCCAGCTCGAAGTGTCGGCAACCAGGGATGGGAGCGAGGCCTTGGATATCGTCTGTATTGGCGGTGGTCCGGCAGGACTGTACTTTGGGCTGCTGATGAAGAAGCTCAATCCCGCGCACAGGGTCCGGGTCATCGAGCGCAACAAGCCTTACGACACCTTCGGCTGGGGCGTGGTGTTCTCCGACGCGACCATGGACAATATGCGCCAGTGGGACGCTGAGACGGCTGAGGAAGTCGAGACGGCTTTCAACCACTGGGACGACATCGAGGTGCTGATCAAGGGCCGGTGCATGCGCACCACCGGTCATGGCTTCGTCGGCATCGGTCGCAAGAAGCTACTCAACATCCTGCAGGCGCGGTGCGAGGCCCTGGGCGTTGAGCTGGTGTTCGAGCACGAGGTCGATTCCGACGAGGAGTTTCCGGACGCCGATCTCATCATCGCCGCCGACGGTGTGAACTCGAAGATCCGCGCCAGATACGCCGCGGCCTTCAAGCCGGACCTGCTGGTGCGGCCGAACCGCTATATCTGGCTCGGCACCGAGAAGCCATACGACGCCTTCACCTTCGACTTCCGGCGCACGGAGCATGGCTGGTTCCAGGCGCACATCTATAAGTTCGACGACAAGACCTCCACCTTCATTGTCGAGACGACGGAGGACACCTTCAAGGCACACGGCCTAGACCGTACGGATCAGGACCAGTCCATCGCCTTCTGCGAGACGCTGTTCGCCGAGGTGCTGGATGGCGCCAGCCTGATGACCAACGCACGGCATCTGCGCGGCTCGGCATGGCTCAATTTCAATCGGCTCGTATGCGGGGCCTGGAGCCATTTCAATGGCCGGTCCCACGTCGTGCTGATGGGCGATGCAGCCCACACCGCGCATTTTGCCATCGGCTCCGGCACCAAGCTGGCGCTGGAGGATGCCATCGAATTGACCCGGCAGTTCAAGCTCATCGGCGATACGCCGGCGCACATTCCGCAGGTGCTCGCCGCCTACCAGGAGATCCGCTCCATCGACGTGATCCGGATCCAGAACGCCGCGCGCAACGCCATGGAGTGGTTCGAGGTGGTCGGCAATCGCTATGCCGACACGCTGGAGCCGGAGCAGTTCATGTATTCGCTGCTCACGCGCTCGCAGCGCATCAGCCACGAGAACCTGCGTCTGCGCGACAAGGCATGGCTCGAAGGCTACGAGCGCTGGTTCGCAAGGCGCTGCGGGGTGGCTGAGGACGCGAATGAGGCCGTGGTGCCGCCGATGCTCACGCCGTTCCCGCTGCGCGGCATCACGCTTGCCAACCGCATCGTCGTCTCGCCGATGGCGATGTATTCCGCCGTCGACGGCGTGCCGGGCGATTTCCATCTCGTGCATCTCGGCAGCCGCGCCCTTGGGGGCGCCGGCCTAGTATTTGGCGAGATGACGTGCGTCTCGCCGGAAGGGCGCATCACCCCGGGCTGCGCCGGACTGTGGAACGACGAGCAGGCCGATGCCTGGAAGCGCATCGTCGACTTCATCCATGCCAACTCGCCAGCCAAGGCAGGACTTCAGCTTGGCCATTCCGGGCCTAAAGGATCGACGCAGCTTGGCTGGGAGGAAAGCGACCAGCCGCTCCGGCAGGCCAACTGGCCGCTGATCTCGGCCTCGCCCGTCCGCTACCACCCCCACAGCCAAATCCCGCGCGAGATGACACGCGCCGACATGGATGGTGTGACGGCGGAGTTCATCGCCGCGGCCCGGCGCGGAGCAGCAGCAGGCTTCGACTTGCTGGAGCTGCACTGCGCCCACGGCTACCTGCTGTCGAGCTTCCTGTCGCCGCTGACCAACAGGCGCACCGATGCCTACGGCGGCAGTCACGAGGGGCGCGCCCGCTACCCATTGGAGGTGTTCCGCGCCATTCGCGAGGTGTGGCCGGACGACCGGCCTATTTCGGTGCGTCTTTCCTGTCACGACTGGGCGGAGGGTGGCAACACGCCAGCCGACGCGGCGATCTTCGCCAGCTTCTTCAAGGACGCCGGCGCCGATCTTATCGACTGCTCGTCGGGCCAGGTGTGGCATGATCAGAAACCGGTGTACGGACGGCTCTATCAGACGCCGTTCGCCGACAAGATCCGCAATGAGGTCGGCATCGCCACCGTGGCTGTCGGCGCCATCTTTGAGGCCGACCACGCCAACTCCATCATCGCCGCGGGCCGCGCCGACCTGTGCGCGCTGGCACGCCCCCACCTGGCCGACCCGGCCTGGACCTTGCACGAGGCCGCGAGGATCGGCTTCCATGACGTGCCGTGGCCGAAGCAGTACCTGTCCGGAAAACGGCAGTACGAGACCAACCTGGCGCGCGCCGCGGCCGGCACAGGCGGTTGATGGGTGCGCACATGGCCGCGGCTGCGATGCCTTCGCTACCCCAACGGCAGTTGCATTCCTGGATGATCGACGAGGTGGTCTATGGCTGATCGTGCGTTCCCCGCCTGGGACCATCTTTCCTGGCCGTTTTTTGGGCCCGAGCACCGCGAGTTCGCCGGCGAGGTCAGCCACTTCGCGGCCACTGGTGCGCTGGACGGCCTCGATCATCACGATACCGACAACAGCTGCCGCGTGCTCGTGCGCAAGCTCGGTGCCGCGGGGCTGCTGCGGGCATGTGTGCCGGCGGCCTACGGCGGTCTTTCCGATCCGCTCGATTCGCGCCGCATCTGCATCGCACGTGAAACGCTCGCCTACCACGACGGACTGGCCGACTTTGCCTTCGCCATGCAGGGGCTTGGCACCGGCGCCATCTCGCTCGCCGGCTCGGAGGAGCTCAAGGCGCAGATACTCCCCAGGGTCGCATCGGGAGAGCTGATCTCGGCCTTCGCCTTGTCAGAGACGGAGGCCGGCTCGGACGTTGCCGCCATGCGCTGCTCCGCGCGCACCGACGGCGATCATTATGTGCTGTCCGGCCATAAGACCTGGATCTCCAACGGCGGCATTGCCGGCGTGTACACGCTGTTCGCCCGGACCGACGACGTGCCGGGCACGCGCGGCATTTCCGCGTTCGTGGTGCTCGCCGACGACCCGGGCTTCGGCATTGCCGAGCGGATCGATGTGATGGCGCCGCACCCGCTGGCGACCATCCGCTTTGAGGATGTGCGCGTGCCGGCAACGCGTCGGCTCGGGGCGCCAGGCGAGGGCTTCAAGATCGCCATGCGCACCCTTGATATCTTCCGCTCGTCTGTGGCCGCCGCCGCGCTGGGCTTTGCCAGGCGGGCTCTTGACGAGGCGCTCCATCACGTCCGCCACCGGCAGATGTTTGGCGCGACGCTGGCCGACCTGCAGCTGACCCAGGCCAGGCTGGGCGAGATGGCGACCATGATCGATGCGGCGGCGCTGCTGACCTATCGCGCGGCCTGGCGTCGGGACGTCGAACGGCGATCCACGACGCAAGAGGCGGCCATGGCAAAGATGGCCGCAACGGAGAACGCCCAGTGCGTCATCGACGCGGCTGTGCAGATGTTCGGCGGCCGTGGCGTGAGGGTGGGGGAGGTCGTCGAAAGGCTCTACCGCGAGATTCGGGCGCTGCGGATCTACGAAGGCGCCACCGAGGTCCAGAAGCTGATCGTCGGTCGCGGTCTTCTCAAGGCCGCCCAGCCCGCATAAGCTGCCTAGGCACGAGGATGCGCCGTAGCGGGCAGCACATGCCGCCCTGCAACTCTCCCTGAAACGGCCTCAAGCCGCGAGCGGCTGCTGGCCGCCGTTGTCGCCGAACGCTTCCTCACGGTAGAGCCCGAGCGCGTGCATCACCGGCAGGTCGTTGAAGGTGAACAGGCAGGCATCGTCGCTGCCGGAGGCGTTGGCGTGCTCGTGCCAGGCCCAGGAGGGCACGCAGAATATGTCGCGCTCCTGCCAGTCGAAGCGTCTGCCGTCGATGACGGAATGGCCCTGGCCCTTGGCGACCTGGTAGACGAAGCTGCCGGTGTGGCGGTGCGCCTTGGTGTGCTCGCCCGGCCGCAGCAACTGCATGGACGCGCCGATGGTCTGCATCACCGGGCCACCTGTTACCGGATTGACGTAGCTCATCAGCACACCGTCGAACGGCGAGCCCTCAGTGACCCTGGCGTAGCGCTGGAGGGCCTCGTAGGTGGGGCCCCACTCGTACTTCAGCAGCGGGGAGTAGCGTTGGGCCCAGGCATCATTGGCCGGGCGCAAGCCGGGATTGCCCCAGCTCCCGGTCATATCGTCCACGGGATAGCCGACCGCCTGCTGCAGGTCGGGATGCACCTGGTAGAAGTTCGCCTCCAGCGCATTGACCAGCGGGATGTCGAGCCCGTCCTGCCAGATGCAGGGGGTGCCGCTGGCCTCGACACCGTGCTCATGCCAGGTGCCGTTCGGCGTCAGCACGAAGTCGTTGGCGCCGAGCGTCATCTTGTGCCCGTCGACGATCGTATAGGCACCGGCGCCCTCCATGATGAAGCGCAGCGCGGAGGCGGAGTGGCGGTGCGCCGAGGCCACCTCGCCCGGACGCATGACCTGCAGGCCCGAGTAGAGCCAGCCGACCGCGGCGGCCACGTCGCGGCGGCCGGGGTTGTTGAGGTAGATCACCCGCCGCCCGGCCTTCTCGGGCGTGACGAGCTCGACCGACCTCAGGACATGACCACGCAGATCGCGATAGCGCCAGAGCACCGGCACCGAGGCCGACTTGGGCTGCCAGGGCTCGATCTTGTTGGCGACCGTCCATAGGGCGGCGGTCTCAAGCCGCTCCAGCTCGTCGTAGTAGGCGAGCAGCTCGGGCGTATCCTCGACGTTCGCCCGACCCGCTATATCCTCGCGATGGCTCTCTCTCGCCGGCTTGGACATGGGTGAGTTCCTCCCTGGTACCGGGCTATTTCGTGCTGGTCAGATCAGCCTGGGCAACCAGCCTCGACAGCAGGGCGGCGCGATACGCCTGCAGGTCACGGTTGCTCCAATCGTAGAATCCTTCGCCATCCTTCAGGCCGTTGCGGCGGTCGGCCATATGTCTTCCGACAATCGCCGGGCTTGCGTAGCGAGCGTCGGCCAGCGCCTGCGCGAGATAGGCGCTGACATAGTGCAGGATGTCATTGCCGCCGTAGTCGATGAATTCCACCACGCCCATGCTGGCGAAGCGGAGCCCCAGCCCGAAGCGCGTCGCGCGGTCGATATCCTCGGCGGTCGCCACGCCCTCCTCGATCATGCGGGCGGCCTCGTTCATCAGCAGCGACTGGAGGCGCGGAACGATGTAGCCGGGAGCCGGCGCGCAGCGCACGGGGACTTTGCCGATCTCCTCCAGAAGCGCGACGGTGTGGCCGGTTACGGCAGGATCGGTGCCGGCGTGGGGAGACAGCTCGACCAGCGGTATGACGAAGGCCGGATTGAGCCAGTGCGCGTTGAGAAAGCGCTGCGGGTGCTCCACCAGCTTTGCCACGTCGGTCGACAGGAAGGACGACGTGGTGGAAGCGAGAATGGTCTCAGTCGGCAGCACCGGCGCGATCGCGGCAAAAGCCGCGCGCTTTGCCTCCATGACCTCGGGTACGCCCTCGAACACGATCCTGGCCGCGGCAAGCGCTGGCGCGGCCTCCCGCAGCACTGCAAAGCGAATGCAGGGAATAACCTGGCTGGCAGCCTGGGACGAGACCCCGCGGGCCGCAAGCAGCGCGGACAGGTTGGCCGAGATCTCGTCGAACGCGAGCCGGCGCGCCTCCTCCTCTCCCGCAGGCGTGCGGCTCTTCACGTCGAGCAGCACGACCGGATGCTGCCTGAGAGCGAACGCGAGCGCGATCCCGCGCCCCATCCTTCCGGTACCGAGGCAGACGACAGGCTGCGTCATTGGAGAGCTCCGGTCTGCAACAGCTCCTGCATCTGAGCCCTGGATACTCCGCCGAGCCCGAGGCGTTCCAGCGTGCGCGGACCTTGGCGCAGATTGCGCTCGCAGACAGCGGAACCGAGGGACAGCAGCGCCGTCGCGGTCGGCGCCGGAACCTTCGCCCATTCCGCCACCGACACGAGGAAGGCGAGACCGTAGGCGACATCCTCGAGCATGTAGCGGTGCCTTGTGAGCTCGATCTTCTCGCGCCAGTCGCCGCTCTCGACCAGCCGGTTGTGGGCGTCGCCGTACATCCACTTGTCGGTGGTGTAGTGGTCCCGCAGCGGGAAATGATACGGCTTGTAGCCAAGCGCCTCGCGCACGGCGATTCGCTCCGCGTCGAGCGCGTCGGTGACGCGGCGGATCGACGGCTGCGTGCCCTCGTTATGGATGTCCCAACGGTCGAAGTGCTCCAGCGGCCCGGCGTTCATGAGGATCAACGGTGGGTGGATGATCGGTCCGGCATTCATCAGCGCTCCCGACAGCGCATCCTCGATGGACTCGATCGATGGATAGGCAGCCGCGATCACCCGACAGGCCCGCGCGCTGTCGCTGGCCGGAAATACGCCCGTCGGCAGGCGCGTGGCGCGCATGGTGATGGCCACTTCGGCCGGCCCGTGCTTGCGGGCGAGGTAGGGCAACGTTCCGGTCTCGCCGATGGCGATCTGCGCCGAGCACCCTGCGGCCCTCAGGGCCCCCAGCATGGCGTAGCTGCCGAATGTGCCGGGCGGCAGGTAGATGACCTGGCCGTGGCTGAGGTGCGGCGCCAGCGCCTTGGCCACATCGTCCTGCGCAAATGCCGGCGTCGGCAAGACGACGAGGTCGGCATCCTTGACCGCCGCTGCAATATCCGCGGTCGCCAACGCCAGGGCCACGTCGCGTACGCCGCGCTGGTCGCGCAAGGCGATCACCGGCCGGTTGGCGAGCTGCTCGATGGCCGCCTTGTCGCGGCGCCACAGCCGCACCTCGTGGCCCTGGTCCGAGAGATCTGCAGCGGCCGCATAGGAGCCATTGCCGCCGCCGAGCACCGCGATTTTCATCGATCCCGTCTCCTCCACCCTGGCGCCGGTCTGCAGGAGCAACCATCGCTGATGGCGCCCGTTGTCATCGGGCGCCACCGCCAAGATAGCTGGCAGCGACGCGTGCATCGCTGATGAGGGCAGAGGCGGTGCCAGCCAGCACGATCTCGCCATTCTCCAGCACATAGCC
Source organism: Hyphomicrobiaceae bacterium (assembly GCA_036280295.1). Taxonomy (GTDB): domain Bacteria; phylum Pseudomonadota; class Alphaproteobacteria; order Rhizobiales; family Hyphomicrobiaceae; genus AWTP1-13. The sequence goes on from DASURA010000282.1 coordinate 7,600, forward strand.
GTAGTCGGCGGTCTCGAGCGCGGCGCG
>DASURA010000283.1:0-7444 GCA_036280295.1 Hyphomicrobiaceae bacterium
CATGACGACAGTTGCCCGGTCACCAAGGGCGGCAATCATGGCGGCCATGCCAGGCGCGAAGGCGATGTGCTCGGACAGCCAGCGGGCTGAAGATGCCTCCAGGCGCGCCGTTGCCGTTGTGATCAGCGGCTCGCTGAGGCCTGCCGCCCTGAATAGCGCCCGAAAGTCGGTTTCCTCACGGTAGCGCAGCTGGGCGGGAAGTGACGCCGGCGGCTGCTCCGGCAAGACCGACTGGGCGGCGGCACGCACCTCTGCGGCCAACTCGTAGCTCTGCGGCTGAGTCCAGGTCACCACCGCAACCGGCCCTCCTGGACGTACCACCCGCCGCGCTTCCGCCAATCCGCGCTGGGCATCCGGGAATAGGATCACGCCAAGGACCGACAGCGCAGCGTCGAATGTGGCATTCGCAAACTGCATGGCCTGCCCGTCCATGGTCCGAGCATCGATTGCAAGGCCGCGCTCGGCCGACCTGGCCGAGATGCGCTCGACCATGCGCGCCGATGCGTCAATGGCGGTCACGCGCATCCCCTGCTGAGCCAAGGCGAGAGCGGCTCCGCCACAGCCTGCGCCTACGTCGAGCACCGACTGGCCGGCGGCAAGGTGGAGGGTCGAGATTGCGGCATGAGCAAATTGCAGACTGAAGGGCTCGAAGACCGTCTCGTACACGCGGACGTGATCGTCCCATCGCAGCGGCTCCTGGTCCGGCTGGAGATCCGTCGGTAACATTGTGCCTCGTTCGTGCAAATGTTGTGAGCGAGCTGACCGTTCCCAAGTGCGCATGTGGTCATGCCGCTTTGATCCGCCGTCGGTTAATGAGCAAGCTCTCGATGCCAATGTCTGCAGCCGTCGACACTGCCCGCACGCCCGCCTTTGCTCTCGGCCTCGGCCTGACCAACGAGTGCAACCTCGCCTGTGCCTTCTGCTACCGCGACCCCTCGCGTGTCGATCGGCTGACGCTCGATCAAGTGCGTGCCGTGATGCGGCGCTTTCCGGTGCGGTCGGTCAATCTCGGGACCGGCGAGAACGGGCTGCATCCCGGCTTCCTTGCAATTGTCGCCTACTTGCGTGCCCAGCCGATCAAGCTGACGATGACCAGCAACGGCTATTCCGTCGCCTCGATCCCGGATGCCGACCTCCCGGCGTTCAAGGACATCGAGCTCTCGCTCGACTATCCGACCGAGGCCGAGCAGGACCACCAGCGCGGGCCCGGCAACTGGCGGCTGTTGCACGAACAGGCGGCGCGCTGCCGCAGCCTCGGCGTGCCGGTCACGTTCATCGCCGTGATGATGCAGTCGAACTTCGACCGGCTCGCCGACATTGCCGCCATTGCGAAGGTTTATGACGCGCCGCTGAGGATTAACGTTTACCAGTCAGTCCGCACCGACAAGTTCGCTCTCACCTACGAGCAGTATTGGTCGGGCTTCGAAAGGCTGTTCGAAGCGACCGACGCGATCGCCGTCGGCGAGCCCCTGGTGCGGGCCATGGCTGGGCTGCCGCCGCGGTGCGGCGGTTGCGGCGTCGCCACGGTGCGGGTCACGCCGCGCGCCACCGTGCAGCCCTGCGTCTACTGGCCGGGCGGCGGCGCGCCGCTCGATATCCTGCTCGATGCCGGTGCCGACGTGGTGGCGACCAAGCCCTTCGTCGATGCTCGCTCGGTGCCGGATGCGTGCTCAGGGTGCACCCACCTGCCCGCCTGCGGTGGCGGGTGTGCCGGCCGGCGACGGCTGATGCGTGCGCTCGGTGAGCCGGACCCCTATTGCCCCATCGTGCGCGGCGAGCAACGGCGCCTTGCCATTAGGCAGGCAACCGCCCGCGAGATGCCCAAGCTCGAGAGCGCGTGCACGACCATCGTGATGGCGCGGGGTTAATGCGAGATTTACTGCACTGGATCGAAGTGAATTGCGAGGACGCGTGCCGTCGTCGAGCACAGTCTTGACGTTGTGCTTTTCGCGCGCAGCTCGCCAGACGGCTTGGCCGGCACGCAGGATGTTGCGACGGGCGGGCGTTTCCTCGACCAGCTCGCCGTCGATCACCGCATGGATGGATGCTCCTCCTCGATAAGCGTTAACCGGCTAATCGCCGCGCGCGGGATAAGATCTTGCGACGGCCTTCCCCATTCCGGCCAGCATGTCGCCGTGGCGCAAGTCAGGCCTTCGTGAGGACCAGCTCGCGCACGCTGCTGCGGCGCACCGGTCCTACGGATTGAGACGCGAAGGGGTCCGGGTTGGGTGCGACCGCCGGAGTTGCCATGCTAGTCGGCAGAACAGTTGCACGAGGACCCAGGCCGCCAATCCCGCACTTCGCCAGTGGCCCGATACCTTGGAGACTCCGCCCTTGCGGCGGCGTTGTCCGACGGGAACCTCGACGGCCCGCACCCCGGCGGCCGCCACGCGCATCTGCATCTCAAGGTTCCAGCCAAAGGTTTGCTCTGCCATCCCTAAGCCGTCGAGCACGTCGCGGCGGATGGCACGGAAAGGGGACATGTCCGTGAAGCGCACGCCGTAGAGGAGGCGGATCAGGACGCCGGTGAGGTGGCCGGCAACGATTTGCGCGGCGCCGAGGCTGCCCGGCTCGCGCTCGCCACGCAGTCGCGAGCCGAGCACGAAATCAGCTTGGCCGCTCTCGATCGGCTCGAGCACCGCGGGAATCATCTCCGGGCGGTCGCTGCCGTCGCCGTCGATAAAAAGAACAATCGTGCTGCTGGACGCCACGGCGGCCAGTCCTGAGAGCATCGCTCGGCCATAGCCGCGTGCAGGCTCGACGACGACCGTGGCGCCTGCCGCGGCGGCCCGCTCCGCCGTCAGGTCCGCGGATTGCCCGTCGACGACGACGACCTCGCCTACCCCACTCGCGAGAACGGCCGCCACGCAGGGCCCGATTGCAGCCTCCTCGTTAAGGCAAGGGATGATGACGCCGACGTTGCGGCGCTGCGCCGTGCCGTTGATCCGCATTCAGAGGCTCCAGCGCAGGCCGCAGCTGGCGCAGCACGTGGAGGGAGCATCCGAGTGCAGCGCCGCGCGAAACGCCTGATAGGCCGGACCATTCCAGATGTCCCGCAAGGTCTCCTGCGTGGCATCGCCAAGGGTGTAGTTCTCGTAGCCCCATTGCGAGAAGGGAGCGATGCAGCAAGGCAGCGCGCGACCGTTGGCGGTGAAGTACATCACAGTCCAGGGACGCCGGCACAGAGACCAAGGGCTCTCGTCCGCCTTGCACGTCAGGCTCTCGCCGGCCTCGGTCGCGCCGGAGGCGTTGAAGCTGATGCCGAGCGAGCGCGCGAGTGTGGTCGCGGCCTCGAGGTGTCCCTGCTCCTCTCGGGACAGCCGCTCGAACAGGGCCTGGTCGGGGCGCGCCAGACCGATGGCATCGTGGTCGAAATAGACGAGACGCTGGAGATAGACCTCACCGACACCGATGTCGTGGGCGATGCGCACGAAATCGGAAAGCTGGGCGATCGTCTCCTTGAGGCCAGTCAGCCACAGCGAGACGCGCGGGCGGGTAAGGACCTCGCGCCGCTGCATCTCGGTGAAGGCGCGCACGTTGCGCACGATGCGGTTGAAGTAGTCCTTGCCGCGGACCAGTAGAAACGAGCGGGCATTGGCGGCGTCGAGGGAGACACGCAACTCGTCGAGCCCGGTATCGCACAGCTCCCGGCCCTTCCTGGGGGTGAGCACGGTGCCATTGGTGTTGAACAGCACGTAGGCGCCGCGCGCCTTGAGGTGGCGCACCATGCGCGGCAGCTCCTTCACCAGCATGGGCTCGCCGACGCCGTGCAGAACCACACGGGCGATGTTGGGCACCTGGTCGACGATGCGCGTGAACAGCTCCCAGCTCATGTCGGCTTCCGGCTCGAGGTCGGCGTAGGTGCGCGGGCAGGTGGTGCACAGCAGGTTGCAGCGGTTTGTCGTCTCCAGGTAGAGACACACAGGGTCGCGGGTTGCTATGGAGCCAGCAACAGCGCCGACGCTTTCGTGATAGCGGGCCGGGTTGACCGCACGATTGTCTCCCGCCTGCGTGGTCATGGCCTTTCTCCCAGGGCGGCCGGAACGCGCCTGCGCCGCTCGCTCCACAGGTCGTGGGCGAGAGCGGCGAGGACAGCTAAGGTGAACACGATGATGCGAGCCTCATAGGTCGGCAGAGCGTCGTCCGGAACGCCATTGTTGAGCAGCACGCTGGCGCTGGTCAGGAACCAGGCTGAGGCCGACGGAGCAAGCGCCAGAAACGGCACCAGCACCAGGAAATACCAGGGATAGTGCGGCGAGATGAGAACGAGGAACGCCACCAGCAGCCAACTGGTCGCCCGCATTGCCGTGTGCGGCGTACGATCCGACCTGAAGCCAATCGCGAGCGCCAGCGTGCCGAGCACAATCATGGCGATCGCAAGATAGGCCGCCGCGCCGTAGCGCAGCGGGCCCGTCGCCTGCTGCACCAACCAGAGAAGCTTGAAGCCGTTCCCCGCGGCATAACCCTCTTCCTGCACGTAGCCGGAAAGGAAGCCGAGCACCCCCCATCCCACGGAGAGATAGGGGACGTATGCCAGCCCTATGGTGGCTGCCACGCACAGCGGCAGACGCCAATCCCACGGTCGCCAGAGCACAGGCAGAGCCAGCACGGCGAGCGGCTTGATCAGCGCACCAAGGGTGATGAGGACGCCTGCAGGCAGCGTTCGGCCACGCACGTACACGAGCAGTCCGGCCAGGAGAAAGGGCAGCATCGCCGCGTCCACGTGGCCGTTGCCCGCGATCTCCCACAAGGGCAGCGGGTGCCAGGCATAGGCGGCGACCTGCGTCGCCGGCTTACCCAATCGGCGCAGCAGGGCGATGATGGCCGCAATTCCCACGGCCTCGAACAGGAGCAGGCCGAGCTTCATGGCGAGGACGCTCTCGCCAAGAACGCGCGTAACAGCGAGGAACACCGCCTGTGCCACGGGTGGATAGATCGTTACGGCGAAGTCGATGCGATTGATGTGCGGCCAGATGTCGGGGTCCCTCAATGCTGCCAGCTCGCTTGCCGCGGGTACATAGGCGTACGGATTGCCCCCCGCGGCCTGCACACGACCATCCCAGATGTAGCGGTAGATGTCGCTGGACAGAGTTGGCTCGGAAAACAGCAGCACCAGCCGCATGCCGGCTGCGCCGATCAGGATGACAGCCAGACCGACGTTCCGATCGACTCGGCTGGCCATACGATCGGCCGCAAAGGCGCAGCCGGTCCCGATCGCAAATGCTCCGATGAGTATCCAGCCACCGAGGCGCCAATAGAGCTGGGAGGTCGCCGCTGTGAGTACCCACAAACCGAGCGCCAGGGTTGCCAGCCAGAGTGCAGGCCAATTCCACCGCATGGCTGCAAGCCAGCGCATCACGAGGGACCGTCCAAGGCTCGACCGGTGCCCATCCGTGCCCGCAACCCGAGGTCCCCCACCAGGGTCACAAGGCATTTCCGCGTCCAGGTCGCGGGTGCCGGAGTGCCGACGCGGCGAAACGCCTTCCCGTCGAGCACCTCATCAACCAATGTTTCCAGGGTCATCGCGCTGTCAACGTCGTACCAGGTCGGCAGTACAATAGCCAGCAGCCCGAGGGTCTGGGCCCGCTCAAGGGTCTGAATGAAAACCCGGTCTGTGCTCCAGGCGATGTCCTCGAACAGCCCGGCATGCAGGCGCTTCATGCCAATGAGATAGTATCCACCGTCGGTCGCAGGCCCGAGCACGATGCGATCGCCCGCTGCGGCCAGGGCCGTTGCAGCCATCACCAGATACGCCACGGGCAGCGTCGGGCTGTCGGAATTGATCAGGCAGACGGCATCATGTCCTGCGCCGAGCAGCATCGCTGCGGCATGGCCCAGGCAATCACCCAAAGTGGGCGCCCCGGTCTCGATCAACCCAAAGGCCTCCGGCAAGTGTGCCCTGAAGAATGCCTCGGAGCCGGCCGGGGCATATGCGACCCACGGCCTGACGTCGGCGAGCGCGGCGGCGGACAGGATGTTGTCAGCAGTATCGCGCAGGAACGCCGTGTTGAGCATCGCGGCCTCGTCATGCGTCAGAGGCGGCACCAGACGCGTCTTGGTTCTCCCAGGAGTTGACGCTTTGGCCATGACCGCTATCGCGCACGCGGAACGCAAATCCGGGACCACACCCTGGATCATGGACGCTTCGCCCTCGTTGACACGCTTGGACCGTAAATTCTCACTTCTTTCGAAACTGTGACCGCTGATGGTCTCGGCCAGAAGGCAGTGGCTGGCCGAGGCTTGCAAAAGCATTTTCGCCTGGACTCCCCGGTGCGTTACACCGGTGCACGAATTTTGCTCGGCCACCTCGTCCTAACGCGATCCCCCCAACCGAGGTTGCTGTGATTGGGGCTTTACGGGCTCACAAAGGATCGGTCGGTCAGCCCACGACGCCTTCCACACGCATCCGCACGCGACCGAGCGAGGGGCAGGTCCGGGCCGCGCGCATCAAGGACGCAAGCCTCTGCCCTTGGAAGCATATCGATCCTCGCGCTGGAGCCTCCGGCCGCCATAACCTTTCGTCTCGAAATCAAGATCGGCTAATTTCAAACCGCGGTATGACCTCGGCAGCTTCGGATGCGACGCGCTGTGGTCTAGGATTGCTATCCTTCTGGCCAAGCGACAGGGCGGCGCAGTGATGCCGCCGTGCGGGCCGGCGCAAGCGGGCTGGCAGCAGCATCAAAAGAAACGCTATGACCCCTGCAGCTCCGATCCTCCGCAACAAGCACTACGCCGCGTCTTCGGTCCTTACGCCCCATAGCATTCTGCGCGAAGCCCGGCGCCAGAAGGGACTGGGGCGATCGCTTGTGCCGGCGGTTTGTGCATTGGACCCGGATGGCGACATTGTGCGCCATCTGAAACGCTCGAGCCGGGCTCGGCGCGATGAAGCCTGGGCGTGCTACCACTCCGAGCTCTACCGCGCGACAGAAGGGGGTATCGAGCTCGGCATCGTCCCTTGCGCAGTCGGCGCTTCATATGCGGTGCTGATCGCCGAGCAGTTGTTTGCGAGCGGTTGCCAGCTGCTCGTCAGCGTGTCCTCCGCGGGGCAGCTTGTCGAGCTGCGGCCGCCCCCCTACTTCGTGCTGATCGAGAAGGCGCTGCGCGACGAGGGCACCAGCTATCATTACCTGCCACCGGCCGAGTTTAGCTATGCCAGCGCACGGTTCCTCGACGCGCTGGCAGACGGCTTTGGCGGTCTCAACGTGCATGTTGCGCGCGGCGCCACCTGGACCACGGATGCACCCTTCCGGGAAACGGAAGAAGCCATCTCAGCTATGCGACAGAAGGGGTTGCTCGCGGTCGAGATGGAGGCGGCCGCGCTGTATGCTTTTGCTGACGCACGCGACAAGCCTGTGATCTGCTTTGCCCACGTTACCAATCAGATGGCACGAGCAGAAGGAGACTTTGAGAAAGGGGAGGCCGATGGCGCGGTCGATGCGTTGCA
>DASURA010000284.1:0-15872 GCA_036280295.1 Hyphomicrobiaceae bacterium
CCCAGCCGAGCCGGCGCAGGCCGGCCGGCTGCCAGCGCCGCACCTGCCGCTCGATGTCGTCGGCATCGTTGAGGCAGCCGCGCAGCGACTTGATCCGCCCGCGCGCGTCGTTGCCGGTGTAGGTGTTGATGCCGACGATCACGGCGTAGAGGGACGGACGCGTGGCCTGTGCCCGCAGCGTGGCCACCGGCATGGCGAGCAGGGGCAGGCTGGCCGTCAAGCCGCCGAGGAAGCAGCGTCGGTTCAGCATCGTGCGCCTTAGTCCTTCACCACCAGCTCCACGCGGCGGAGCATCTGGTGGATCTGCGCCTGCGTGAAGGATGAGCGGTCCTCGATCTGCAGCTTGCCCACATCGCGCTTGCCGCGCCCCTCGGTGGTGATGCTCTGGGCGGGATAGCCGTTGGCGACCAGGAAGCCCTTGACGGTGGCGGCGCGGCGCGCCGACAGGTCCATGTTGTAGGCGTCGCTGCCGACCGGGTCGGTGTGCCCGATCAGGTGCAGCGGCGGCAGCTTCATGGCCTGCAGCTGGCGGAGCAGGTTCGCCGCCTGAGTCTTGCCGGCGGCGGTGAGCTCGGCCTTGTCGTACTCGAACTGCAAGGGCGCCGGCACGTAGCCGACATTGATCTGGCGCGAGCTGCGCGAGAGCTGGCTGGTGCGCGGCACCGGCACTGCGGACAGGGCCTCGTACTGATAGGCGAGCCGCACCACGCGGCCGATCTGCGCCGGCGGCGGCTGCGCCTCCCTGGGGGCCTCGTCGATCGCCATCACGGCCCGGTCGTAGGCCATGCTGATGACCTCGGGCCGTGCGCCGGGCAGCTTGCGCGTCAGGTCGGCGATCCGGGCCTGGATGTCCCAGGCGTTCCAGCCATTGTTGTATTGCAGCGCCGCGTTGAGCTGCGCCAGCCGCTGCTGGAGGGGCGCATTTGCCTGCTCCAGCCTGGCGTCCTGGCCGCGGTAGATGTCGAGCATCACCTTGCGGGCGTCGGCGGCGAGGGCGTTGCAATCGCGCTCCGGATCGGTGCCGATTTCCTTCTCGACGGCGGCGGCCTGCGCTACGTCGAGGGCCTTGGCGGCCGACTGCAGCTGCGCCCACAGCGGGCAGGCGCTCGTATCCTGCGCCGCGGCCCAGCCAGGCACCGCGCCCGCCAATCCCAAGGCGAAGGCGGCTCTCAGCACGAGCCGCGTTTCAAACCGCAATAGCGTCATGACAATCACTCCCTGGATAATCCGTCAGCTCGCCTCGCCGTCAGCGCGCCGGTGCCGGCGGATCGCCCGGATCGGCGACGTAGCCGGCGAACAGGATGGCCTGCGTGGGACGGTGGACAATGGCGAAAGCGAACGGGCGGTCGGCGGAGAACACCGGCGTCACCGCGAGCGAGCGGTCAGAGGTGATGGCCGTTGCCGCCGCCGCGATAGTGCCGGACTCGGCAACCTCCAGCACCGCCCGATGCAGCACCTGCAGGGGGCCTTTCCGCCGGTTGATGGCGGAGTAGTCGCTGTCGACTGCCAGAGCGTCGTTGATCTGCGAGGAGAGCGCGGCCGTGAGATCGATCGAGCTTTCGGCGCGGAAGCGCGGCAGCCGCACCTGCACCGGACCTTGCCGCACGTGCGCCTGCGCCTCGGCCATCAGCGCGTCAAGCGTCCTGCCTGCCAGCGCCTCCTTCACCACGCCCGGCGCAGCGTCCTCCAACGGAGCGATCAGCAGCATGGCGACCTCGTTGCCGGCATAGGGCAGCCACAGCGCCTGCAGCTTGTCGAGCCGCGCATGCTCGGCCGGCACCGTGCCCTCCATCATGGCGGCCTTGCGCCTGGAGCCGTCGGCCCGCGTGAAATCGGCCTCGGCGGTGCGGGCCGGATCGAACGCCATCTGCCAGGTGCCCTTGAAATAGACCGCGTTCAGCAGCACGAACCGGGCCTTGGGATCGAGCTTCTCGATGATCGACGGGATCTGCCGGGCCGTGCTTTCGCTGACCCAGGCGTTGATCTCCGCCACGGCCTGCTGGCTGTTGGTGAAGTCGATGGGCCTGGCGGTTGCCTTGAGGGTCTGCCAGGCGCGGTCCTCGAACTCGTCGAAGCTCGCAGACTGTGCGGAGGGCGCGTCCTTGGGAGCGTACACGGCGTTGGCCAAGGTCAGCATCAGCTTGCCGGTGCTGGAGGAGAGAACCAGCGTGTTGAGCTTCTCCACGCTCTCATCCAGCCTGCTCGCGCCGATGCCCTTCGGCAGCAAGGCCTTGCGCAGGCTCGCCTTGGCCTTGGCGGGGGCCTTGTCGCCCGCGCCCATCAGCAGCAGGTGCAGCGCCGAGCCGAGACCGTAAGGGGAGAGGACGACGGTCTCGTCCTTGCGCACTCCCGTCACCTCGCCCAGCGCCTTGCCGCCGACCTGATTGATCGCCGCCGCGACCTTGGTGGCCGCTTCAGGTATCTCGTTTGCCATTGCATGCCCCGCACTCACTGCCACCGCGAGCAGTGCGGCGCCGGCTGCCGCGGCCATCCTGGCGACGAGCGATTGGTCCTTGCACATGCGGCGAGCCCCTGGATGTTGCGGTGGCGTGTCGGTTGTGGCGTTGATGTGCGACTGGCGGGTGCGTGCACCGCCCAGTCAGTTGGTGACGATGAAAGAACTGGAGACGCGCTCGACCTTGCGGTTGCGGGCGGGAGCGGCGACGAGATCGCGCGTCACGCTCGGCAGATCGCCGATCACCGCGAAGTTGTCGGCCAGCTTCGCTCCCAGCGTGGCACCGCCGCCGACGCTCCGGCAGGTGGCGAGCAGGCCCTCGACACCCACCGGCCCCTGGGCCTTGAACGCGAAGGGCGCATGCGGCGACGGGACGACCACGGTCTGACCCGCGCGGATGAAGCCGTCCGGCTGGAACCGGTTGGGGAACAGCCGGATGACCCGGCCGCTCGTACCGAAGCTGTCAACCGACAGCTCGCAGTCCTGCTTGACGTTGACGGCCACGCGCACCGTCTCGCCGATCCTGTAGATCGGCCGCTCCGGCCTGAGCGAGAGCCCGTAGGCGTGGGGCAGCGTCGGCAGCGCCGCGCCGCGCTCGATCACGCGCACCAGCAGGTTCCTGACGCCGATGCCGTGCGCCCCGCCACCCGAAGGCTGCTTGAGCTGGGGCACCAGATCGCGAGCCACCGCCTCGCCGGACCGCTCAAGCGACAGCACCGGCGACCGCTCGGACGCCTCGCCGAGCCGCTCCAGCTCGGCCAGGTTGAGCCGCTCGCGCGAGGCGATGACCTTGATGACCTCGACGCCGGCGGGGCCTGCGACATTGATGTGCCAGCCGGACCGCTCGGCCGGGATGGCGACGGTCTGGCCGGCACGCACCCGCGCGTCGCGCTGGTAGTAGTTCGGGAAGATCACCGCAACCTTGCCGCTGGTGCCGACATTCAGGGCAGTGATGTAGGAGGTCTCCCTGGGCCGCACGAAGACCTTGAGCTGCTGCCCGACGCGGTAGATGCCCTCCGGATTGTCGACCCAGGCGTCAACGCCCTGCTCCGCCTCCTGGTGCGTGCCGCCCAGGTTGTACACGGGCTTTTGCGCCGGCACGAGGTCGCGCGCCATCTGCTCCTGGGAGTCGGCCATGGCGCCCCCGGCTGCAGCGCCGACGAGGGCGAGGGCGAGGGCGAGCTTGGCGAGATGCTGCTTGGACATTGTATCGTTCCTTCCGGATAAAAAATTCCCGATGCCGAGCGGTTTTCCTCCGCTGTTCCTCAGTTCACCACCTCGTACTGCCGGGTGCCGATGGCACGGGCCGCACGGGGATGGACATTGATCTGCCGCGCGATCTCGGCGAGTTCCTGGTTCACCTCCTCGGCCGTCCGGCTCGCCAGACCGCGGTGGGCCGCGGCGATCTTGGGCAGGCCCACCTCCTCGGCGGCGACGATGGCGATCACATAGGCCCGTCCGAGCGGCGCGCTGATGGAGTAGAAGAAGTTGTCGGCGACGCCGGGCAGGGCGATGGTGCTGCCGGCGCGGACGTAGCCGTCGGTGGCGCCCAGCTGCTTGCTGCCGGAATGAGGGTTGGGGAAGATCGTATCGATCCTGCCGTCGGCATTGCGGCTCAGCACCTTGAGATGACCGGTTACGCCGCTGCTCACGACCACCTTGATGCAGGCGCCAACCTTGAGGCGGTTGGCGGATCGCATGACGGCCTTCTGCGCCGCTTTCTGGCCGATCTCGCCGCTGCAAGAAACCTGCACGATGTCGACGTTGACCTGGCCGTGCGGCGCCGGCGGTCCGCCCGGCATCGCCCCGGCGATGTCGGCGAGGGGGGAGGAGCCGGGCTGCTGGCCGGGCGGCGGGGCAAAGGTGGCGTCGGGCACGCGCTGCCGGATCCACTGCTCGAAGTGACCGATGTTGGTGTAGACGCCGTAGTATTTGGCCTGGGCGCAGCCGCGACCGAAGCTGGTGATGCCGACCTGGACCGGTTCGCCGAGATTGCCGGCAACGAACAGCGGGCCGCCGCTGTCACCCTGGCAGGTGTCGGTGCCACCCTGTGGATAGCCGGCGCAGAACGCCACCTGGCCGACCGCGGGGTAGAGGCTCTGACACTGCTGCTGGCTGACGATCGGCACATTGGCCTGCAGCAGCACCGGTGAGGGTTTGTAGGCGCTGGTATCGGTGTTGCCCCAGCCGACCACGGTGGCCATGTTCTTCTCGGCCAGGAAGGTGGCAAGCCCGCTGCCCAGCGCCAGCTTCTGGCGCGGCGCCGTCGCATCCTTCTCGAGCTTCAGGAGTGCGAGGTCGTTGAGGTACTGCTCGTCGGGCGTGACCATGTACTGGCGATGCACGTGGATCTCGCTGACCCGCAGCAGGTGCCCACGCCGCAACTGGTTGCTGCCCTCGTACGCCTTGACCCACTGCACGGTCTTGAGGCCACCGAGCTTGTGGTCGAACACGCAGTGGGCGGCGGTCAGGAGCCAGTGGCGGCCGATCACGCTGGCGCCGCAGCCGAACTCGACGATGTCGTAGGTCTGCGCGCGGTTCGGGCGCCCACGCTTGATGACAATGTTGACGGCGCTCTGCCAATTCCCCTCCTTCGATGGCGTGCCGTTGATGATGCGGGTGGTGTCGCGGCTGTCGTCGAGCGGCGCGCTGAGCGCCCGCAGCTCGATCGGCGTCTCGTGGAAGTCGTTGCCGGTCGCAGACGATGGTGCCGGCTGCGCGCCACCGTCGCTGTCATCGGCCGGCGCCACCTTGTTGAGGCGCAAGTCCAGTCGCTTGACGTACATCAGCCCGTTCTCGGCCACGTAGTCCTGGGCGCCGGCGGCCGACGCCCCGGATACGCACAGTCCCACGCCCAAGGCCGGCAACAGAGCCCGCCAACCGCAATGCCGGGGTCTCATGCTGATTCCCTCTTCCTACCCGCTCCGGCCTGGCGCACGCCGGCCTGTTTTCTGCCGCACGGTGCGCCTTGAGTTGCGGCGCGCCCGACCAGGATTTGGCGCCCCTGTGCCGGCTCTCAGTCGTCCTCCCACTGGTCGTCCCAGTAGCTCTGCGGCCCCTGGTCGGCCCGCCAGCCCCAGCTGTCGCCCGATGGCCGGCGGTCGATAACCCGCACCGTGGTGCGCATGAAGCCCCACTGCGACTGCGGCAGGTCGCTGAACTTGTCCGTCAGCGCCTTCTTGAAGGTCTTGTGGCCGTAGTCGAGGACACGCGGCGTGCGGGTGGTGCGGTAGCCGAAGAAGCCGTCGATGCGGTCCCGAGTGACGATCAGCATGAGGTCCTCGCGGCCCGCCGGCGCTGCCGCCTTGATGCCGAGGCTGCCGGTCGGGAACGTCAGCCGCCGGCCGGCGGAGATCGGCACGTTCTCCATCCACACCTGGGCACGCCCCGAGGCGCTCATGACGTAGAGGTGCCCGTAGCCGTTGATGCTGGAGCGGACGTAGAAGCTGACCGGTGCGCCCACCGGCACCACCGAGGCGCTCGGCTGCAGGGTGACGTGCGGGCGGTGGCGCTTGCCGCCTGGGTTGCCCGGAGTCGGCGTGAGATCTCGGGCCTGGGTCTTGACGACGTAGGCGTCGTCAAGGGGACCGGCCTCGGCCGGGACGAGAAGGCCGCAGGCAACGCTGCCGGCAACGGTCAGGGCTAGGCAAATATGGCTACGGATCGGCATGGGTCGCTCCCTTTCGAAAATCATCGGGCCGATCGCCTCAAAACGACCTCAAGGCAATGTCGTTGCGAGCGGCATGAGCTTGAACTTGCCAGCTCGCCGGCGCTGGCGGAATTGCTCCATGGTGTTGTGGGCCTTCCCGGTGCCGGGTGGCCTCCAAAACAGTTGGGACCCCGCCGGTCGTGACCGCCGCGTCTCTCGTGTCAGGCGCGAATAAAGATGTATGCATCGTTTTGGCGGGCATGTGTCCCGGCTTGGACCCGCGAGTGCTCTTCGCGCCGCGCTGACTAGCGCGCCGTTCCCTGTCTCAAGCGGGCGGTGCCTTGCCCCGCGGCCTCCTTGAGGATCTTCAGAATGTCGAGTGCGCCCTCGTCGGTGCTGGCGCGACCCTGCTCGTTGGTTCCACGGGGAAGCCGGCATGGCTCCGGCGATATCGCCAGGCGCGAGCTGGCTCCATGGCGCAGGTCGTCGAGGAGGTCCAGCGCCTGCCGCAGGGCCCAGCTGCAATGCTGGGCGGCCGCCGTCAGCCGGGCGTCCTTGGCGATCAGCTGTGTCTCCTCGCTGGTGAACGTGGGGGGATTGCGCACCCCTTCCACGTCGGCCAGAACGCCCGTTGCCGACAGCAAGGCCAGGATCGGCAGGCTGGCCGCTCGAGACAGGCGCATCGCAATATCTCCTTCGGCTGAGGAACTAACGAATGCTGGACGCCCGCTCCCGCGCTTCGCGCACGCAACCCGCAAGGGTATCCTCGAGCACGCCGTTCGACGCGATGACCATCGTCCCGTAGCTGGTCTTCTCCCGAAGTAGCATACCGGCCTCGGCACAGGCTACGACAACCCGACGGCACGTCTCCGCCGACATCACGACCGCCAGCAGGCGTCCGAGATTGGCCTGATCGAAGGTGCCGGGGCGCTCGCGCCAGTTCTGCAGCAGGCGGGGCAGGGTGTCGGAGGTGAAGATGGCGCTCAGCAGGCGCTCCGACTTGAGGCCGAGCCGGCTCATCTTGGCCGGATCCCTGGTCAACTCGTCGATGTAAAGGTTGTGCAGGTTCGCCAGGGCCTCGATCTGCTCCGCAGTGCGGATCTCCCTCGCCTTCAGCACGTAGTAGAACTCCGCGAGCTGATAGGTGGCCTCGATGCGCAGGGTGGCCAGCACCTCCTCGTCTTGCGACGTGCTGGCAGCGACCACGCGCTCGGCGAAGACCATGCGGTACCATCGGAAGATCTCGAGCATTTCGAGGTCGGCCATGAGCCGGCCCTTGTCGGCGAACATGTCGAGCATGTCGGCGGACGGGTCTTGGTCAGACATGCCAGCTCTCTCCCCGTGCGGCCAGTGCCCAATACGATTGTCTCCCTCCAAACGTTTGGGAGGGCACCAACTCAAAAGGGGCCGCGACGCCGAAGCGTGGGACGGTATCGTGAGTCGGCCCCCGACGATCCCCAAGAGCGTGCAGGATACACGCCGCCGCGCAGAGAGGGGAGTGGGGAGATCGGGAATGGGGAGCAGGGGCGGGGATGGGATCAGTGTACGGGGCCAGACCTCTCACCGGTGCGGCGCAGCAGGCCCGCGATGTCGGTGCCGAGGAGCTGACCCTGCGGCACCGTTTCCCGCATATTTCAAGCTGTCGTGCGATCCGGCTGCAGTCTGGACAGCACCGTCGTCAGAGCAGCTTCGCCATGGCGAGCGCCGTATCGGCCATGCGGTTGGAGAAGCCCCATTCGTTGTCGTACCAGGACAGCACCCGCACCAAGCTGCCGTCGACGATCTGGGTCTGGGTGAGGTCGAAGGTCGAGGACATGGGGTTGTGGTTGAAGTCGACCGAGACCAGCGGCTCGTTCGTCACTCCGAGCACGCCCTTCAGTTCCTGGGCGGCGGCGTGCTCCATGGCCTTGTTGATCTCCTGGACGCTGGTCTCGCGGCCGGGGATGAACTTGAGATCTACAACCGAGACGTTCGGCACCGGCACGCGGATGGCAGTGCCGTCGAGCTTGCCCTTCAGCTCAGGGAGCACCAGGCCCACCGCGGCTGCAGCGCCGGTGGAGGTGGGGATCATATTGATGGCGGCGGCGCGGGCGCGACGGATGTCTTTATGCGCTTGGTCGAGAACGTTCTGATCGTTGGTATAGGCGTGGATCGTGGTCATGAAGCCGGACTTGATCCCGCATAAGTCATTGATAACCTTGGCGACAGGCGCCATGCAGTTGGTCGTGCAGGAGGCATTGGAGACGACCTTGTGGTCGGCCGTCAGCTTGTCGTGGTTGACGCCGTAGACCACCGTGAGATCCGCCCCCTTCGCCGGGGCCGAGACCAGCACGCGCTTGGCGCCGGCCTCCAGGTGCTGCGCCGCCTTCTCGCGGTCGGTGAAGATGCCGGTGCACTCCATCACGATGTCAATGCCAAGCTCCTTCCATGGCAGCTTCTTCGGGTCGCGCTCGGCCAGCACCTTGATGGGGCCGGTGCCCACGTCGATCGTATCGCCCTCGACCTTCACCGTGCCGGGAAAGCGGCCGTGCACCGAATCGTACTTGAAGAGATGCGCGTTGTCCTTGGCCGAGACCAGGTCGTTGATGGCGACGACCTCAAGGTCACGGCGCCCAGCCTCGACCATCGCGCGCAGCACATTGCGGCCAATGCGGCCGAAGCCGGAGATAGCGATACGGGTGGCCATTGAGCATCTCCCGAGGGTTAGCGGTGCAGGTGTGGCTTATGGGGCATCTAGTGCTGCGTTCTTCGCGTCACTGTCAATGCGGCGCGAGACCCAGCGGTAACAGGACATCGCCGCATTTCTCTGCCCCAACGCGCCAGGCTGCCGCGGGTTGCAGCGCACCCATCTTGTTGACGCTGTCCCCGCCTGCACCTATCGTCCGGATAACGATATAGGAAGCTGTCGCCTGAGCCTTGAGGCGACCCAGAGCGGGGGATCGGCGCGCATGGCGGGGCGTCGCGCAGGCAAGGCCAACCCCAAGGGCAGCACAAAAAGCCGCACTGCGGCGCCGGATCCGGCCAAGCGGCGCAGCCGGGCCAGGCCGGCGAGCTCCGGCGAGAGTGCTGAGTCGCGGCTTGAGGCCCGAATTGCCGCGCTGGAGCGCGAATGTAATGATCTGCGTGCGGCGCTGGACGAGGAACGCGCGCGCCGGCGCAGCCTGGAAGAGGTGTACGCGGCAGCGCGCGGCCGCATCTCGCGCGCACTCGATTCGCTGCAGACCATCCTGAGCGCCAAGACCTGAGCTGGATTTTTCGGCTTGGCTTTGCAGTTGCGCACCGCACAGGGGCCACCCCGCGCGCCTTGGTGGATCCGATTGCATTTTCGCGAATACGGCCTAGTGTCGTTTGCGGCAGGGCTGCGGAGTGCGTCGTGGGCACGAAACCCCGGGGCCTATAAGATCCGCACGGGAGCTGTCCCTGACCGAGGTCGTGGCCTTGGACACACGGCGCCCACCTTCGTTTCGAAGGGACCACGCGGGTTTGACCGCCTGCACGGCTCGTGCGGCTCTGCCAATTTCCTTGCTCGGGTCTGCGCGATTTGCTGTAACGAGGCGTGAGCGAGACAACTGCCATAGCCCGTGAGAAGACTGCCCTGCGCGCGCGCCTGCGCGGCTGGCGCGATGGCTTGGACAGCAAAGCCAAGGTGGATGCGGCGCAGGCGATCGCCGAGCGCGGCGTTGAGCTGCTCATGGAGCTGCGCGGTGACCGCCGGCCGGGCACCGTGTCCGGCTTCGCCTCCATGCCTGATGAGCTCAATATCTGGCCGCTGCTGCGACGCCTGCACGGCGAAAATGTCCCCCTGGCTCTGCCAGTGGTGGAGGGAAAGGGTCGCCCGCTGCTGTTCCGCTCCTGGCTGCCCGGCGACGACATGGACAAGGGTGTGTGGGGCATTCCGCAGCCGAAGCCTGAGCAGCCTGCCGTGGAGCCGGACATCCTGCTGGTGCCGCTCCTGGCGTTCGACGCCGGGGGTGGCCGGCTCGGCTACGGCGGCGGCTTCTACGACCGCACGCTCGCGGTCCTGCGGGCCCATAAGCCAATCGTTGCGGTAGGCCTCGCCTACGCCGAGCAGCAGGTCGACGAGGTGCCGCATCTCGATTATGACCAAAAACTCGACTGGGTGCTGACCCCGTCCGGACCCATGCGGTGCTCGTTCAATGCGTCTGTTGCTCCTCGGTGATGTGGTCGGCCGCTCTGGCCGACAGGCCGTTGTCGCGCAGCTGCCTGGGCTGCGTGCTCGCTACAAGCTGGATTTCGTCGCCGTCAACGCCGAGAACTCGGCGGGCGGGTTCGGCATCACCGAGTCCATCTTCAACGACCTGATCGATGCCGGCGCCGACGTGGTGACGCTCGGCAACCACGCCTTCGACCAGAAGGAGGCGCTGGTGTTCATCGAGCGCCAGCCGCGCCTCATCCGGCCGATCAACTATCCCCCTGGCACCCCCGGACGCGGCAGCGGCATCTTCAAGGCTGCCAATGGTGCCGACGTGCTGGTCATCAATGCCATGGGCCTGGTGTTCATGCCGGAGCTGGCCGACCCCTTCCGGGCGGTCGAGAACGAGGTGGCGGCCTGCGGCCTCAAGCACGGCGTCGACGCTATCCTCGTTGATTTCCACGCCGAGGCCACCAGCGAGAAGCAGGCCATGGGCTACTTCCTCGATGGGAAGGTCAGCCTGGTCGCCGGCACCCACACCCATGCCCCGACGGCGGACGAGCGCGTGCTGCCGGAAGGCACCGCCTTTATCAGCGACATTGGCATGTGCGGTGACTATGATTCGGTGCTGGGGATGGGGAAGGAGGAGCCGCTCAACCGCTTCCTCACCAAGATCCCGCGTTCGCGCATGGAGCCGGCGTCGGGGCCGGCAACCGTAGCCGGCGTGGCCGTCGAGATCGACGATAAGACCGGCCTGGCAACCCACGTGGCAGGGTTGCGGCTCGGTGGTGTCCTTGCACCTACCGAGCCGCGGTTCTGGGTTGATTGAAGAGAGAAAGTGGAGGACGGCTTCGACCGTCCTCTGGGCTAGGATGGGGGTCTTCCCGTCCCAGCGCTGAGGAGCTGTTACTCGCTGCTCCCCGGACGGCCTACCCTGGGCAGCGGGTGGCCGATCCAGATGCGTTGCATCCTGTGCGTGAAGCTGGGCGGATTCGGTTAATGAAGAGTTAATTCGCGGGGCTCCCTCTCGCATCGCGCTCGGCCCCATCCGCGCAACCGATCTCGCCGCACCGCCGATGGTGACGGGAAGTGGGGGGACGGTCGCGCTAGCGGCACGCCGGTAACCTTGCTCGACTGGATCGAAGCACAACGGTCTGGCGGCGCATCCATTGTTGGATGGCAGCTCCATCGCTGGGAGTCGTGAAGCGCACAGAGCGTTTGTCAACGAGCGGCGTCGGGTTGACATGGTGAGCGACCTGGCGCTGTGGTGAGGCTTCAATGCCGCACCAGGAGACCGCAGATGGCCCGGCCGATGCCTACCTACGCCGATGTGGTGGCGGCGCGTCAGCGCATCGGGGCGCTGGCGTGCCGGACGCCGCTGATCGAGCATCCGGCGCTCAATGCCATCGCCGGAGGGCGCGTGCTGCTGAAGGCGGAGAACCTGCAGCGCGTTGGCGCCTTCAAGTTCCGCGGCGCCTACAACAAGGTGGCGCAGGTGGATGCAGCCGCCTTCCCGGGCGGCGTGGTGGCGTGCTCGTCGGGCAATCACGCCCAGGGCGTGGCGGCGGCGGCGGCGCTGCGCGGTCTGAAATCCACCATCGTCATGCCGTCCGATGCGCCGCGCCTCAAGATCGAGCGCACCAAGGCGTTCGGCGGCGAGGTGATCGCCTACGACCGTGTCAAGGAGGATCGCGACGCCATTGCCCGCGAGATCTGCGCCGAGCGCGGCGCCGCCTTCGTGCACCCGTTCGATGATGCCGACGTGATCGCCGGCCAGGGCACCGTCGGCATGGAGATGATGGAGCAGGCGGCGGCGCTGGGCGCGGTGCCCGATCTGGTGCTGGTCGGCGCCTCCGGCGGCGGCCTCGTTGGCGGCGTCTCGCTGGCTGTGAAGGAGGTGCGCCCGGAGGCGCAGATATATAGCGTCGAGCCGGCCGGCTTCGACGACCTGGCGCGCTCTCTCGCCCGCGGCGAGCGGGAGCGCAACGAGCATCTGTCCGGCTCGATCTGCGATGCGCTGATGGCGGCGACGCCGGGCGAGATCACTTTCGATCTGGCCAGGCGCAACCTCGCCGGCGGCCTTGCCGTAACCGACGAGGAGGCCAAGGCGGCGGTGCGCTTTGCCTTCCATGAGCTGAAGCTGGTGGTGGAGCCGGGCGGGGCCGTCTCGCTGGCGGCGATCCTGGCGCGCAAGCTGCCGCTCGACGGCAAGACGGTGATGGCGGTGCTGTCCGGCGGCAATGTCGATCCGGTCCTGTTCGCCGAGATCATTCAGGAGCCGCGGCATGCTGCATAACGGGCGAGGGGCGCGAGGCTGACCTCTTTCGACTAGGGCCGCGAGAAAGAGCAAGACGTTGATGGAAAGGGGGCTGACCGCGCTCCTTTCGGCATGGGCCGGGCGCGGGCTGGCGGCTCGCGTCTCGCTGATGTTTGCGGCGATGTTCGTTATCGCCGGCACACAGCTGCCATACCTACCGATCTGGCTCGACTGGGCCGGCCTCAATGCCGGCGAGATCGCGGCCATCGCCGCCATGCCGATGGTGGTGCGCGTCGCTATCACGCCGGTCGTCGCCTTTGCCGCCGACCGCAGCGGCGATAATCGCCGGTTCCTCATCGGCCTGGCCTGGACGGCGATGGCCGTCGCCCTGGTCCTGGGACAGACCCGCGGCTTCTGGCCGATCCTGCTGTTGAGCCTCATGTTCGCCGTGGCGGTCTCCACCATCATGCCGTTGACCGAGACGGTGGCGATGCGCGGGGTGCGGAGTGCCGGGCTCGACTACGGCCGCATGCGGCTGTGGGGCTCGCTCAGCTTCATCGCCGCCAGCTTCTGCGGCGGCTTTGCGATTGCCCGGCTCGGCGCCTCGGCTGTGATCTGGATGCTGGCCGGCGGTGCGATGCTGACCGCGCTCGCCGCGCACGGGCTGTCGAGGCCGTCGGCTGCAGTCGATGGCGAGATGGTGGTCACAGGCAACGCAAAGGGCAATGACACGCCGGTGGCCGCTGGCAAGCCGCGCCTCAGTCTCGCCGACGCCATGGGGCTGATACGCTCGCCGCTGTTCCTGGCATTCCTGCTGGCGGTCGGCGCGGTGCAGGCGGCACACGCCACGTTCTACGCGTTCGGCACGCTGCATTGGGCAGAGCAGGGCATATCGAGCGGTTGGGCCGGCACGCTGTGGGCGATCGGCGTGACGGTGGAGATCGTTCTGATGGCATTCTCGCGTGCCGTGGTGCGGCGCGTCGGTGCGGCGGAGCTGATCGTGCTCGGGGCGCTGGCCTCGGTGCTTCGCTGGCTCGCGATGGGCTTCGACCCGCCGCTCGCGGCGCTTATCTGGCTGCAGGCGCTGCACGGCCTCACCTATGGGGCCACCCACATCGGCGCCTTCTACCTGATGACGCGTACGGTGCCCGAGCCGCAGGCCGGCACCGCGCAGGCGCTCTACGCCTCGATCACCGCTGGCATCGCCATGGGCGGCGCCATGCTCGTTTCGGGCCAGCTCTACGCCACCTGGGGCGGTCGCACCTACTGGGCGATGGCTGCGCTTGCCGCCGTGGGCCTCGCCGCGAGCGTGGCAGTGCGCGAGATGTGGAGGAGGAGCCAGACCGGTCAGAGCCGCAAGGCCTGACACCGCTCCAGCAAAGTTTTGACCGCGGTGCTTGAGCGGCCAAAGTTGAGGTGAGACGCGCGCTACAGCGTCCCCTCCCCCCTTGTGGGGGAGGGACAGGGTGGGGGGGGATTGCAGAACATCCGAGGTTGGTGTGTCCCCCCACCCTAACCCCTCCCCATAAGGGGGAGCGGGACTTGTTGGAGACCTGACAGAAGATGCGGATCACCCCACCCCACCGCTTCGTTGTCATGCTGAGCCAGAATTTCTCCGGAACGGTATGATACCTTCACCCCCAGAGTTCCGGGGACGGCGGATGCACCAGGGCACCCTCGTACCGGAGGCTGGGCGTGCGGTCACGGGCGAGCAGGAGGGGGCCGTCGAGATCCACCCAGTCCGCCGTTTGCGCAACGAGCAGGGCGGGGGCCATCGCGAGCGAGGTGGCGACCATGCAACCGACCATGATCATGAGGCCGGCCGCGCGCGCCTCCGCCGCCAGTGCCAGCGCCTCGGTGAGGCCGCCGGTTTTGTCGAGCTTGATGTTGATGGCATCGTAGCGTTGCGCAAGCAGCGCCAAATCGTCACGCGTGTGCAGTGATTCATCGGCGCAGACGGGCACCTTGCGCTCGATCGTGTCGAGGGCCGAATCGGCGCCGGCCGGCAGCGGCTGCTCGATCAGCTCGATGCGCGTTTCGGCCGCTACCGCCATCAGCTCGGGCAGCAGGGCCGGGGTCCAGGCCTCATTGGCATCCGCGATCAGCCGTGTCTCGGGGCACGCGGCACGGATCTGGCGCAGGCGCTCGGCATCTCCGGCTCCGCCCAGTTTCAATTTGAGCAGTGGCATGACGCGCGCGGCCGCGGCCTTGGCTGCCATCTCCCCGGCGCCAGCGAGGCTGATGGTATAGGCAGTGGTGAGCGGGCGCGGCGCCGGTATGCCCGCCAAGCGGGCAGCACTCGTGCCGGCGCGTTTCGCCTCCCAGTCCCACAGGGCGCAGTCGACCGCATTGCGCGCAGCGCCCGCGGGCAGGCGCTGTGCCAGCTCGCCTCGGTCATGGACATGGTCCAACGCGGTGATGGCTGCACGTACGTCCTCGAGGGTCTCGCCATAGCGGGCATAGGGACAGCATTCCCCCCGCCCGATGCAGCCCTCGCCGCGAACCTCGGCGACCACGACGTGGGCCTCGTGCTTGGCGCCGCGCGAGATCACGAATGACCCGGCGATGGGCCAAGCTTCGACCGAGGCTGAGACCTGCAAGGACGTGGGCATGGAGTCAGGCATGGTGCTGCGTCCTCACTGTGCAAGCCGGATCATGCAGATCCTCAATAGCATGAGAATCCTGCTTCGAGCCGCGGCTGGGAAGGCCAGCGTTTGCAAGCGCCCGTGGCTATCCCATATTCTGGGCAACGTAGGCGATAGCTTGCCCGCAGCCGGCCGTCACGCCCCGCCGGCGCCGATCGAAAAATGTCATGAGCCGCTCCAGTCTCTTCCATCCGGCGGTTGCCCGCTGGCTTGCCCGAGCATTCGCTGCGCCAACGCCGGCGCAGGCGCAGGCGTGGCCGGCGATCCAGGCCGGCGAGAACGTGTTGATCGCGGCGCCGACCGGCAGCGGCAAGACGCTGGCGGCCTTCCTGGCGGCGATCGATGCGCTGGTGCGCCAGGGGCTCGATGGCGGCCTGCGCAACGAGACCCAGGTGGTCTACGTCTCGCCGCTGAAGGCGCTCTCCAACGACATCGAGCGCAACCTCGCGGTGCCCCTGGCCGGCATCGCCGAGGAGCTGCGCCGCGCGGGGCTGCCGGAGGTGGAGATCCGCACCTGGGTGCGCACCGGCGATACGCCTGCTGCGGAGCGCAACCAGATGGCGCGGCGACCACCGCATATCGTGGTGACGACGCCGGAATCCTTCTATCTGCTGCTCGGCTCGGACTCGGGCCGGGCCATGCTGAAGACGACGCGCACTGTGATCGTCGACGAGATCCACGCGTTGGCGCCCAGCAAGCGCGGCTCGCACCTG
>DASURA010000285.1:0-9033 GCA_036280295.1 Hyphomicrobiaceae bacterium
TCATCACCCGGGCCGCAGTGATACTCCTGCCGCAGTCCAAGCAGGGGGGCAAAAAATAGATCACCTTCCATGTCCGCACTCACGACCGCTTCTCCTCCAGGACCTTGTTCACCGCGGCCCACAGCTCCTCGATCTCGGCTCACGCGGTACCTGCCTTGTTCCACCTCGGGGCCGGACTTGCCGATGGTGAGCGCCGCCATGTACTCAAGCGTCAGAGGAGGGGGCAATTCCTGGCGCCGAAGGGGGCAATTTTCCATGGCGCGCGACAGTGAGGCGCTATCGTGAGCATCGGGCGCGGGAGGCGGCGGAGCGAGCCCGCACGCGCCGCTCGACCGAGCGCGACCTCGCGGACGTGCGGCGGCAACTGACCAATACTGCGCGTGCGATCGCCAGTGCCGGCGACGTGCCCGAACTGCTGGCGCAGCTCGCCGAGTTGGACGCGCGGCGCAAGGCGCTTGAGGCGAGGTTACCCTCGACCGAGGCCGATGCCGTCGTGCACAAGTGCTGTGCTCGTGCACAGCACTGCGCCCCTCGCTAATCACGGCCGGGAGCCGCACATGCTGACAGACATGACCGACGCCCATGAGGTTGGGTGCAATGGTGGGTTATCGACCGGGCCTAGCACCGCCCACCACGGCTCCCTTCGCCTGCTGCATCAGCCATTCCACGAATGCGCGCACGTGCGGCCGGTCGTGGGTTTGGCCTGAGCGGAGAATGAAATAGGCCCGTGAGCCGGTTGAGCTCTCGCCGAAAGGAGCGACAAGCTCGCCAGCGGCCATCAGCCCGCGTACCAGCCGGCCAATCCCCATGGCCACACCCTGCCGACTGACGGCGGCCTGGATCATCTGTTCATAGGTATCGAAGCGAATGGAGGCGGTTGGCTTCAGGCCAGGGTGACCCCGGGCGGCGAGCCAGGTGTCCCAATCCATCTCGCCGTTGGCATCATGGTCGAGGTGCAGCAAGGCGTGATGGGCGAGGTCGCTCGCCGTGCGCAGCGGTTGCCTTGCCTGCAATGGGAGCGCCGGGCTGCAGACCGGGAACAGCTCCTCGTCAAACAGGCGCAACGCCCCTGCGGGTGCATCCCTGGGCCGGCAATAGCGGACGGCGACGTCGACGCCCTGGCGCTCCAGATCGACCGCCTGGTAGGTGGCGGCAATGCGTACATCCACGTCGGGATGTGACGCCGTGAAGGTGCGCAGGCGCGGGATCAGCCACAGCGAGGCAAAACCACCGGTGGTGCTGACTGTCAGCTGTGGCACCTCAACGAGGGTACGCAGACGGGCGATCGTGGTCTCCAGGCTCGCCAGCACCTCGCCAACGGTGCGCAGCAGCGTGCGCCCTGCCTCGGTCAGCGCCAGGCTGCGCGGTCGGCGCTCGAACAGGGGGACGCCGAGGCTCTCCTCCAGCGCGCGGATCTGACGGCTGATGGCGGATTGCGTGAGGCTTAGCTCATCCGCCGCCTTGGTGAAGCTCAGGGTGCGGGCAGCCGCCTCGAACCCTCGGATCAGGTCGAGCGGCGGCAGCTCGATGCGCTTCTTATACATTACCCCAGCTCATGCATTTCATGAGAAACCGTTGTTTGTGCAGCGCCAACTGCCACGCTATTTCCACGCAACTGCGAGAAGTCGACCATAGGTCAGCCAACTAATCAATGCGTCTGCCGCATGCATGGCGACAGGCCGGAGGCAACCTCATGAAGATTGTGCGCGATATCGAGCCCATCCGCGTACCGGCCCGCACGGTACACTGCATTGACGG
This sequence comes from Hyphomicrobiaceae bacterium, assembly GCA_036280295.1. GTDB lineage: Bacteria > Pseudomonadota > Alphaproteobacteria > Rhizobiales > Hyphomicrobiaceae > AWTP1-13. The sequence goes on from DASURA010000285.1 coordinate 1,759, forward strand.
CGCCAAGGGGCTTCAGGTCACCGCGCTCAGCGGCCTGGTCTGGCTCACACAGGCGAATGACAGGCGAGATCTGATCCTGACGCGTGGGCAGTCGTTCATCCTGGACCGCAAGGGGTTGGCCCTGGTCTACGCCCTCAGGGATGCCGCCATTCTTGTCAGCCCGGCCGGTCACGTTTCTGCGGCCGATTTCGCCCCGGCACGGGAGTGGGGTCCGCCTGCGTGACGGTCTTTGCTTGGCCGGGTCGGGGCGTCGGAGGACCAATGCTGTACCAGATTCACCGCTACCCCGCCGATCTGATCGATGTCGTCAGGATCGGAGACGGCGGGCGGGTCCTTATCCGGCCGGTACTGCCGCAGGATGCAGGGCTGACGGCCGCTTTCTTCAGCGGCCTTCCGGCGCGTGCGCGTCACCACCGCTTCCTGGCGCCGATGCGTGAGCTGTCCCCGGCGCTGATCAAGCGTTTCACGGACATCGACTACGCCAGCCACGTCGCGCTGGTCGCGGAGGTGTTCGCGGATGGGCAGGAGACGGTGGTGGCGGAGGCGCGCTATGCCTTTAACGGCGATCCTGCGGTTGCCGAGTTGGCCATCTCGGTGGCGGCAGACTGGCAGGGCCGCGGCCTTGGCCGCCTGCTGTTGTGCAAGCTCATCAGTCGCGCCGCAGAGGTCGGAATCTCGCGTCTTGTGGGCGAGACGCTCTCCAGCAACGCGGCGATGCTGCGTCTGGCGCACAAGGCCGGATTCACGCTCACGCCCAGCCCCGAGGTGCGCGGGGTGGTCGAGCTGGAAAAACTGCTGACGCCTAGAGAGCGCGCCCAAATCCGATCGAAATTATGACAGACTGATCACCGCCGCTCGCGCCAGGCACGCAGGCAGTGTGCAACGGTGATCATTCCGACGGCCACCCCGCCCAATGCGGCCGTCAGCAGCGCCACGAACACCAGCATCGGCGCAAAGGCCCAGATCGCGAGCACGGCGAGAATGATGGCGGTCGCCGCGAGCCACAGGCGCAGGAACGTCACGGCGTGCGCCGCCGGGCAAAGCGGTAGCCGGCGTAGGCCCAGGCCAAGCCTGGGACGAGCTGGGCGGTGAAAACGCCAGCCTCACTGCGCGCAACCTTGATAATCCAGGGAATGCCCAGCCATACTGCGGCGTAGACGGCGACCGTACCGGCGAAGGCCGCGACAAACGCCGCCACCGGCAATTTCTGCCACTGGTCGGCGCTGGTCCCCATCCAGAACGCCACCGCCATCACCACCGGGTTGAGCAGGGCGATGATGAGCACGACGCTGAGGTCCACCGGTGCCACCGGCATTGATGCCTTCCTCTTGCCGCTGCTCGGCTCGTGCGGTCAGGCGACTAGTGCGATATCGACAAGTCCGCTTCATCGGTTTGGCTAGGTGGCGAATCGGACTTCTCGATCTGAATCGCACTAGCAATCATAATGCTGGCTAGTGTCCTGATCGCGAAATTCGTTCCAACCTTGCGGCACGCTGAGACGAATTTCGCGATCAGGACACTAGCGCGACTCGCCCTCCGATGACGCCTCGATATGCCCGCGCAGCTTCTCTTCCTCGTACTGGATGAACCAGCCGATCATCTGCCGCCACAGCGCCTCGCAGAGATCGGGCGGAACACCCACGCCGGCGGCACGCGCACGCACCTTGTCGATCACCTGCTGATTGCGCCACGGCACGCTCGCCTCCTGCCCAGCCCCGAGCTTGAGCTGCCAGGCGCGCTCCACATAGCCGAAGCGCTCGGCAATCAGTGCCACCAGTGCCTGATCGATGCGGTCGATCTCGCTGCGAACCTGCCCCAGGTCGGCGCAGTCGTTGGGCTTTCGGGAGGGCGTCATCGTCATGGATCGGCTCGTCGCGGCAACAGAAGGCACTTTGGGGACTTACGCTGTCGCCCTGGTGTTGGCAACCCTGCGCCGGGGCGGGCAACAGCGGGGCAGACCCGCCGCCGCCCGACTTGAGGCATCGCCCGCATCCCGAACCGACTCAGGCATCAGCCAAGCGAACGCGGCTCGAATGCCGCACGCAACGATTCGTTCGTATGCAAGTGGTTTTCGCGAATCTCTGTAACAGCTAAAGCCGACACTGCTTGAATCGAAAGCTGCACAGGGCGAGTGCGGCACTTGCGACTGGAGGCGCGGAACCCCATGCTTGAGCGCGTGCGCGATAATGAGATCGTATCCATGGACACGAGATTGGAGGAACTCGTCTCCATCTTCGCGAAGGACCCTCGCAGCGCTCTTGTCGATGGCGGACCAAGCGTGCCCGCCCTGCCCTGGGACGGACTCGGCTGGTCTGGAGAAGACCTCGTCAAGCGTGCCAGCACCTTCGAGGTGCTCTGCACCAGCCTGGCGCTGCGCGACCATCGCTTCCCGCTGAGTGCAGAGGCCAGGCCGGAGAGTACGTTCGCTTCGCTGCTGCCGGGGGGACCGAGCGACCGCGTATTCGACGGCGTCGCCATCGCCTGGGGCGGCAAGGCCCTGGCCTCGGCCAGCGAGGTCGAGGATGCGGTGATCGCCGATCCGAACGGCACGGCGCGCATCCTGTTCGTCCAGGCGCAGATGGCGGACCATATCCAGGACACCGATGTAGAACGGTTCGGCGGCAACGTGCTGGGCTTCCTCACCAAGCCCGACTACCTCAAGGCCGACACCTCCGAGCAGATCCGGACCTGGCGCGCCATCTACGACGCGCTGTGGGCCGCCACGGACGGCAAGCTTCAGCTCGATGTCGTGCTCGTCTTCACGTTCCCGGGCGAGCGGATCAATTTCTTCTCCATCATCCAGATGCGCGACCGCATCCTGGAGAACTTCGGCAACCACAAGGACCTGGTAGGCGTCCGCTTCGCCATGGAGGTCTGGGACCAGGATGATATTGCCCAGGCGGCAATGCTCGCCGGCATCGGCATCAAGCGCTCGCTCAAGAATGTGCGGGCGGTCAGCTTCCCCGAGGGGACGGCAGCCTCCGGCTTCCTGGCGATCGTGCCGGGCGAGGAGCTGGTGAAGGCGCTGGCGCCAGCCGATACCGATTTCGACGAGGACGAGCTCGTGCTGGATTCCCAGTTCTTCCTGGAGAACCCGCGGCACGATCTCGGCGAGGAGGCGTCCGAGAACGCCGGCGCGGGCGCGCTTGCCAATGACATCAAGGACGGCAAGCAGGCGCAGGCCCTGCTTTGCCACAACGGCATCACCATCGTCGCCCGGCACGCCGAGCTGGTGGGTGGCGACACCATCGTCATGACGACGCCACAGGTGGTGAACGGCTGCCAATCCTCCTATGCCCTGGGGCGCCTGGGCCGTCAGGTCGTCGGCACCGATTTCGTCGTCAAGGTGGTCGCGACGGGCAATGAGCGGCTGAAGGACGCCATCGTGCTGGGCGCCAACACCCAGCAGGAGATCGAGACCCTGGATCTGCTTGCGCGCCGCCGATTCGTGCGCGAGCTGGAGCGCGAGTTCGACCGCAACTGGCGGAACCGGCTGTGGCTGGAGCGCCGGCATCGCTGGCGTGACGTGTGGGAAGAGGCGGATGCGCCGGGCAACCCGGAATACATCCTCACTCCGCGCCAGCTGATGGATGGGTTTGCCGCATCGATTCTCGGGCGCGCGCATGCGGCGCATGGCGGGCCGTCGCAGGTGCTCCCGCTGGTGCACGAGGTCGACGACAAGGGCCGGCTCAAAGGGCACATCTTCTCCGATGACCACGAGCCGGCGCTCTATCGCGCCGTCGGCTGGCTCATCGCTGCGGGAAGAATCTGGGGCCAGTCCGAGCGGCCGTCCAAAGGCGACGGCGATGAGAGCCGGTTTGACCAGTACCACTACCGGCACCACTTCGTCGGTGCTCTGTGGCGCATCGCCGATGCCGAGCCGGACCGGGTCGATGCCAAGGACCTGGCGCGCGGCCGCGACGCCCAGGATCGGGCCGCGGCGCTGATCGAGCGGCTGGCCGACAAGAAGGACAGGCGGCAGCTCAGCAAGCGCGCCGGCGAGGCGTTGCAAGCCGCGATCAAGAAGGCCCCGGCCGCATTCGAGGCATTGCGCAAGGCCGGCAAGGTGAAGGTTAAGCATATGCCTGACCCGAGCCGGCAGGCCTGGTTCACCGATCTGGTCCGCGTCGAGGCCGATGCGCGCCGTCTGGCAACCGGCTCGAAGGGCTGGTGGGGAAGATAGCACGCGACTTGGGCAGTCCCTTCGCGACCTGCGTCGCACCAAGCCGGCGAGATAATCGCGAGGGGCTGCCGCCCTGAAGGATCCTCTGATGAGCGAGCTCTGGGAGCTGCCACGCGAGATTGCCACGGCATTCTTTTTCGCCGCAGCAATCGGCGTTGCGACAGGTGCCGTTGTTGCGGGTCGCACACAGCGACTGGCCCCTGCCCTCCCGGTCGCATTCGCCGCCTTCGCCATTGCGGGTGCAAGCTTCGCGTACGCAATCTGGCGGAACCACTGCTGGTGCTCGCGGTCCACCGATGAGCGCACGCTCGAAGACCGCCCGGTCGTCCCCGCACAGCGGTAGATGCGTCGACGGACACGACCGGTCGCGGCCGTGCGGCAACGTGAACCCACTGGCCCGCGTGGGCGCCCTGTGGTTAAGTCCTTGTTAGGCGATCTGGGCTTTGCTGGGGCGGCAGAGCTGCAATCGTGCGAGGGACCTTATGCTCGGAAGTGTGCGTACGGCGTTGGTCGCCGGCCTTGTCGCTGCGACAGCGGCTTTGACGTGTGGGCCTGCTGCAGCGGGCCACGACGAGAACCCCGATGGCTACGGCATGTACTCGCCGCTGGGCAAGAAGCGCGGCGCGTATCGGTACGACCCGCGGTCCTGGTACTATCGACAGCCCGGCTACTACCCCTATTACGCATCCAACCAGTGGGTGCCGCGCTCGCATATGCGCTATCGCTATCGGTATCACTATTACGGGCCGAAATATCGCTACTATCCGGCGTGGGGCTACCCGCTGTGGGGACGCGACGTGCCGCGGTGCTGCCGCTGATCGCCTCCGCGTGCCATTTTTAATCGTCGGCGACGCGGCGACGTCCCGTTCACGCCATATTCATGTGCTGTACGGCGTATTCAGCGACGGAAGTCGCCGTGCGTCGGCGTTCTGCCTTGAGCTGGAAGCAAGAATTCGATCGCAGGGCGATCGCGAAAGAGCCGCCTCTTGAGGCGGTGGGCACTGGAGACAAACCCATGATGAAGAAGATCATGCTGAGCGTCGCGGCGCTGTCGCTCGCCGCTGGCATGTTTGCGGCGACGGCGCAGCAGGCGGAGGCGCACCGGCGCGGCGGCGTGGCGGCCGGCTTGGCCATTGGCACGATCCTGGGGCTCGGCATTGCCGGGGCTTATGCCGGCCCGCGCTATTACGACGACGGCCCGCGCTGCTACCGCGGCCCGCGCCGGTGCGACTATGTCGGCCGCAGCTGCTGGTTCAACCGCTACGGCGAGCGCGTCTGCCGGGGCGGCGAGTACCGCTGCTGGCGCGAGCGCGTGTGCGATTGAGCCCGTCGCACTGCGGCGCGACCCGTGACTTTGGCATATGGCAAGGCGTTGCGTGTCTGTGGCGCCTTGTTTGTATTGTGCGCGCCGACGTGCGCGCGGATGCTACCCCCGCAGGCCGAGCCTCGCCGCCGCAGCCCAGTGCAGGGCGATGGCGGCAGCATTGGAGACGTTGAGGCTCGCGAACGGACCAGCGGTCGAGATCCGGACCAGCCGGTCGCAGCTCGTACGCGTGAGCTGACGCAGGCCCTTGCCTTCCGCGCCGAGGATCAAGGCGACACGCTCGGGCCAGGCTGTCGCCTCCAGGCGCTCCTTAGCCTCCCCGTCGAGACCGATGATGGCGACACCGTGCTCCTTCAGCTCCGCCATCGCGCGGGCGAGATTCTGAGCCAGCGCCACCGGCACGTGCTCCAGCGCCCCGGAGGCGGACTTGGCGAGCGTGCCGTCGAGTGGCGGACTGTGCCGGCGCGTCATGACGAGACCGCCGCTGCCAAACACCGCCGCAGAGCGCAGGATGGCGCCGACATTGTGCGGGTCGGTGACCTGGTCGAGGACGAGAAGCGGCCGGCCGTTGGCGCCGTCGGCCAGCTCGCCCAGCGTCGGCTCCGGCAGCAGCTCGGTCTCGGCCAGCGCGCCCTGGTGCACGGTGTCAGGGCCAAGACGCCGGTCGAGGTCCTTCGGCAGCACGCGCTCGTGCGCCATTTGCCGCGCCGCCAGGGCCGCGTGCAGCCGGCGCTCGGCGTTGTCGGTCAGGTAAAGGCGGTGGATGGTGCGCCGGGGATTGTGCAGCGCTGCCTCCACGGCGTGGACCCCGTAGAGGTGGATGGCGCCGCCACCGGCGGCGCCGCGTCGCAATGACCGTAGATGGCGTCTGTCCTGCATGCACGATGCGTCCCGTTGGCCTGCGAGCGGGCGATCCGCCGCAAGCTCTCCTATCCCTTTGGCCGGGTGCGGGTCCAGACGATCGCAGCCTCACGGCGCCAAGGACAGGCGGCCTCGCATCAGTACTTCTTGGCAGCCGTGGGCTGCTTATAAAGCGGAATGGCGACGCGCGTCCAAAGGCGGGTGTCGTTGTCCCCGCTGTTGCCGGGCCCCATGTTGTCCTGCGAGACAACCGTTGTGAGGTAGGTCTGCAGGGTGATGTTGCCGAAATCGTAGCCCACGAGGCCGCCGACGGCGAACTGTCGCTGCTCCGGGAGGTCCCTCGGCGAGGTGAGGTCCCAGGAACCATAGGCAACCGGGCCGAACTCCCACTTGCCGTACTTCCTGGTGAACGTCAGGTCGAGGTTGAGGGCGTCCGGATTGCAGCCATCGAACTGGCGGGGCGGCGGACACGCCGAAATTTGCGGCCGGTCGGTGATGGTGTCGAAGTGGGTCATGTAGATGACGTTGGCCGTGATGTTCCAGGCGTCGGCCGTGTAGCTCACCGCGAGCCGCTGGTTGAGCGAGGTATCGCTCCAGGCCAGGCTCTCATGCACATCGAAATAGGCACCGATGCCGTAGCTGACGCCCCATCCGCCTCCGAGATCCCAGGCAAGGAAGGCCAGCGCCGCCGGATTGTAGAAGCTGGCATCGTAGGGCCCGCCGTTGACGACGCCCGACTCCAACGCAGGGGTAGCTGCGACGAGCTCCAGCCTGCCACCCAAGATCGTCCAGGGAGTCGACCAGAGAAGCACAGGGATTGTAACGCCGAGGCAGGTGTTGTCCGGCTCCGTATCCCTGCAGCCCCAGTCCGCCGTGTTGATGAAATAGACTCCGGGAGGGACCGGGG
>DASURA010000286.1:0-4159 GCA_036280295.1 Hyphomicrobiaceae bacterium
ACCGACGCCGGCGCCCCAGTAGCTGACGGCTGCGATCAGCAGCGGCACGCGCGTGTCGTTGAGCCCTCTGAGGGCGCCGGCCGCGACCGTCTGGATGCCGTCGGTCAGGAAGAACGTCGCGCCGAGCGCCAGCAGCAGGGCCGCCAGCGCCGCGGTTTCGGCCGCGACCCCGGTGCCCAGAAACACCGGCGGGATCGCATGGCGGAACAGGACCACCAGCACCGTCATGGCCAGCATGAACCCGGCGGCAAGCCCGACGGCAGCGATGCCGGCCTGCCGCGTGCCCTCGGCATTGCGACGACCAGCGGCCTGGCCGACCCGCACGGTGGCGGCCAGCGAGATGCCGAACGGCACCATGAACAGGATGGCCGCCGTCTGCAGGGCAATGGCATGCGCCGCCAGCGCCGTCGCACCGATGCGGCCCATCAGCAGGGCGGCGATGGCAAACATGCCGAACTCCAAGAGGAAGGCGCCGGAGATCGGCACGCCCACGGCCAAAAGCTCCCGCGACAACGCCCAGTCCGGACGCCAGAAGCGTCCGAGCACGCGGTATTTCCTGAACGGCGGACGCGCGTAGGCGAGCCGGACGGCGGCGGCGCACATCGCCAGATTGACGAACGTGGTCGCCACGCCGGCGCCGAGAATATCCAGGCGCGGGGCGCCAAGGGCGCCGTAGATCAGCGCGTAGCCAAGCACGGCGTTGAGAGGTATTGCCGCCAGCGTGATCCACAATGCCGGCTCCGGCCGGTTCACTGCACTCATGAAGTTGCGCAGGGCAATGAAGGCCCAGGCGGGGATAAGGCTCCAGGCGAGGCCGGCAAGATAGCGGCCCGCCAACTCGGCCGATGTCGGGTCCTGCCCCATCGCCAGCAGCATGTCCTCGCCCCACATCTGCGCTGCCGTGAGCGGCACGCCGGCGATCACCGCTGCCCACAGGCCAACACGCACCGAGCGGCGCACCAGGCGCGGCTGGCGGGCCCCGAACGCCTGGGAGGCCAGCGGTGCCACCGCCGAGACCAGGCCCAGGCCCAGCATGAAGGCCGCAAACAGCACGGTGTGCGCCAGCGCTGCCGCCGCCACGAACCGGTCGCCCAGGCGCCCCAGCAGCGCCAGATCCGTTGTCATCATGGCAATCTGGCCGAGCTGGGTCGCTGCCATCGGCGCAGCCAGCCGGACGGTCTCGGTGAGCTCGCGGCGCCACGATGCGGCGCATCTGCTTCTGTCGGCAGCCGGCTTTGCGTGGCCTTTGGTGGTCGGTGCGTCCATCATGCGGCGCACCATAGGTGATCGTGCCGGAAAGAGAAGTGCGGCGCCGGGGAGCCACCTGGCACAGGCAAGATGGCCATGACCACCAACGCCCCAGGAGCCACTTGCCGCACGCACCCAAACCACGCATCCTGCCGCGAAATCGCTTCAAGAAGCGTCGACCTCGCCATCGGAGACCGGCATGTCCACGGATGCCACGCCACACACCTCGCCAATCAAGCCGCAGACCATGTCGGAGCGCGCCGATGCGCTCGAGGAGCAGATGATGCATGAGCTGGAGGCGATCGCCACCAAGTCGACGCTCTGCTATCTCGCCGACGGCAAGGTGGAGATGGAAGGCGGCTGGGACACGCTGGCCAGGAACCCCGGCAAGTACCTGCTGATGGGGGCAGACCCACGCCTGCCGCAGATGCCGGCGAAGCCGACGCTGGTGGACTACTTCCGGTGCCGGTTCGCCTCGACCTCGCATCTGCTGCAGAGCGCGACGCATGCCCTCAAGGCCGGTCATTCCGAGAAGGTGGTGCTGGCCTGCCTGCTGCACGATATCGGCGTGGTCAGCTTCATCCGCTGCGACCACGGCTACTGGGGTGCGCAGATGATCGAGCCCTACGTCGACGAGGAGGTTGCCTGGGCGATCCGCATGCACCAAGCGCTGCGCTTCTTCCCCGACGAGTCGGTGGGCTACGAATATCCCGAGATGTATCGCAAGCTGTTCGGGCCTGACTACCAGCCGGAGCCTTATCTGGTTGCCGACTACGAGCGGGCGCGGAAGCACAAGTGGTACATGACCTCGAGGCTGATTACCCTCAACGACATCTACTCGTTCGACCCCGACGCCAAGGTCAACCTCGACGACTTCGTCGACATCATCGGCCGCAACTTCAGGCAGCCGGTGGAGGGGCTCGGCCTCGACAACAGTCCGTCCGCGCACATGTGGCGCACGCTGATGTGGCCGACGCGGTTCTTGTGATGCAGACGGAGTCAGCCCCCTTCGCGACGCCGCCGATCTTAGCCGCCGTCAGCGCGCAAGGGGTCTGACGCCGTGCCAACCTACGCCACCTCTGGATAATCCGTATAACCCTCAGGACCCTGCGAGTAGAACGTCGACGTGTGCCACGGGTTGAGCGGCGCATTGAAGGCGATGCGACGGACCAGGTCAGGGTTGGCGATGAATGCCTTGCCGAAGGCGACGGCATCGGCCACGCCGGCGGCGAGCACGGCCTCCGCCTTCTCCTTGTCGAAGCCCTCGTTGGCGATGTAGGTGCCGCCGAACGCCTGCTTCAACTGCGGTCCGATGCGGTCCTCGCCCAGCGCCTCGCGGGCACACACGAAGGCGATGCGGCGCTTGCCGAGCTCGCGTACCAGGTAGCTGAAGGTGCCGAGGCGATCGGAATCGCCCATGCTGTGCGTGTCGCTGCGCGGCGCGATGTGCATGCCAACCCGGTCCGCGCCCCAGACGGAGACCACCGCGTCGGTGACCTCCAGGTGCAGCCGCGCGCGGTTCTCGACCGGGCCGCCGTAGGCGTCAGTGCGCATGTTGCTGCCGTCCTGCAGAAACTGGTCGAGCAGATAGCCGTTGGCACCGTGCACCTCGACGCCGTCGAAGCCGGCCGCCTTGGCGTTCTCGGCGCCCCTGCGGAATGCCTCGATGATGCCGGCGATCTCGCGCGTCTCCAGCGCCCGGGGAGTCTCGTAGGGCACCTGCGGCCGGATCAGGCTCACGTGGCCGGCGGCGGCGATGGCGCTCGGTGCGACCGGCAGCGCGCCGCCGTGGTAGGAGGAGTGCGAGATGCGGCCGACGTGCCAGAGCTGCATCATGATCCGGCCGCCTTGCTCGTGCACGGCCTTCGTGATGGCAGCCCACCCCTCCACCTGCTCGGGTGACCAGATGCCGGGTGTGCTCGGATAGCCGACACCCATCGGCTCGACCGACGTCGCCTCGGTCAGGATCAAGCCCGCCGCGGCACGCTGGACGTAATAGTCGCGCATCAGGCTGTTGGGGATGCGCCCCGGCATGGTGGCACGGTTGCGCGTCAGCGGCGCCATGATAACGCGGTTGGGTAGCTCCAGATCGCCGAGGGCGACCGGATTGAGAAGCTTGCTCATGATCACCTCAATTCTCTGACTTGCGGGCGTGAAGAGACGCGAGGCACAGGCATGCCGGCGCAAGCGTGTCGCTTTGTGTTCGACAATTAGCGGAGGAGATAGGCACGCGGGGGAGCTGAGGCAACGGTCAGCCGCGGTCGCGGCAGGCATGGCCCATCACGCCTGCGCGATGCGCCGGCGCCAGCAGCGCTAGGCGGCTGCGCGAGGGTGCACCCTGAGGCCTGTCAGGCCCCGCATGTTTAACCGTCCTTTAATCCGCCGCTTCCCATACTGAACGCGGGGTCGGCGTTGCCGGGCGGGGCGTTGCAGGAAGGACGACGGCGATGACGCCAGGACAGGCGCGCGTGACCCTGGGCGGCTTCTTCTTGCTGGCCATCGGCGTGACCAGCAACGCACTTTATCTGCAGGGCGCCGTCGGCGGCGTCGAGAAGGCGGCATCTGTGCGCACGGAGCCGCCGGCAAAGCCGCCGAAAGCCGCCAAGGCGGCAGCCAAGCCCGCCAAGACAGCCGCGGCCCCGGAGCGAGCTGCCGGCAAGCAGCACGAGCGGGTGGCAGCGGCTGCACAGCCACCAGAGCCGCACAAGCGGGCCACAGCGGCTGCACGGCCGCCGGAGCCGCCGTCCGAACCCGAGGCGTCGGCGGCTGGGCAGCCCAAGAGCGTGCAGACCGTCAAGGTGCGAATGGTTCGGGTGGCCACCGTCGGCGAGGCGCCGCCAGAGGCCGCCGATGCCGATACCGTGCGCTCGGTGCAGGAGCAGCTCAACCGGCAGGGCTACGGGCCGGTGCC
>DASURA010000287.1:0-6210 GCA_036280295.1 Hyphomicrobiaceae bacterium
CGTCTTTGCGACGCTTGGCGCCCGGGGCTCATGGCCGGCGCTTCACTGACGGATATGTGGCGACGGCCAGCACCTGGAGCTAGGCTGCATGCTGCGTTGCAGTATTGCAGTCGCAGCATGGGTCGCCCTCGGTGTCGCCAGCCGCGCCAGGCGTCAGAGCCTCGTCATCCCGCGGCGTTTACGTCGAGCGTTTTGCCGCCGCTTTCCGCCCAAAACCGCCGCCTGTGGGCGTCTTGATGATGATGGCCTCGCCGGGCTCCAGCACCGTCTGGTCGCAACCGTCGAGCCGCTGCAGGCGGCCATTGTTGCGCCGCACCCAATTCTCGCCGCACTCGCCCGGCTCGCCGCCCTCCAGGCCGAACGGCCGCGCCATGCGAAAGCTCGACAGCACTGCACAGTCCATCCGCTCCAGGAAGCGGATGCGGCGCAGCGTGCCGTCGCCGGCCCGCCACCTGCCCTCGCCACCGGAGCCGCGGCGGATGGAAAACTCCTCCAGCAGCACCGGATAGCGCAGCTCCAGGACCTCGGGGTCGGTGAGGCGTGTGTTGGTCATGTGCACGTGCACGGCGGCGGTGCCGTCGAAGCCGGGACCGGCCGGGCTGCCCGAGCACAGGGTCTCGTAATACTGGTAGCGGGCGTTGCCGAAGGTGAGGTTGTTCATGGTTCCCTGGCTGGAGCCAAGCGCCTTCATGGCGGCGAACAGGCAGTTGGTGACGATCTGGCTGGTCTCCACGTTGCCGGCCACCACCGCGGCCGGGTAGGCGGGCTTCAGCATCGAGCGCTCGGGGATGACGATGTCGATCGGCTTCAGGCAGCCGGCGTTCATGGGGATCGGCTCGTTCACCATGACGCGGAACACGTATAGGGTGGCGGCGCGGGTGACGGGCTCGGGCGCGTTGAAGTTGTTGGGCTGCTCCGGGGACGTGTCCGAAAAGTCGACGCGCGCGAGGCGGTTGGCGCGGTCGACCGTGATTTTCACGTCCACCCAGGTGCCCTGGTCCATCTCGACGCGGAAGGCACCATCCTCGAGGCGGGACAGGAGGCGCCGCACGCTCTCCTCGGCGTTGTCCTGCACGTGGCCCATGTAGGCGCGCACTGCGTCGAGGCCGAAGTGGTCGACCATCTTGTTGAGCTCGGTGACGCCCTTGGCATTGGCGGCGACGTGCGCCTTCAAGTCGGCAATGTTCTTGGCCGGGCTGCGGGCGGGATATTTTGCGCCGGTGAGGAGCGCGTGTGTCTCCGTCTCCAGGAAGCGGCCCTGGTCAACCAGCTTGAAGTTGTCGATGTAGACGCCTTCCTCCTCGATTGTCGTGGCGCGCGGCGTCATCGAGCCGGGGGTGAGGCCGCCGACATCCTCATGATGCCCGCGGCTGGCGACGTAGAAGAGTATCTCCGGGCTCCCGGCGTGCGCCAACGCGGCCCCCTCCCCCCTTGTGGGGGAGGGCTGGGGTGGGGAGGATTTTAGAACATCCGAGGTCGGGGTTCCCCCCACCCCCAACCCGTCCCCACAAGGGGGAGGGGAGTCCCGTCGAGGCTGCGACGAGGGTGCGGCAAACACCGGCGTAATGACGGTGATGTCCGGCAGGTGCGTGCCGCCGTTGTATGGCGCGTTGAGCATGTAGACGTCGCCCGGGCGCATCTTGCCGGCGTTGGCGCGGATCACAGTCTCGACCGAGCGGTCCATGGACCCCAGGTGCACCGGCATGTGCGGGGCGTTGGCGACGAGAGCACCGCCGGCGTCGAACACCGCGCAGGAGAAGTCGAGCCGCTCCTTGATGTTGACCGACTGCGCCGTGTTGCGCAGCGCCTCGCCCATCTGCTCGGCGATCGACATGTAGAGGTTGTTGAACACCTCCAGGAGCACCGGATCTGCGGTGCGCCCCAGGATCTCGCGCGCTTGCGGGGCGGTGCGCGTGAGGACGAGATCGTCGCGGGGCGAGACCTCCAGGCTCCAGCCAGGCTCCACCACCACAGTCTGGTGCGGCTCCATCACAAGCGCCGGCCCGGCTACGCGATGGCCGGGCCGCAGGTGCTCGCGCAGGATGACGGGTGCGTCGTGCCAGGCGCGGGCGGAGTAGAAGCGGGCGGTTTCAGCATGCGCGACCGGTCCCCTCTCCCCGCTTGCGGGGAGAGGGTTAGGGTGAGGGGCAGCAGAAAACTCGTGAGGGGCAGCCATAATCTGAGAGCTGACCACTTGACCCTGCCCCTCTCCTCGCGAAGTGCGGGTAGAGGGAGAATCGCCCCCCGCCGCCTCCACCTCCAGCGCCGCGATCGTGACGCCTTTTTCCGGCGAGACGAAGCCGAAGCGCTGGCCGTGCAGGGCCTCGAACGCCTCGCGCATGGGGGCTGCTGCCACGCCGAGGGGGACGGAGAGCGCCGTGTCTGTACCGTCATAGCGCAGGTGCGCCCAGGCGGTAACGGCGATATCGGCGGCGTCGACGCCCTGGGCGGCGACCTCGGCGCGGGTGATGTCGGCGAGGCGCGAATGGAGCGTATCAAGATCCGCAAGGCTATCGTCGCTCAGCGGCGCCTCCACCGATTGCTCGCGGCTGGCGCGGATCGGCGCCAGGCCCATGCCGTAGGCGGAAAGCAGGCCCGACAGCGGGTGGATCAGCACCGTCTGCATGCCGAGGGTATCGGCGATCTGGCAGGCGTGCTGACCGCCGGCGGAGCCGAAGCAGTTGAGCGCATACTCCGTCACATCGTAGCCGCGCTGCACGGAGATCTTCTTGATGGCGTTCGCCATGTTCTCCACGGCGATGCGGAGAAAGCCGTCGGCGACCTCCTCCGGCGTGCGGCTATCGCCGGATTTGGTGCCGATCTCGTTGGCAAGCGCCGCGAAGGCCTCGCGTACCGCCGTCTCGTCGAGCGGCTGATCGCGGCCGGGACCGAAGATGTGGGGGAAGGTGGCAGCGCGCAGCTTGCCGACCATGACATTGGCATCGGTGACGGTGAGCGGGCCGCCCCGGCGGTAGCATTTGGGGCCGGGATCGGCGCCGGCGGATTCCGGGCCGACGCGGAAGCGGGTGCCGTCGTAGACGAGGATCGAGCCGCCGCCGGCGGCGACAGTATGCACACGCAGCATCGGCACGCGCAGGCGCACGCCCGCCACCTCGGTCTCGAACGAGCGCTCGTACTCGCCGGCGAAATGCGCGACGTCGGTGGAGGTGCCGCCCATGTCGAAGCCGATCACCTTGCCGAAGCCGGCCAGCCGCGCCGTCTCCGCCATGCCGACAACGCCGCCGGCCGGGCCGGACAGGATGGCATCGCGGCCCTGGAACAGGTCGGCGGACTTGAGCCCGCCCGAGGAAGCCATGAAGAGGATGTGCGGGGTGGATTCCCTCTCCCCGCTCGCGGGGAGAGAGCTAGGATGAGGGGCAGGAATAGATGCCGACGTCGGAGCGGGTTCCTGCCCCTGACCCTGACCCTCTCCCCGCGAAGTGCGGGAAGAGGGAGACGACCCCAATGCCCCCGCCACTTTCTTTACGTACCGCCGCAGGATCGGCGACAGGTAGGCGTCCGCGACCGTGGTGTCGCCCCGGCCGACCAGCTTGATGAGCGGCGAGACCTGGTGGCTGACCGAGATCTGCTCGAAGCCGGCGCGCCGGGCCGCCGCGGCCGCCGCAAGCTCGTGGCCGGGATGGGCGTAGGCGTGCATCAGGACGATGGCGACAGACGTGAGACCGTCAGCCACGGCCGTCTTGAGGTCGTGCTCCAGCGCCGCCACATCCAGCGGCTGTTCCACCGCGCCGTCGGCGCGGATGCGCTCATTCGCCTCCACCACGCGCGCATAGAGCATCTCCGGCTTGACGATGCGCTTGGCGAAGATGTCGGGCCGCGCCTGGTACCCGATCTCCAGCTGGTCCTTTAGGCCCCGGGTGATGACGAGCAGCGTCGGCTCGCCCTTGCGCTCCAGGAGCGCGTTGGTGGCGACCGTGGTGCCCATCTTTACGGCGGCGATGCGCTCTGAGGGGATCGGCGCGCCGGAGCCGAGGCCGAGGGCCTGGCGGATGCCTTCCAGTGCCGCATCATCGTAGGCGCCGGGGTTCGCAGAGAGAACCTTGCGGGCGCTGATGACACCTTCGGGCGAGCGGGAGACCACGTCGGTGAAGGTGCCGCCGCGGTCGATCCAGAAGTGCCACTTACCAGGCTTCTGGCCAGGGTTCTGGCCAGGGTTCTGGCTCTGATACGGACGCTGGTCGCGCTCGCGGCCTCCCGCCGCGCTGCCGGTCGAATCCGCCATTGCTGCTCTCCTGATCGTGCGCCGCTGGTTTGCGCAAACTAGACAAAACGTCGGCTCGCCGCGAGGTGCCGGTTTGCATACCGTAAGCTGTGTCGCGAGCGGGCCGGGTAGACCTCGCGGGCTTGACCCCGACACTTGACTTTCCCCTGCAAGGGCCTAGCTAACGGCGTTTATGGACACGGCGAACGTTCAAGACCTCCCCGCGGCAACCGAGGCGCGCACGCTGCAGGCCATGCGGCCGAGCAGCGACTATCTCGACGTACCCGCGAGCCGGCCCCTGCGCCTGGCATCGGGCAAGGAACTGGCGCCCTACCGCATCGCCTACAAAACGTACGGCTCGCTGAACGCCGACAAGTCCAACGCCGTGCTGGTGCCGCACGCGCTCACCGGCGATCAGTACGTGGCGAGCCAGCACCCCGTCACCGGCAAGCCCGGCTGGTGGGAGATCATGGTCGGCCCCGGCAAGCCGATCGATACCGATCGCTTCTTTGTCATCTGCCCCAACGTGCTCGGCGGCTGTCTGGGCTCTACCGGGCCGGCCAGCATCAATCCGGCGACCGGCAAGCCCTGGGGAGTGGACTTTCCCGTCATCACCATTGGCGACATGGTGGATGCGCAGGTGGCGCTGATCGATCATTTCGGCATCGACACCTTGTTCTGCGTGATCGGCGGCTCGATGGGCGGCATGCAGGTGCTGCAGTGGGCCGCGCGATACAAGAGCCGCGTGTTCGCCGCGGTGCCGATTGCCGCGGCGGCCTTGCACTCCTCGCAGAACATCGCTTTCCACGAAGTCGGCCGGCAGGCGGTGATGGCGGATCCGAATTGGGCCGGCGGACGCTATCTGGAGCTTGGCAAGGAGCCGCGCAACGGGCTGGCCGTGGCGCGCATGGCCGCGCACATCACCTATCTGTCGGAGGAGGCGCTGCAGAGGAAATTCGGCCGTTCGCTGCAGGGGCTGGAGGCCAAGAGCTTTTCGTTCAATGCCGATTTCCAGGTGGAGAGCTACCTGCGCTACCAGGGCTCCACCTTCGTCGACCGCTTCGACGCCAACAGCTATCTCTACATCACGCGGGCGATGGATTATTTCGATCTTGCCGCCGAGCACGGCGATGTGCTGGCGAACGCCTTCAAGGGCACTCAGACCCGCTTCTGCGTGGTGTCGTTCACCTCCGACTGGCTGTACCCGACGCGCGAGAGCCGCGAGGTGGTGCGGGCACTGAGCGCGGTGGCCGCCAACGTCAGCTTCGTCGAGATCGAGTCCGACAAGGGGCACGACGCCTTCCTGCTCGACGAGCCCGAGCTCTTCGCCACCGTGCGCGGCTTCATTAACGCGGCGGCACGCAAGCGCGGCCTGCGAGCGACGGGCTCGCAGGCTGTGTCGCAGCCGGGCCGGAGCCTCTGACCTGATGCTGGCGCCTCCGATGCAACTGCCGCGCTATCGTGCCGACCATCTGCTGATCGCCGAGATGGTCACGAAGGGCTCGCGCGTGCTCGACGTGGGCTGCGGCGACGGTTCGCTGCTGCAACTGCTGGCAGATACCAAGGCGGTGGACGGGCGAGGCATCGAGGTGGAGCGCGAGCGCGTCAATGCCTGCGTGTCGCGCGGGCTGTCGGTGATCCAGGGCGATGCCGACAGTGACCTTGCGGATTACCCCGACGCCGCCTTCGACTATGCCATCCTGAGCCTGACGATCCAGGCGACGCTGCGGCCCAAGGAGGTGCTGGAGCAGCTGCTGCGCATCGGCCGCCACGCCATCGTCTCGTTTCCCAACTTCGGGCACTGGCAGGTGCGCGCGCGCCTCTTGATGACCGGGCGCATGCCGGTGACGGAGAACCTGCCCGAGGATTGGTACGTCACCCCAAACGTGCACCTGTGCACCATCAAGGACTTCTCCGAGCTGTGCCGCGGGGTGGGCGCCCGCGTCGAGCGATCGGTGGCCTTCAACTCGGCCGGACGCAAGCTCGGC